>JAYSQA010000200.1:0-16661 GCA_043721775.1 Rhodobacterales bacterium
CCGCTTGCGAAGCGCCGCAGTGTAGCTGGACCAGTTCGCCGTGCGGTAGCAGGCGGGTGATGGCTTGCTTATGCGGCCAGTCTAACCGCATGAATTCACGGTGTGAATCCTCAAAGGTCAGAGTTGAGAAACAACGCCCCTCGGGTGACTGGAACGCGCCGATGACAAGGTAAGAGACTGGGTCAATCAGGAAAATGAAGGTGAATGAAAAATAGGGCAACGTGCCAAGCCATGACCAGTTCAGGGTTCTGGCCGCAATCGGGGTTTTCGCGGTGCTGATCTCTGTCACGCGTCTGGTCTTTCGCCGAGGCATAAGGGAAACCCGAAGGCAAGCGAGGGGGGCGCCGCTTCCCCTCGGGTAAGGGGTCAATTGCCCCGGGCAAGGGGCTTATTTTGCCCCCTTCTCCTTGGCCCAGTTGTCAGCAGTTGCGGTCTTGGCAGCACCCTGCTCGTCCAGCGACAGGAACACGGCTTTCGCATAGGCGTCAGCCGGGGGCAGCTTGGCCAACAGTTCAGCCGACAGTTTGCCAGCCGCCGAAATCGCGTTGAAGCGTATCGGGTGGCAGTAGCCCGACAACCAGCCAATCTGGCCTTCGTCAGAGTAGATGTATTCCATCCACAGTTTGGCCGCGTTGACGTGGGGCGCATAGGCCGAGATCGCCTGCACATAGACGCCGGCGATAACCGAGTCCGACGGGATGACGATGTCAACCGGCGGGTTGCCAGCCAGTTTGTCGCGCATTGCCAGCAGGTCATAATTCCAGTCGAAGTAGACTGGTGTGGTGCCCTGTGCCAGGTTCTGAGCCGAGCCGTTGACCGGAATGAGGTTCGACGAAGCCTTCAACGCCATGAAGTAAGCGATACCGGCGTTCATCGCGTCAGCGCCAGCCAGCTTGCTGTCAGAGGCGACGCCCGAAGCGTAAACGGTCATCATCGAAGGGTTGCCGGTGCGCGGATCGCCCGGGATGGCGACCGAGTTGGCGAACTTCGGGTCGGTCAGGTCTTTGAAGCTGGTCGGAGCCGCTTTGACCACGTCCTTGTTCACGCCCACGGCCAGAACACCATAATAGTCGCCGTACCAGAAGCCATCGGCATCCTTGACGCTATCCGGAATGTCACCCAGGTGGAAACTTTTTAGGCCTGGATCAGGCCATCCTTCTTGGCAGCCGGGCCGAACGACAGGCCCACGTCGATGACGTCGGGCGATTGCGGGCAGGTGTTGTCCTTGTTGGCCTTGATCTCGTCGCCCGAACCGGCGTTGGGGTTCAGTTCGTTGACGGTGATTTCGGGGTACTTTTACTTGAAGCCGTCAATCACGGCGGCGTAGTTGCACCAGTCATGCGGCAGGGAGATGACGGTCAGCGCGCCTTCTTTCTTGGCGGCAGTTTCCAGATCAGCCATCGCGTCGGCATGGGTAGCGGCAAAGGCCATCACGGCCAGAAGGCTTGCGCCCGAGAGAAGTCCCGTGAGGGTGGTCATGTCGATCTCCTGTCAAATCATCTCAGCCCTGCGGCATGACCCGGCCTTTTGGGCTGGGCAGGCAGGGCTGCTTTGGGTTTTCAATCCCTGACGTGCGGTATCCGTTTGACATGACGGCAGAGTTTCAGTTTCGCCAAGCTTTTGCGACAGTCCGCAGCTTGGCGCAGTTCGACAGCCTGAAAGCCCGAATGCCGCCAGAAATCAGGGCCTTGGTGCAATGCAAAGCGCCCGCTGGCATGACCAGCGGGCGCTTCGGCACGTTTGCGAGACCCGGATGCCTTAGACCGACAGGCAAATATACTTCAGTTCCACGTAATCCTCGATCCCGTGGTGGCTGCCCTCACGGCCAAGGCCAGATTGCTTGACGCCGCCAAACGGCGCCACCTCGGTCGAGATCAGGCCGGTGTTCACACCCACCATGCCGTATTCCAGCTGCTCTTGCACCCGCGTGACGCGCCCGATGTCGCGAGAGTAGAAGTAGGACGCCAGCCCGAAGATCGTGTCATTGGCGCGGCGGATGATTTCTTCCTCGGTGTCAAACTTGAACAGGGGGGCGAGCGGGCCAAAGGTTTCCTCGGTCGCGACCTTGGCGGTCGGCAGAACGCCGGTCACCACGGTCGGCTCAAAGAAGGTGCCGCCCAAGGCATGCCGCTTGCCGCCAGTGATGATCTTGCCGCCGTTGGCAAGCACATCAGCGATATGCTCTTCAACCTTCTCAACTGCGGCTTCGTTGATCAGCGGGCCGGTGGTGGTTCCAGCCGTCAACCCATCGCCAATCGACAGCTTGCTGACGGCAACCGCCAGCTTTTCAGCAAAGGCATCATAAACCCCGGCCTGCACATAAATCCGGTTCGCGCAAACGCAGGTCTGGCCATTGTTGCGGAACTTGGAAATCATCGCACCTTCAACAGCCTTATCAAGGTCAGCATCATCAAACACGATGAAGGGCGCATTGCCCCCCAGCTCCATCGAGCATTTCAGGACCTGCTCCGCCGCCTGCCGCAGCAGGATACGCCCCACCTCGGTTGATCCGGTGAAGGTCAGCTTGCGGATCGCCGGGTTCTCGCAGAACTCTTTGCCGATCTCGGACGACCGTTTTGAGGTGATCACCGAGAACAGGCCCGCTGGAACCCCAGCCCGCTCCGCCAAAACCGCCAAGGCAATCGCCGACAGCGGGGTTTCGGCTGCGGGGCGTGAGACAAAGCCGCAGCCAGCAGCCAAAGCGGGCGCGACCTTGCGGGCGATCATAGCGTTGGGGAAGTTCCACGGGGTGATCGAGGCGGCAACCCCTATCGGCTGCTTGATCACTGTGATGCGCTTGTCGCGCTGGTGGCCGGGGATCGTCTCGCCGTAAATCCGCTTGGCCTCTTCGCCAAACCATTCGATGTAAGCCGCGCCATAAGCCACTTCGCCCTTGGCCTCGGCCACCGGCTTGCCCTGTTCGGCGGTCAGGATGATCCCAAGGTCATCCACGTTCGCCATGCACAGATCAAACCACTTGCGCAGCACGGATGCCCGTTCCTTGCCGGTGCGGGCGGCCCATTCGTGGCGCACCTTGTCGGCAGCGGCAATGGCGCGGGCGGCATCAGCGCGGGTCAGGTTCGGCACAAGGGCAATCACGTCGCCGCGCGCCGGGTTGATCACGGCAAAGGTCGCGCCATCCGCCGCATCCACCCATTCCCCGGCGATGTAAGCCTTGTTGGGAACCAGCGAAGGGTCTTTCAGAATTGCGTGCAGATCGGTAACGGAATCGAGCATAAGTGGGCCTCCTTGTCTCGTTGCTGTTGCAATGCCGCAGGGATGTGGAAAAGTCTAGCCTCGCCTGCCGTGCCCGGTAAGCCTCCTTAACATGTGAAGCACATGATCCCGACACTCGACCCCGACCGCGCCTATCAGAACGGCGCCTTCATCCCAGACGCCGGTGCCTTCCCGCCGAGGTGGACGGCAGCGGCCCGGGCCTTTCGGGAAAGCCTTGGCGCAAGGGCTGAACTGGACCTTGGCTACGGACCGGGCGAGCGCAACCGCTTCGACCTGTTCCAGCCAGAGGGCACCGCGAAAGGGTTGCTAATGTTTGTGCATGGCGGCTATTGGATTTCTCTCAGCCGCCAAAGCTGGTCGCATCTGGCGGCGGGGGCACTGGCGCGGGGCTGGGCCTGCGCGATGCCATCCTACACGCTGGCCCCGACGGCCCGGATATCGCAGATCACGCAAGAGGTTGCACAGGCGGTGAAGGCGGCCTCGGCTTTGGTGGCCGGGCCGATCGTGGTGACCGGACATTCCGCCGGGGGGCATCTGGCGGCGCGGATGGGCTGCGCCGATGTGGCTTTGCCACAGGTGCGCCGCGTGGTGCCGATCTCTGCGCTTTCAGAACTGGAGCCGCTTCGGCTGACCGCGATGAACGGTGATTTGCGGTTGGATCCGGCGGAAGTTGCCCACGAAAGCCCGGCCCGTCTTGCGCTGCGTGCGGACTGTCAGGCCCATGTCTGGGTCGGCGGGGATGAGCGTCCTGCCTTTCTGTGGCAGGCCCGCACCCTGTCGGAAGCCTGGGCCTGTCCGGGGACAGTGGAACCGGACAAGCACCATTTCGACGTGATCGACGCTTTGGCTGATCCCAACGCATCGCTGACGGAAGCCTGCCTCAACGGGCTCTGATTTTCCCATTCACCTTGGCACAAATACTCATTCCTGCGGCAGGGTCTCGCGCAGCCAGCCGTCGCTGAACGCCACATGGTCACACCCGGCAAAGCGGGCAAGGCGGTCCAGTTCCGCCTCAAGCCGTTTCAGGCGACCCAAACCCATCGTCACGCCTGCCTCTGGCCAAAAGGCACGGATGCGCAGGGTGCTGTCGTCCCGGTAGGCTTTCGTATCAATCCGGCCGATCAGGCGGGTCCCTTCCATCACCGGAAAGACGTAATAGCCGTATCGGCGCTGCGGTTCGGGGACAAAGACCTCAATCCGGTAGCGGAAGCCAAACAGAAACTCGGCCCTGTCGCGGTCGCGCAGGGCGGGATCAAACGGCGACAGGATGCGCATGCGGTTCGAAGGTTCGGGTACTTTCGCCGCCTCTTCCAGCGCATCTGGCCGGGCGAGGCTGCGTTTGCGGCTGCCGTTCGCGCCCTCGATGTCAACCGGCACGACCGCGCCGCGATACATCGCGGCCCCGATCCACTGCTTCGCCTCTTCGGGCGTTATAAGATGCCAGAAGCCCCGCAATTCGCTGGCATCGGCAAAGCCCAGCCGGTCCAACGCCGCATTGCAAGACCAATCCACCATCGCGGCCCGGTCACCCAACGGGGTGCGATGTACCTCTGGAATGACACGGCGGGTCAGGTCATAGACCTTGCGAAAACTTTCGCGCCGGGTGATCGCCAGTTGCCCGGTGCGCCACAGCCATTCCAGCGCGGTTTTAGAGGGATGCCAGTCCCACCAACCACCCTTGCCGCGCTCTTCGCCTTCGCCGACGTCGGAAGTGGTCAGCGGGCCTTCCGCCTCGATCCGGCGCAGGATGGTGTCAAACTGCGCCTCGTAGCCGGGACGGAACCATTTTGGCCAGTTCTTGCGCAGGCGGATTTCGTCGCTGGCGAAGCGGTGGTGCCAGTGGCCGTGCAGATGCACCGGCAGGATTGAGGCGTCGTGGGTCCAGTGTTCCCACAGCAGGCGGTCCTTCTCGATCAACCGGTGCAGCGCCTCGGGTTTGTAGCTTTGGCGGCGTGACCACAGGATCATGTGATGCGCGCGTTCGACAGTGTTGATGCTGTCGACCTGCACAAAGCCGATGCGGTCGATCAGCGCAGCCAGCGCCGCGCCATAGGCCGGGCCGGCAGGAGCCTCGGACAAAAGGTGACGGTCAAGGAACAGGCGGCGGGCCAAGGCGTTGGGGATCAGCATGACGGCAGGCTAACAGGCGCTTGGGTCACGGCCAAGCGGCAGAACGGGGCTTGTGCGACTCAGCCGTGTTGAGTTTAACTTGACGGGCGGGACCGACGCAGAGCGGCCCGGGTCACCATTTCAAGGGAGGTTAATTTGGCCACTATTTCCATCCATCCGTCAGTTGACGGCGGGGTAAGGCCCGGAGGCGCGGGATTTGCCGGCGCCACGCTGACGTGCCACTGTGCGACGGACGCGGTTGAGGTCGAGATCGGCAGCGATTGCCTGCACAACCATGTCTGCGGCTGCACGAAATGCTGGAAGCCTGCGGGCGCCACCTTCAGCCAGGTTGCGGTTGTGACTTCGGACAAGGTCAAGGTCACCAGGAACGGCGACAAGCTTAAGATGGTTGATCCTAACGCCCTGATCCAGCGCCATGCCTGCACGGCCTGCGGGGTGCACATGCATGGCCCGGTCACTCGGCCGAACCATCCCTTTACCGGGCTGACCTTTATCCACACCGAATTGGGCGGCGATGGCTGGGCTGCACCAACTTTTGCGGCTTTTGTGTCCTCGGTCATCGAGGGTGGCACCGATCCGTCCAAGATGGACGGTATCCGCGCAAGGCTGACTGAACTGGGCCTGCCGCCCTATGATGCACTGTCACCCGGGTTGATGGACTATATCGCCACCTTCACCGCCAAAGCGAACGGCGTACTTAAGTAGGAAGAGCGGAGGTTTCGCACCCTCGCACCCGCACCAAAGAGCGGGGGCTTCACACCCCCGCGCCCCTGTGGGATATTTGCGCCAGAATGAAGGGGGTCAGCCGATGCCGTAAAGGCTCCGCATTTCGCGGAAGCTCATCAGACGTTGGGTCTTCTCATCCCACAGTTTCAGCTTCACGCAGGACAGGCTTTCGCGGATGGTCATCCGTTGCGCTTGCGCCAGCTCAGGCTGGTCGCGCAGCACTTCCGTCAGGCGGTAGAAGGGGATGCGGCTGTACAGGTGGTGAACGTGGTGGATCCCGATGTTGCCGGTCATCCATTGCAGCGGCTGCGGCAACTGGTAGTGCGAGGAACCCTCAAGCGCCGCGTCGTGCAGTTGCCAATCCGCGTTTTTGGCCCAATGCGTTTCTTCGAACTGGTGCTGAACATAAAACAGCCAGACGCCAATGGTTGCTCCGATGACTGAGGTGGGGATGTAGATCAGCAGGAACGGCATCAGCCCGCCCAGCCACAGGATCAGGCTGACGATCAGCACGATCAGCGCATTGGTCCCCATGGCCGAAGTCCAGTAGCGCCAGCCGGATTTCATCAGGCCGAAGGGCAGGCGATTGTGCAGAATGAACAGATAGCTTGGCCCCAGCACGAACAGTACCAGTGGGTGGCGGTACAGCCGGTACATCAGCCGGCCAAAGCGGTTGCGGGCACGGTATTCCTCGACCGTGAGGGTCAGTACATCGCCGATGCCGCGGTGATCCAGATCGCCGTGGTGGGAGTGGTGGATCGCATGGGTGCGCTTCCAGACATCATAGGGCGTCAGCGTGATCACCCCCAAAGCCCGCCCCAGCCAATCAGACGCCGTCCGGTTGGCGAAATACGACGCATGGCCCAGATCATGCTGGATGATGAAGATTCGCACCAAAAAGCCGCCATTCAGCATGGCCAACGCCAGCGACAGCCAGGGCGACACCTCCAGCGCGGCCCAAGCCAGAACCCACAGCAGCAGGAAAGGCACCAGCGTCACCGAAAGTTCAAACAGGCTGCGAAGGGTGGAGGGTTCGCGATAGCGGGCAAGCTTGACGACCCAGTGCCGGGCGCTTTCCTGCCGCGACGATTGCGCGACGTTAGTGTCAATGGTCATTCAGGGGCCTATGTGAAAGGCGCAGAGGAAACGCAGGACGCAAGGTTCGGCTTTCGCTCTGAGGGGCCGGGGCATTGCCCGGGTGTGGGCGGCATTGTGGACCCTTTGCGGGCCCCGTGAAAGCTTATTCCGCTGCCGAAGCCGCCTTTAGGGCGGATTTGCGCTGCTTTTCTGTCGCCGATTTTAGTTGCCCGCAGGCCGCCATGATATCCTCGCCGCGTGGGGTGCGGATGGGGGAGGCGTAGCCGGCGTTGTGGATGATGTCGGCAAAGGCATGGATGCGGTTACCGGAGGAGCGTTTGTAGGGCGCACCCGGCCATTCGTTGAACGGGATCAGATTCACCTTGGCGGGAATGCCCCGCAGCAATTCGACCAGCCTGAATGCATCCTCCTTGGTGTCGTTCACCCCATCAAGCATCACATATTCAAAGGTGATTCGCTCGGAATTCGACAGCCCGGGATAGGCGCGCAGAGCGTCCAGCAGGGTGGCGATGTTCCATTTCTTGTTGATCGGCACCAGCTTGTCGCGCACCTCGTCCGTCGTGGCATGGAAGGACACCGCCAGCAGGCAGCCGATTTCCGTGGCAGTGCGGGCAATTTCCGGCACAACGCCAGAGGTTGACAGGGTGATCCGGCGGCGGCCAAGGCCGATGCCCTCGTCGTCCATCACGATCTTCATCGCGTCGCGGACGTTTTCGAAGTTGTACAGCGGCTCTCCCATGCCCATCAGAACGACGTTCGACACCAGCCTGATTTCCGGCTTGGGCTGGCCCTTGACCGGCCATTCGCCCAGATCATCCCGCGCCAGCATCACCTGGCCGACGATCTCGCCCGCCGTCAGGTTGCGCACCAGCTTTTGCGTGCCGGTGTGGCAGAAGCTGCACGTCAGCGTGCAGCCGACCTGGGACGAGATGCACAGCGTCCCCCGGTCAGTTTCGGGGATATAGACCACCTCGACCTCATGCCCGCCTGCGATGCGGACAAGGTATTTGCGGGTGCCATCCTCGGATGTTTGCCGTGTCACCACCTTGGGCAGGTCTATGGTGAACTTTTCCGTCAGCATCAGGCGGAAATCTTTGGCAAGATTGCTCATCGCCATGAAGTCGCGCAGGCCCCAGTAATAGACCCACTGCCACACCTGCCCAACCCGCATCTTTGCCTGCTTCTCGGGCGTTCCCGCCGCAATCAGTGCGTCGCGCAGCTGGTCGCGGGTCAGGCCGATGATGTTGGTCTTGCCACCTTCGGGGAGCTTGCGCGGCAGGGTCAGAAGATCCTGAACCAGAGGGGCTTGGGGGGCGGTGGTTTCGGTCATGGGTATGGCTCCTGAAGCGGTGCGTATAGGGCATGCGCAGGGGAAAGAAAACCGGCTTGCAACGGGACGGATGAACCTATGGTTGCTTTTGCGGCTGAATCGAAAATTTCTTTACGGAAATCGCAAAGCCTGATTTAACGTTGTGGTAAATAATTAGTGACCCAGCACAGTGGAGATTGAAAGTGGCCGTTTTCAACATAATCAGCACCAGCGACTTTGACAGCTATGACATGCTGTCCGGCGGGACGATATCGCTGAGATCGGCCACGTCGATGACGTATGTTTCGGCGCTGGGGTATCATGTCGTGCTGATCGGCACAGGCTTTTTATATGATGGCTTTGGCATCCCGACCGCCGGGATCGTCACCGGGTTGGATGGCTTTGACGGTGCCGAGCAATTGGTACACTACACAGGACTGTCCGCAGCGCTTACTGGCTATTCGACGTTGGCGCTTGGCTTGACCAGTGGCGTATCGGGTGTCTCGACGCCAGACATCGGCACGCTTGCCGCGCTCGCGCGTGCGGGCGACGATCTGATCATCGGAAATGACTGGGGTAAAGACATTTCGGGATACGCCGGGAACGACACGATCCAAGGCAACGGTGGCGATGACTGGATGAACGGTGGCACCGGGGTTGACCGTTTTTTCGGCGGCACGGGTAATGACGGTGTGTATTTCTCCGACGTCACCTTGCATGGTGTGACGGTCAATATGACCCGTGCCACCGGCAACATTCTGAACGACGGCTACGGCAATGTGGAAACCGCCACCAGTGTGGAGAAATTCGAGGGCTCTGGCTTCGCGGATCGTCTGACGGGTGGCCTAAGCAATGATACTCTGTTTGGCATTGCCGGTAACGATACCCTGACCGGGAGTTCCGGCAACGATTACCTGGATGGCGGTGACGGGTCCGACACCCTTTACGGTGGGATAGGCAACGACCAGGTTCTGGGGGGCGCTGGCAAGGATGTTCTGGACGGCGGCCTTGGGATCAACGAACTGGATTTCTGGTATACCGGCCATGGGGTGACGGTCAATCTTGCGCTGGCGACCGGGCAAATCATTGATGACGGCTACGGTTTCCATGAAACGGCGCTGCATTTCCAGAACATGAGTGGCTCTGATTTCGCGGACAAACTTATCGGGTCAGCCGTCAATAACACCATTTGGGGCGGCTGGGGCAATGACAGCCTGTACGGTGCTGCCGGGAATGACGGGCTTTACGGGGGCGATGGCAACGATTCCATCTACGGCGGCCTGGGCAACGACAACATAGGCGGCGACAAGGGCCGTGACTATTACGATGGCGGCCTCGGCAACGATGTGCTTGGTTTCTGGGATGTCGATTCCTCGGGCCACGGCGTTGTGGTCAATCTGACGATTGCCACAAAGAACGTGCTGGATGACGGCTACGGCAATGTGGAAACCGCCATCGGGTTCGAGTCTTTGGTCGGCAGCAACTTTGGCGACCGTTTGACCGGTTCGGTGCGTGCCGAAACTTTTTGGGGGAATGACGGCAGTGACACGTTAAGCGGCGCTGGCGGAAACGATACGCTGTACGGGGGCGCCGGAAACGACTCGTTGTCAGGCGGGTCGGGCAACGATGTGATCTGGATGAATGACTTCGATATGGTCAGCGGCGGCACCGGTGTGGATCATTTCAATTTCGGCGATGAGACCCCCGATCCTGCTTATGATACCATCGCCGACATGAAACATGCCGAAGACAAGATCGGCATCGCCGGTTGGTGGTCCACCGGATTGAACGGGCAAAACGTCCTGACCGCAGCCGAGTTCCTGTCTGGGGCTGGTGTCACCACCGCCCATACCGGCACCCAATACGTCATCTATGATACCACGACCGGAAACCTGTACTTTGACGTTGATGGCAGCGGTGTGAACTACGACTCAGTCCTGATCGCCAACATGACCAATCATGTAACGCTGACCTATCTGGATTTTACCGTGAACCAGTGAGCTTCGAAGCTGCCCGCCGCTTACTTGCAGCGGCTGGCGGCTTCGGCCATCGCGGCGGTAAAGCCTGACAAGCTGAAGGTGTCCTTGGTTTGCGTGCCCTTGCCGGAGTGGGCGCTTAGCGTGGCCTCCGAGCCCTTTTGCAGCGCCGCCATCAGCTTTGCATCATCCTCGGCCGTAGCGACCCAGGCCCATTCGCCCTTGGTGGTCATCTGGTAGGTCTGGCCGTCAATGGTGACATCCACGTTCAACTTGTCGGCAAAGGCATAGCCGCCGGTAAACGATGTTTCGCCGCCCGTCTGACCGGGACGGAAGGTCACGAACAACAGGACGTCGCTGCGCTTGACCGTGACTGGCTTGCCGTCACGGGTGGTCTCGCTTGCCTTGGGCTTGGACACGCCCCAGCATTCCTTGGGGTTGGTGTCGGCAAAAACGCTCCACGCGGTCTTGGTGGCCACCAGATTGTCAGAGGTGGTCTGCGCAACCCCCGCGTTCGTCGTCAGAACCAGCGCGACACCAAATGCGGCGCGCATCATCCAGTTTGTCATACCTTAAGCCTCCAGAAGCCTCTGTGCCCGCCCGGAACCCTTTGACGCGGGGTTTTTCCTGTGGCGCGGACCATATTCACTCGATATCCCATATCTAGACGACAATGGCACTTTTGCGAAAGCCCCATGGGCAGGTTTTCGCTGAAACGTGAGGGAAATGGCATGACAGAGACGAACCGGCAACCGCTGCGGATGGTGGAAACCTGGCGCGGCGGGCTTTTGGAAAGCTTTCACGCGGGTCATGCGGTGATTTGCGATGAAAAGGGAGAGATCATCGAGGCCTGGGGCAACCCCGATCAGGTGATCTTCCCGCGGTCGTCCTGCAAGATGATCCAGGCGTTGCCTTTGGTCGAAAGCGGGGCGGCAGATGCCGTGGGCCTGACCGAGGCGCAACTTGCCTTTGCCTGTGCCAGCCATTGGGGACAGGCTTTGCATGTGAAGATGGCGTCTAGCTGGCTGGAAGGTCTGGGCTTGGGCGAAAGTGACCTGCGCTGCGGCTCGCATGAACCTGGCGACAAGACCGAGCGCGACAGGTTGATCCGCGCCGGGGAAAGCCCGTGTCAGTACCACAACAACTGCTCTGGCAAACACTCGGGCTTTCTGACGCTGAACCGGCACATCAAGGGCGGGTCGGAATATGTCGAGCATGATCACCCGTTGCAGGTCATGGTGAAGCAGGCCGTTGAGGAGGCCACCGGCGAGACGAGTCCCGGCTGGGGCATCGACGGGTGTTCTGCCCCGAACTTTGCCACCACAGTGCACGGGCTGGCCCGGGCGATGGGACGCTTTGCCGGTGCTTCGGGGGACGGTGATGCGCGCGACCGGGCGATGAACCGTCTGAGCCGCGCGATGGCGAAGTATCCTGAACTGGTGGCGGGCGACACCTCGACCGATACGGAACTGATGCGGGCGATGGATGGCAAGGTGACGCTGAAAGGTGGCGCCGAAGCGGTGCACATCGCGATCTTGCCAGAACTGAAGCGCGGCATCGTGGTGAAGATCGTCGACGGCGGTGCCCGCGCCTCGGATGCGGTGATCACTGCGCTGTTGGTGCGGCTTGGCGCGCTGGAGGCGGAACACCCCTATGCGAGGAAGCGCCTGAACGCGGTGCAGAAGAACTGGCGCGGCAAGGAGACCGGGATTTTGCAGCTGGCGGAAGGCTTTTTGTAAGCCGCCATGGGCCAACGGCCCATCCTACCCGTGACCCTGTAAAGCAAAGGCCCCCACCGTTCTGGTGAGGGCCCTTTCAAGCACAGCGACCGGTACGACCTGCTTGGTGGGGGCTACAACATGCCACACCAGCCGCTGCGTTCTGTACCCTCTTCATGCAGGGGATTCGTGGCGGGGCTTTGGCCTTGGCGCGGCCTGATCAGGGTCATTGCGTGGCGGAAAAGTGGATTTGGGCCAGGATGAAGCCGGCAGGGCGCGCTTGATTTGTAACGGCGAAGCGATAATCTTGTGACATGTCCGTTTTGACGCCGACCCCCTTTCCACTGAACGATCGCCCGCCGGAGCAGGTATGTTTCGATCGGCGTGAATTTGGGGTGATCTTCTCGGTCTATGGCAAGATGGTCGCGGCGGGGGAGTGGCGCGATTACGGGCTGTCGACCCTGCGCGATCTGGCGGTGTTCTCGATCTTTCGCAGAACCGCAGAGATGCCGCTGTACCGGGTGGAAAAACGCCCGTCATTGCGGGCCAGGCAGGGCATATATTCGGTGGTGGGCATGGATGGCCGCATCCTGCGGCGCGGCCATGACCTGACTCAGGTGCTGCGCGTGCTGGAAGCGAAGTCGGTGCGGGTGGTCGAGTAGTTACAGGCGCCCGTTCAAAGGCGGCGGTGGCTGCGCAGGGTCAGGCCCTCGGCAGCCTCAATCCGGGTGATGGCTGCGGCGATGCCTTCGCAGGCGACCGACATGGTGTGGCCATTGGCGTGGATCAGGTGGTCTGCGTCGACGGCAATGGCGACATGGCCTTGCCAGAACAGCAGGTCGCCACGCCGGAATGTGCCCTGTACCACGGCACCGGCCGTTTCCTGCAAGTCGGCGTCGCCGGGAAGCGCTATCCCGCAGGCGTGGTGGGCAACCTGGACCAGACCGGAACAGTCCAGACCCGCCCGGGAGTTGCCGCCCCAAAGGTATGGCGTATGCAGGAACTGTTCGGCCACGGCGACCGGGTCGTCCAGATGCTGCCCAATCGGCAACAGGTGGCTGGCGGGAACATAGCCTTGCGTCGTCTCGGCGTATTTGCCGATCCGGGCCGCCACCGCCAGTCTGGCCCCCATCGGCAAGGCGGCCAGTTCCTTGGAGGATGACTTTGGTTCCGGATAAAGATGTGTGCCGGGCGAGGCGACCCAGTGGGTGCCGGGCGGACTGTCTTCCAACGACTCCTCGGGCAGCCAACCGCAGTAACCATCCTTCTCGGCAAAGCCGAAGGCGTAGCCTTGGTCGCGGTCGATCACGATGAACCCCTCACCCAGCCACAATTGCCGTTCGCGGCGGCCGGTGGGGGCACGCAGAAGGTCGACCAGAGGCGGGGCGATCTGGAGGCGGCGGCCGTCGGTATAGGCCGCAGCCTGAACCTTGCCGCGCAAAGACACATGCGCCACGCGGGCGGTGGCGGGTGTCAGGCGGCGATCCAACTATAGGCCCAAGATGGCTGGCAACGCACCAAGCACCGCGCGGGCGCCTTGGCCTACGGCGCCTTTGGGCCGGGCCGGTTGGTCCGACGGCGTGTGGGCATAGATGTCGAAATGCAGATAGCGCGGGTTGTCGACAAAACGGCGCAGGAACAGGGCGGCGGTGGCTGAACCTGCGAAACCCCAGCCGGGGGCGTTGTCCAGGTCAGCAATCCCCGGTTCTATGATCACCTCATAGGGGTCATGGAAGGGCAGGCGCCAGACCGGGTCGAAGCCCGCCACGGCACCGGCCTCCAGGGCCGAGACCACGCCCGGATCGTTGCAGTAATAGGGCGCAAGGTCCGGCCCCACCGCTACCCGGGCCGCCCCTGTCAGGGTGGCCATCGACAGGATCATGTCGGAAGGCTCCTCCTCGGCCCAAGCCAAAGCGTCGCCCAGAACCAGACGACCCTCGGCATCCGTGTCGTTCACCTCGACCGTCAGGCCCTTGCGAGAGGTCAGGATGTCCTTGGGCCGCAGGGCATTGCCAGAGATGGCGTTTTCCACCGCTGGCACGATGACCCGCAGTTGCACCGGCAACGCCAGCGCCATGATCATATGGGCAAGCCCCAGAACCGTAGCCGCCCCCCCCATATCCTTCTTCATCAGGTTCATGCCTGACGAGGGCTTGATGTTCAGCCCCCCGGTATCAAAGCAGACCCCCTTGCCTACGAGGGTAAGCTTCGGGCCAGCAAAGCCCCACCGCATCTGCATGATGCGCGGCGCGCGGTTAGAGGCGCGGCCCACGGCATGGACCATCGGGAAGTTCTGAACCAGCAAATCATCGCCACGAATGACGGTGGTAGCAGCGCCGAACCTGGCGGCGAGTGCCATGAAAGCGCCCTCCAACTCCTCTGGGCCCATGTCGGACGCGGGGGTGTTGACCAGATCCCGCGTCAGGAATTCACCCTCAGCCATGGCGAGAAGGCGCGCGCCGTCCACGCCACCAGGCAGGCGCAGCAGTGCCTTGGCAGGCTTGGCAGAGGCGGGCTTGGCAGAACGGTAGCGTTCGAAGCGGTAGCCTTGCAGCAGCCACGCCAGGACGGCCTCATCCATCTGGGTAGGCGACAAAGCGCCATCCAGCGCCCAGTTCCCGGCAGGCAGGCCTGCAACCGCCTTGGCCAGCCCGAAGCGCAGCCGTACCCGGGCCTTGGCCGTACCCAGCCCGGCGATGGCCGAGGCCACGCCGCTTTCCCCCGGGATCAGGCGCAGTTCGCCCAAACCGGCCTCGAACCCGGTGGCGGCAAGCCAGTCTTTTGCGGGATGGAAGTCGCGGACATCGGGCCAATCCTCCGCCGTCACCACGGTCAATGTGCGGAAGGGTGCTGAAATCTCGGCAAAGCAAGGCTGGGTCATGGCATTCTCCTGTGCCGTGACCCTAGCCGTTCCGCGGACGGCTGCAAGACCTTAGCCCTGGGTCAGGCCCAACAGGCTGCGGTCGGCCGCCAGACAACGTTCTGCCACGCGCAAAAGTCGTGCCCAGACGGCAGAAAAGGCCGTAACGTCGCTGCGTTCAAGACAGGCGCGGACATCGGCGGCAATCAGGCCAAGGCTGACCAGGCCAAGGTTCTCGCTCATCCGTTGCAGGCGGCGCAACTGGCGGGCCATGTCGGCCAGATCGTGGGCCTGCACCTGCGCTGCAAGGCCTGACATGGTCAGCGCAAGCTCTGTCAAGGCGCGTGTCACCACCTGTTCGGCTGAAGCCGTGCCAAGGTTGCGATAAATCGTTGCAATCGGCTCGGCATCCTGCCGCAGCCGATCATTGGGGCGCAAAGCCACCACGTTGTCCTCAGCCATATTCCACACTCCTTACTCACCCAAGGTTTACTCTGCCTTGTCATGCTGAAGAAATGGTTGCCCGGGGGCAGAATGGCACCGGCTTAATGGCTACGAATCCTCTCGAATTTGCTGCGATTGCAAACTAGGGTAAGTCGTCATTACAGGAGCCTCGCATGAATCAAGCCCGCCCCCTGCCGTCCTATCTGGTAAGCCGCTTTCACGGCTGGCGCGCCACAAGCTATCAGGATAACCGCGCCTGGTATCGCAGGCTGGCGGAAAGTGGGCAGCATCCGCGGGCGATGGTGATTTCCTGCTGCGACAGCCGGGTTCATGTCACCTCGATCTTCGGCGCGGACGAGGGGGAGTTCTTCATTCACCGCAATGTGGCCAACCTGGTGCCGCCGTTCAATCCGGACGGGCAGTATCACGGCACCTCGGCAGCGGTGGAATATGCGGTCACCTCGCTGAAGGTCGCCCATATCGTCGTGCTGGGCCATTCCAACTGTGGCGGGGTCAAGGGGTGCCACGACATGTGTTCAGGTCTGGCACCGCAGCTGGAGGAGAAATCTTCGTTCGTGGGACGCTGGATGGATATTCTGCGGCCGGGGTATAACCGGGTCGTGGGGCTGCCGCCCGAGGAGCGTATCGTGGCGCTGGAAAAGCAGGCGGTGCTGGTTTCGCTGGAAAACCTGATGACCTTCCCCTTCGTAAAAGAGGCAGTTGCGGATGATATGCTGACCCTGCACGGCCTTTGGAACAATACCGGCGAGGGCGAATTAGAGCAGTTTGATCCGGGCAAGGGTGGCTTTGTGCCGGTGTGAAACCTTGGGATTGCACGCGTGCAATCCTTGGCAGGCAATTGAATTCGTTAGTGTTTCAGAATTCTGTTAGGTGTTTGTTAAGACGGATCTCACTGCGCGCCGTTCTGGATTGGTGCAACGGTGCGACGCACCTCGCCGGACTGGAAGCGGTTCTGGAACATGGTGCAAGCTGGTTTACCGCGTTGGGCCAGCTTGCACCAGATGGGCGTTGTTGCATAACTCGGGCCTGAGGCGAGGTAGCCGCTTTCCCGGTCAGCATCAGGCCGCGCGAA
This sequence comes from Rhodobacterales bacterium, assembly GCA_043721775.1. GTDB lineage: Bacteria > Pseudomonadota > Alphaproteobacteria > Rhodobacterales > Rhodobacteraceae > Stagnihabitans. Next base: position 16,592 of record JAYSQA010000200.1, read on the forward strand.
CGATTTCGGCCGTTCCAAGGGCCGGGAAGCGGTTCATCAGTGCGATGCGGATCTGGATTTCGGCGGTTTG
>JAYSQA010000201.1:0-13472 GCA_043721775.1 Rhodobacterales bacterium
GAGGCAGAGGAGGCGTCCCATGCAAACCTGAACACACTCGATATCGTCGCGTGACACGAACTATCTGGTCTCCGGCAAACCCGGGGCGGTTCAAGGATCCGGACAAGGTTTTCTTCCAACAAAACATCATAGGTCAGAATGTTGCGCACAATATAGGGCCGCCCAATCCCGGTGCCCTTCTTCGACCGCTCTGCCTGCCAGGCATGGCTCCCCGACCGTTTCGCATCATTCATCGCAATTCCCCCACTTTGCCAAAGCAAAAGCCAAGCCCAGACAACCACTTGGCCGCAAGCGACCCGCGCAGGTGGTTTCCTTGCCCTTGCCCTTTGCAGAAATACCCTGCCAGGGGGTGCCGGGGCGCGGCAGCGGCCCTGGCCTAGGGGGGGCCGGGGGGGGCCGAGCACAGCCCCCCCCGGTTGCCGGTTCAGGTCACCACATTCGGCGCGTCACGCCCGGTAAACGAAGCAATCCCCGCCACCGCATGCGCCGCCCGGATCACCGGGGCCAGCACCTCTTGCGCGTCATGGTCCAAACCTTCCGGCCCCGCCACATAGCGCTCCAGATAGACCCGCAGCGTTGCCCCCTCGGTCCCGGTTCCCGACAGACGCAGCACGATCCGGCTGCCATCGGCGAACAGGATGCGCACACCCTGGTTCCGGCTGACCGATCCATCAACCGGGTCAGTATAAGCAAAGTCATCGGCGGCAGAGATCGTCATGCCCTCAACCTGCGTGCCCGGCAGTGTGGCCAGACGCCCGCGCAGTGCCGCCATCATCGCATCGGCCTTCGCCGTCTCGATCGCCTCGAAATCGTGGCGCGAGTAGTAGTTGCGGCCATAGGTCAGCCAATGGCCCTTCAGGATGTCCGCCACTGTCTCACCCCGCACGGCGAGGATGTTCAGCCACAAAAGGATCGCCCACAGCCCGTCTTTTTCGCGCACATGGTCTGATCCGGTGCCGAAAGATTCCTCGCCGCAGATCGTCACCCTCCCGGCATCCAGAAGGTTGCCGAAGAACTTCCAGCCGGTCGGAGTTTCGAACTTCTCAATCCCCAAGGCATCCGCCACGCGGTCCGCCGCAGCTGACGTAGGCATGGACCGCGCCACACCCTTCAGGCCCGTCTTGTAGCCCTTGGCCAGATGCGCGTTGGCCACCAGCACCGCAAGGCTGTCGGACGGAGACACGTAAATTCCGCGCCCCACCACCATGTTCCGGTCGCCGTCGCCGTCGGATGCCGCACCAAAGTCCGGCGCATTCGCCCCGAACATCTCATCCATCAGCACCTTGGCCCAGGTCGGGTTGGGGTCCGGATGCATGCCGCCAAAGTCCGGCAAGGGTTGCGCATTCACACAAGTGCCAGGTGCAGCCCCAAGCCGACGCTCAAGAATTTCCACCGCGTAAGGTCCGGTGATGGCGCACATCGAATCCATCCGCATCCGGAACCCCCGGCCAAACATCGCGCGGATGGCGTCAAAGTCGAACAGCGTCTCCATCAGCGCCGCGTAGTCCGACACCGGGTCCACGACATCCACCACCATGCCGCCAAGGGTGGAGCGGCCAATGCTGGACAGATCGACGTCATGCGCCTCGAATATCCTGTATTCGGTGATCGTCGTGGTGCGCTGGAACATCGCCTCGGTCACACTTTCGGGCGCAGGCCCGCCGTTGGCCATGTTGAACTTGACGCCAAAGTCCTCATGCGGGCCGCCGGGGTTGTGCGAGGCTGACATGATGATACCGCCATCGGTTTTGTTCAGCCGGATCAGATGGCTGGCAGCCGGAGTTGACAACAGCGCCCCCTGCCCCACGATCACCCGCGCCGCCCCGTTGGCCGCAGCCATCCGCAGGATGACCTGTGCCGCCCGGTCGTTGAAATAGCGCCCGTCGCCCCCCAGCACGAAGGTCTTGCCTTCGCCATTTGCGTTTCGCGTTCCGACCACATCGAAAATCGCTTGCACGAAGTTTTCCAGATAATGCGGCCCCATGAAGACCGGTGTTTTCTTCCTGAGGCCCGAGGTGCCAGGCTTTTGGCCCGCGATAGGGTGGGTGGCGACGGTGATGACACTCATTTTGACGCTCCTTGCGGATCAGCGGTAAAGACCAGAACGGAATTGGCGGGAACGGTCAGGCCGGGCACGGCGCTGACCTCGGGGGCCGCAGGCTGGGTCGTGTCAAGGATCAGCCGCCAGCGGGGTTCGGTGTCGGGCAGCGTCAAGGCGCGCTCTGGCCCGCAGTTGAAGACAGCAAAGATCACGTCGGTGCTGAACGGCATTTCTGCCGCCATGCGCAATTCCAGACACAGGCAGCGGAAGGCCGGGTCATGCCATTCCGCCGGATCAGGCACCCGGCCATCGGCATGACGCCAGATCACATCGGGCAGGCTTTCGGCGGACCGTTTGCGGCCATGCAGAAAGCGGCGCTGGCGCAGCACCGGGTGATCCTTGCGCATCGCAATCAGCCGCGCCACGAAGGCCACAAGCACGGTATCGGCCTTGGCCCAGTCGATCCACGTCGTCTCGTTGTCCTGCGCATAGGCGTTGTTGTTGCCGCCTTGGGTATGGCCCGCCTCATCGCCCGACAGGATCATCGGCGTGCCCTGCGACAACAGCAGCGTTGCCAGAAGGTTGCGCTTGCGCTGGTTGCGGGCGGCGGTGATCAGGGCATTGGTCGTGGCACCTTCAACCCCCAGATTGTCGGAATGGTTTTCGGAGTGGCCATCGCGGTTGTCTTCACCATTGGCCAGATTGCGCTTGACGGTAAAGCTGACAAGGTCTTGCAGCGTAAAGCCATCATGCGCCGTCAGAAAGTTGACCGAGGCTGACGCGCTGCGCCCGTCATGGTCAAAGTTCTCGGCTGACCCCAGAAGGCGCTTGGCCAAGTCTGGTGTCAACCCGGCATCGCCGCGCCAGAACCGGCGCACGCCGTCGCGGTAGCGGTCGTTCCATTCGGCAAAGGGATGCGGATAGCCGCCCAGTTGATAGCCACCGGGGCCAATATCCCAAGGCTCGGCAATCAGCTTTACACCGGCCAGAACCGGGTCTTGCCGCAGCACGTCAAAGAACCCGGCACCCGGGTCAAAGCCGCCCGATTCGCGGCCCAGACTGGTGGCAAGGTCAAAGCGAAAGCCGTCCACCCCGAAATGCGTCACCCAGTGGCGCAAACTGTCAGTGACCATCCGCAGCACCATCGGATGCGTGATGTTCAGCGCGTTGCCTGTCCCCGAATCATTGGCATAATGCCGCCCACCACCCGTCAGCCGGTAATAGCTGCGGTTGTCGAGACCCCGGAACGACAGCGTCGGCCCCAACTCGTCACCCTCGCCGGTGTGGTTGTAGACGACATCCAGAATAACCTCGATGCCCGCCTCATGCAGCCGCCAGACCATCTCGCGGAACTCTGGCCGCGGAGTGCGGGCGGCATAGCGCGGCTCGGGCGTGAAGAAGCCCATGGTGTTATAGCCCCAATAGTTGGTCAGGCCCTTGGCGACCAGAAAGCGGTCGTCAAAGAAGCCCTGCACCGGCAGCAATTCCACCGCCGTTACACCCAGCTTGACCAGATGATCGACCATCGCCGGATGGGCGAGGCCAGCATAAAGCCCGCGCGACCCCGCCGGAACCTTCGGATGCCGTGCGGTCAGGCCTTTGACATGCGCCTCATAGATCACGCTGTCGGCCAGCAGCCGGTTCGGGCCATGCGGCAAAGCAGGCAAAGCGCGTTCATCGACCACCACAGATTTCGGCACGGCAAAGGCACTGTCGCGGGTGTCATAAGACAGATCGCTGCGCGATGACCCGATCCGGTAGCCCATCAGCGCATCCGACCAGCGCAAGCGGCCATCCCAGGCCCGCGCGTAAGGGTCCAAGAGCAGCTTGTGCGGGTTGAAGCGGTGGCCATCCTCTGGCGCATATGGCCCGTGGGCGCGGTAGCCATAGCGTTGGCCGGCCTTCATCCCCTCGACCCGCAGGTGAAAGATATCGCCCTCGCGGTCGGTCATCAGCAGGCGGGCGGTCTCGCGACGGCCATCATCCGAGAACAGGCAAAGTTCGATGAAATGCGCATGGGCCGAGAAGACGGCGAAGTTGACGCCGCCCTCGTCCACGGTGGCACCCATCGGCCACGGACGCCCCAAGGCACAGGTCAGCCCCGGCAAGGTGCCGGGCAGATTGCTGCGCGGTGTGGTCACGCCATCAGCCCTTCATAAAGGGCGGCATATTTGGCGGCAGAAGACCCCCATGACACATCCTGCTTCATGGCGTTCCTTTGCACCCGCGCCCACAGCTTTGGCTCGGCATGCAGCGTCAGCAACTGGCGCAGCGCTACGGCAAAGGCCACGGCATCGGTCGGATGGAAGGTGATGCCCGTCGCCACCCCCGCCGACAAGGCCGCCGGATTGGCATGAATGACCGTATCGGCCAAGCCTCCCACCGCCGCCACCACCGGCAGACAGCCATAGCGCAGCCCGTACATCTGCGTCAGCCCGCACGGCTCAAACCGCGAGGGCACCAGAACCGCATCGCCCCCCGCAAAGAAGCGGTGGCTCATCACCTCGTCATAGCCGATCCGCAAGCCCACCCGGCCCGGAAACTGCGCGGCCAGATCGCGCATTGCGCCCTCAAGCGTCGGGTCCCCCGACCCCAGCACCACCAGCCCACCGCCCGCCTCAATGAACTCCGGCAGCACCTCGGGCACCAGATCAATGCCCTTCTGATCGGTCAACCGGCTGACGATGATAGCCAGCGGCCCCGGTACATCCAGACCAAATTCATCGCACAAGGCCGCCCGGTTGGCCGCCTTGCCCTGCATCGCGGTTGTGGAATAGGGGATAGACTCGGCCTCCGGCGACCAGACCCCCACATCCACCCCATTCAGAATGCCCGACACAACTGCGGCGCGTGCCGCGATCACCCCCTGCAACCCCATGCCAAACTCCGGCCGCATCAACTCGGCCGCATAGGTCGGAGACACCGTGGTGATCCGGTCACAGGTGATCAACCCGGCCTTCAGGCTGGACAAACCGCCGTAATACTCCAAAGCGCCCGGATAGAACTGGTCCGTCGGCAAACGCAGGTCCAAAAGCTGGCTGGCATTGGCCCAGCCCTGAAACGCAATGTTGTGGATCGTCAGGACTGACCCCACGCCCGCGCTGCCGCCATAGGCCAGATACGCCGGCGCCAGCCCCGCCTGCCAGTCGTGCACATGCAAAACGTCCGGGCGCCAGCCATCGCCGCAGCCCTCCCTCGCGATCCGAGCGGCCACCCAACTCAAAGCGGCAAACCGCAGCGCATTGTCCCACCAGTCGCCACCGGGGCCCGAATAAGGCCCACCCTCGCGGTCATACAAATGCGGCGCATCCAGCAGCATCACCTCAAGCCCGTCAACCCGGCCCAGCAACACCCGCCCCACGCCGCCCCATAAGCCCTCTTCGCGCCAGACCTCCGGCCAATCCGCAGCCCTTGCCCGCAAGGCCCGATAGGCCGGCATCAAGACCCGCATCTCCCAGCCCAACGGCGCCAGCGCGCCGGGCAAAGCCCCCACCACATCGGCCAGGCCCCCGGTCTTGACCAATGGCACACATTCCGATGCAACCGACAAAACCCGGCCTTTGAGCGTCATCGACTTTTCCTCTTCATCTTGGTCCAAATACTCCGGGGGGTGCGGGGGGCTGGCCCCCCGCTTCTCCGGTTCAACGACGGGGGCTGCCCCCCGTTCGGTTATCTTGATCGAAGGGGGGGGTAGGCCCCCCGCTCTTTCCGCCCTGCACAAGCCTAGCCCAGCTTGGCCGCGCGTGCATCCAGCATATCCTGCGTGATCAGCACGATGCCACCCTCGCTGCGCCGGAACCATTTGACGTCGTCCTCGGGATCTGCCCCCACGACCAGCCCTTCAGGGATCACGACGCCCCGGTCGATCACGCAGTTCTTCAGGCTCGCACTGCGGTTCACCGTCACATAAGGCAGCACCACCGAGTATTCGAGACTTGAATAACTATGTGTCCTGACGCCGGTGAACAGAAGCGAGCTGCTGACCTCTGACCCTGACACGATGCAATCGCCCGACACCAGCGACGACACCGCCATGCCGCGCCGCCCATCCTCGTTGTGGATGAACTTGGCCGGTGGCACACTTTCGGCATAGGTCCAGATCGGCCAGGCGTTGTCGTACAGATCCAGCTTGGGCAAAAAGTCGGTCAGGTCGATGTTAGCCTGCCAGAAGGCGTCAATCGTGCCGACATCGCGCCAGTAGGGTTCCTGCTCCAGCCCCGATTTTACACAGCTGTCGCTGAACTTGTGCGCCATCGCCTTGCCACCTTTTACGACGGCCGGAATGATATCCATCCCAAAATCGTGCTGGCTGTTGTCGTCCGCCATGTCGCGGATCAACAGGTCGCGCAGCAATGCCCAGTCGAAGATGTATATCCCCATCGAGGCCAAGGCGTGGTCGGGGTCACCGGGAATCGCGGGCGGGTCTTTCGGCTTTTCCAGAAACTGGGTGATCCGCATCGTCGCATCAACATGCATCACGCCAAAGGCGGTCGCCTCCATCCGCGGCACGGTCAGGCAACCGATGGTCACATCGGCGCCACTGTCGACATGCTGTTGCAGCATGATCTCGTAGTCCATCTTGTAGATATGATCCCCGGCCAGGATCACGGCATATTTGACGTTGTAGCTGTCAATGATGTCGACGTTCTGCGCCACGGCATCCGCCGTGCCGCGATACCAGTTGGTTTCATCCATCCGCTGGCTTGCCGGAAGAATATCCAGATATTCGTTGCGTTCCGCCCGCAGGAAGCCCCAGCCGCGCTGCATGTGGCGGATAAGTGAGTGCGCCTTGTACTGTGTCGCAATCGCCATCTTGCGGATGCCGGAGTTCAGCGCGTTTGACAAAGCGAAGTCGATGATCCGCGTCTTGCCGCCGAAATAAACGGCCGGTTTAGCCCGCCTGTCGGTCAATTCCTTCAAGCGCGATCCGCGCCCTCCGGCCAGAACAAACGCCATCGCTTGGGCAGAAAGCCGCGCATTGGGTTTAGGTTGCATATCATCCTCCCGAGATGTGCGGTCCAGGCCGCATTGAATTCAGTCTTGCCGGAAATAAAGCGTCGACAGGGGTGGCACGGTCACCATGGCAGAGTGGGCCATGCCATTCCAAGGCTCTGCCTCGGCCAAAAGTCCGCCCATGTTGCCACGGTTGCCGCCGCCATAAACGGCGGCATCCGTGTTCAGAATTTCGCTCCACTGGCCCTTGGAGGGCAGGCCCAGCCGGATCCGCCGTTCGATCGGCGTCATGTTGCAGACGATGGCCACCATCGGATCACCCGCCTTGCCCTTGCGAACCCAAGAATAGGACGAGCCTTCGGCGTCATTGCCGTCGATCCACGCGAACCCCTCAGCCCGGGTGTCGTTGACGTGCAAGGCGGCGTTGTCACGGTAAACCCGGTTCAGGTCGCGCACCAAAGACTGCACGCCCAGATGTTCAGGAATTTCAAGCTGATGCCAGTCAAGGCTTTGGTTGTGGTTCCATTCTGCCCCTTGGGCGAACTCTTGCCCCATGAACAAAAGCTTCTTGCCGGGATGCGCCCACATGAAGCCGTAATAGGCGCGCAGGTTGGCGAACTTTTCCCACGCCAGCCCCGGCATCTTGGACAGCATGCTGCCTTTGCCATGCACAACCTCGTCATGGCTGATTGGCAGGATGTAATTTTCTGACCACGCATAGACCAGCCCGAAGGTCATCTGGTGGTGCTGATATTTCCGGTAAATCGGGTCTTTCTGCATGTAGGACAGGGTGTCGTTCATCCAGCCCATGTTCCACTTGAAGCCAAAGCCCAGACCGCCACTGTCGACCGAGCGTGACACGCCCGGGAAAGCGGTGGATTCTTCGGCCACCGTCATGATCCCCGGCACCTCGCCATAAGCGATGATGTTGGTGCGTTGCAGGACGGAAATCGCCTCGTAATTCTCGCGCCCGCCGTCCTTGTTGGGCACCCACTGGCCCGCTTCACGGCTATAGTCGCGGTACAGCATCGAGGCCACGGCATCGACCCGCAACCCGTCGATGTGGTATTCCTCAAGCCAATACAATGCGTTGGAAATCAGATAGTTGGAAACCTCTGTCCGGCCGTAGTTGTAGATCAGGGTGTTCCAGTCTTGATGGAACCCCTCTCGCGGGTCGGAATGTTCATACAAGGCCGTGCCGTCGAACTGCCCAAGGCCATGCGCGTCGGTCGGAAAGTGGCCCGGCACCCAGTCAATCAAGACGCCAAGGCCCTTGTTATGCGCCGCCTCGATCAGCGCGCGGAATTCCTGCGGCGTGCCGTGGCGGATGGTGGGCGCGAACATGCCGACCGGCTGATAGCCCCATGAGCCATCGAAGGGATATTCGGACACCGGCAGCATCTCGATATGGGTAAAGCCCATGTCGGCGACGTAATCGACCAATTGTTCGGCCATTTCCAGATAAGACAGCATCCGGTTGCCCGGTGCGCGTTTCCATGACCCCAGATGCACCTCATAGACCGAAATCGGGCTTTCGATGTTCTGCAAGGCCTGCCGTCTGGTCATCCAGCCGCCGTCGCCCCAGACCCTGGGCGAGATATCCCGCACCACACTTGCATTGGCCGGCGGATGTTCCGACCCAAAGCCCACCGGGTCGGCCTTCAGCGGCAACAGGCTGCCGTCATGCATCCGCAGTTCATATTTGTAGCTGGCACCGTCCTTCAGACCGGGAATGAAAATCTCCCACACGCCGGTTGCCCCGCGCCTGCGCATCGGGTTGCGCCGACCGTCCCAGATGTTGAAATCACCCACCACCGAGACGCGCTGCGCATTCGGGGCCCAGACGGCGAAATGCACGCCGTCAACGCCTTCATGTTTGATCAGATGCGCGCCAAGCACCTGCCACATGCGGCGGTGCGTGCCCTCGCCCAGCAGATACTCATCCATCTCGCCCAGAACAGGACCATAACGGTAGGCGTCCTCAAACTCCCACTCCGCCCCTTCCGAGGTGGCGCGGAAGCGGTAGTCAACCTTCTTGGTCAACACCGCCTGAAACAGGCCTGCAAACCCCGGCACCGCCGCAGCCTCAACCAGTTTGGCACCCTTGCCCGCGGGCACCAGGGACAGCTTGGCCGCCCCCGGCACAAACACCGTAACCACCCACTCTTTGCCCTTGGGATGGGGTCCCAGAACCGCGAAGGGATCGCCATGACGCCCCTCTACAATCGCCTGAGCCGCACCAGAATCGAGTGAGAGGGTCGTCATGTCAGGCGTCCTTTCGTCTGCTGGCCCCGTCACAAAGCGGACGGAATATCCCAGATGTCGCGCATATAGTTGCGGATCGTGCGATCCGAAGAGAAAAAGCCCGAGCGGGCGGTGTTCAACGCTGCCATCTTGACCCAACGATCCCGATCCGCAAAGGCCGTATCCACCTGCGCCTGAGCTGCATCATAAGCATCGAAATCCGCCGCCACGAGGAAATAATCGTGGTGCCAGACGCGATCGACAAGCCCATAGTAGCGGTCGGTCTGCCCCGGAGAGAAGCGGCCCTCGACGATCTGCTGCAAAGCACTTTGCAGCATCGGGCTGGCCTCAATCGCCTTGCGCGATTGGTCGGCATCTTCGCGGCGCTTGTTGGCCTCATCCGTGGTCATGCCGAACAGGAAGAAGTTGTCAGCGCCCACCTCTTGCAGGATTTCCACGTTGGCCCCGTCCAGCGTGCCGATGGTCGGCGCCCCGTTCATCATGAACTTCATGTTGCCGGTGCCGGACGCCTCTTTGCCCGCCGTCGATATCTGTTCCGACAGGTCGGCGGCAGGCACCAGATGTTCGGCCATCGAGACGTTGTAGTTCGGCGGATAGACGATCTTCAAAAGGTCGCCCGTGACCGGATCGGCGTTGATGGTGGCAGCCACGTCATTGATCAGGTGGATGATTTCCTTGGCCACCGCATAGCCCGGCGCTGACTTGCCGCCGAAGATCTTCACCCGCGGTACATGATTGCCGCCGGGATTTTCGCGCAGGCGGTTCCAGTGGGCAACGGTTTGCAGGATGTTCAGAAGCTGGCGCTTGTATTCGTGGATACGCTTGATCTGAATGTCAAAGAGGGCGTCCGGCGAAACCGTGATGCCGCATTGCGACTTGATCCAGCCAGCCAGAGCCACCTTGTTCAGACGCTTGGCCGCGTCAAAATCAGTGCGGAATGACTTCTGTTCGACATGAGGTTCCAGCTCTTTCAGCCGGTCGAGGTTGTCTTCCCAGCCCGAACCGATGGTATCGGTGATCAGGCCCGAAAGCGGCTGATTGCACATCTTCAGCCAGCGGCGCGGGGTGACGCCGTTGGTCTGGTTGATGATGCGGTCAGGGTGCAGCTTGTTCAGTTCCGGGAACAGCGAGGATTTCACAAGGTCAGTGTGCAGCGCCGAAACCCCGTTGACCTTGTGCGCCATGATGAAGGCCAGTTCGCCCATCCGCACCTCATGGTGCTTGACGATGCCTACGTAATGCGGCCGCGACGGATAAGTCAGGCGGTGCCATGCGTCGATCCGCTCGACAATCTGCATGTGGCGCGGCAGGACGTTGCCAAAGGTAAAGGTCGCCCACCGCTCCAGCGCTTCGGGCAGAAGCGTGTGGTTGGTATAGCCCAGACAGCCGCGCGCGGTTTCCACCGCGTCGCCGAACGGCATGCGGTGTTCATCAGTCAAAAGGCGCACCAATTCCGGGCCTGCGATGGCCGGGTGGGTGTCGTTCATCTGGATCGCCACGTATTTCGGCAAGGCGCGCAGATCGCTGTGGGTGAACAGGAAGCGGCGCAGGATGTCTTGCAAGGCGGCAGAGGTCATGAAGAACTCTTGCTTCAGACGCAGTTCCTTGCCGGCATAGGTGGTATCATCGGGATACAGCACGCGGGACAGGGTACGCGCCAAAGCCTCCGGCTCGGCGGCGGCGGTATAGTCACCCCGGTTGAAGCGTTCCAGATCGAACTGCGTCGTCGGACGCGCTGACCAAAGACGCAACGTGTTGGCCCATTTGCCCTGCCAGCCGATCACCGGCGTGTCGTAGGCGCCGGCATAAACCGTTTCGCCCGGCGTCCAGACTTCTTTGCCGTCGCGGGTTTCCACGGTGCCCTTGAACGGCACGGTGTAGACGCTTTCGGCCCGGTCAAACTCCCACGCGTTGCGATGGATCAGCCAGTCTTCCGGTGCCTCGGCCTGCTGGCCGTTGACAAAGCGCTGGCGGAACAGACCGTGTTCGTAGCGGATGCCGTAGCCGTAAGCCGGACAACCCACCGTGGCCATCGATTCAATGAAGCACGCTGCCAGTCGTCCCAGGCCGCCGTTGCCAAGCGCCGCGTCAGGTTCATCTTCCACAATGGCGCGGAAATCCTGGCCGAACCCCGCCATCACCTCGATTGCCGTTTCGCGCAGGCCAAGGTTGACGCAGGCATCTTCCAACAAACGCCCGATCAGGAATTCCATCGACAGGTAATAGACGCGCTTGCGGTCCTCGGACCAGGTCCTGCGGGTCGAGGCGAACCACGGGTCAACAATCCGTTCCCGGATCGCAAAGGACAGGGCCATGCGCCAGTCAAACACCGAGGCGTTGGGCGCATCCTTGCCAAGCGTGGATGTCAGATGCCGCAGCACATCGGTGCGCAGGGTCTTGGGGGTGAGGCTTAGATCGTTCACTGTCTTGTCCACCGCATTATCATAGGTCAGCGTCAAGCCTAACCGCCTCTGCGCCCCCGTCAAGGCACCCAAACGATCTGAACCGATGATTCCACCCATTCAAACCGCTTTTTCTGTTACCGCAAACATTTTGGAAAGTCTTCCTTCTTTGCATAGTTTTCCAGCAATGTGGCATTTTCAAACCGCTTTGAGATGTCAGAAACCGTTTGGCATGGCCGAACCTAGGGGCCACAAGGCACGGCGGCACGGGTCCGCCACATCAAACTGCCGTGAAACAGCCCGCAGCCGGACAGCGATCTTTGCCCAATGGAAGGCAAAGTGCTGCACGCAGACTGCTTGAAAAGGCTATGGCGCAGGTGGGAAGCGCAGTTTTGAAGCACAGATGCAACGCGAGGATGTGATGTGCAGACCATGGCATGCGGGCGATATCCCATTGCAAACAAGGCATAGGACAAATAAATATCGTGCTTATGACACGGTTTGGTCCCGATCTGGCCCCAGACCCGGATATACTTTCAGAACAGCAGAACACCGCAACCGGACGATGGAGCAGCACATGTCCACGACACAACAAACCAGCGGCGCACCGCAACCCCAGCAACAGGGTCAGACAAGCCCTGCGCCGCAGCAAGCCGCGGGCACCCCGGCCCCCAAGCCCGTGATCCGCGACTGGGCCGCGATCTGACCACGATCAGCCTATTGCCAACACCACGGGTCAGCCGTCAGGCTGGCCCTTCGTGTTTTGGGGATGTGCCATGTCTGCGATTTCCACCCTGCGCAACCTTGGCCCCGCCACCGAGGCGTCTTTCGCCAAGGCCGGCATCACCACCGCCGAAGAGTTGCAAGAGATTGGTGCCGATGAGGCCTATCGCCGCTGGCTGCTGGCCGGGTTGCCGCCGCATTTCATCGGCTATTACGTGTTGGTGATGGCCTTGCAGGGCCGCCCGTGGAATGATTGCAAGGGCGCGGAAAAGCAGGCCCTGCGCATCCGGTTCGACGCACTCGTGGCGCAGACCCATGCAAAAGGCCGCTCCGAACTGGAAGCGGCCTTGGATTTCTTTGGTGTCATCAAAGTCGCGGTGATCCGGCGGTGAGGCCAAAATTTTTCGGCGAAAAATTTTGGCTGGCCCTCAGCTTTGGCCGGTCCCGACAGGTTCTAAATCAGCCGACCAGTTCAAGGCCCGAGAAGAAGAACGAAATCTCACGCGCGGCAGCGGCTGCCGAATCCGAGCCGTGGACCGAGTTTTCGCCCTTGGACAGCGCGAAATCCTTGCGGATCGTGCCTTCGGCAGCGGCGGCCGGATCGGTCGCACCCATGACTTCTCGGTTCTTCAGGATGGCGTTCTCACCTTCCAGAACCTGCACGACAACCGGTTCTGACGCCATGAAGGCCACCAGTTCACCATAAAAGCCACGCTCTTTATGCTCGGCATAGAACTCGCCGGCGGTGGCAGCGGTCAGCTGGATGCGCTTGGAGGCTACGACGCGCAGGCCGGCATCCTCGAACTTGGCAACGATCTTGCCGGTAAGGTTGCGGCGGGTGGCGTCAGGCTTGATGATGGAAAGCGTGCGTTCGGTGGCCATGTCTTGACTCCATGAGGCGGGGCGCAGAACCTCTGTCCCGCGCCGGGAAAGATGGCCGGGCGTCTAGCATGACGCCCGGGCCTTGAAAAGCAGCATTCCCATGCGCGCGAATATCTGAAGACGGCAATCTGAAGACGGCAATCTGAAGACGGCAATCTGAAGACGGCAATCTGAAGACGGCAATCTGAAGACGGCAATCTGAAGAC
>JAYSQA010000202.1:0-34574 GCA_043721775.1 Rhodobacterales bacterium
TGGCCTCCAATGCGTCGGGGATCCAGACGGGCAAACAGCAAAGGAAGGGTCACCGGCATCTGCGTCGGGCAGAACCCTTGGACAGAAAAGATGACGCAAGAGACTTGGGGACAGGCACGCGAACTATTGGTCGCGCGCGTGGGGCAAAACAATTATACGACCTGGATAGAGCCTTTGAAACTGGCAGCCCTGACGAATGGGGTTGCTCAATTTGTCGTTCCCACCACATTTTTCGGAAACTGGGTGTCGCGCAATTTTGCCGATCACATCCTCAGCCAGTTGCAGCAAACCGGGGCAGAGGTGAACCGCGTTGAATTCACCGTCGCTCGTGATACCGTGCCCAAGGCCGACACCAAGGTTGAGGCGCCGCGTCCCCGGCTTGGCGCGCGCCCGACCCGCCCGTCGGATGAGGAACTGCCCGGTGCTCCGCTGGATGCACGGTTCACTTTCGACACTTTTGTCGTTGGCAAACCGAACGAACTCGCCCATGCCGCTGCGCGCCGCGTTGCCGAGGGTGGCCCTGTCACCTTCAACCCCTTGTTTTTGTACGGCGGCGTAGGCTTGGGCAAGACGCACCTGATGCATGCCATCGCGCACGAGCTTTCGGCCCGCCAGCCGCATCTGCGCGTGCTGTACCTGTCCGCCGAGCAGTTCATGTACCGCTTCGTGCAAGCCTTGCGTGAACGCCAGATCATGGATTTCAAGGAAATCTTTCGCTCGGTCGATGTGCTCATGGTAGACGACGTGCAATTTATCGCCGGCAAGGATTCCACGCAGGAAGAGTTTTTCCACACCTTCAACGCCCTCGTCGATCAGAACAAACAGATCGTGATTTCCGCAGACCGCGCCCCTGGCGAGATCAAGGACATGGAGGACCGCATCAAGTCCCGGCTGCAATGCGGTCTGGTGGTTGACCTGCATCCGACGGATTACGAACTGCGGTTAGGTATCCTGCAAACCAAGGCCGAACATTACCGAACGCAGTATCGCGGGCTGCAGATCGCGAATGGCGTTCTAGAATTTCTTGCCCACCGCATCACCACCAACGTCAGGGTTCTGGAGGGGGCGTTGACCCGCCTCTTCGCCTTTGCCTCGCTGGTCGGGCGTGAGATTACCCTCGACCTCGCGCAAGACTGCCTCGCCGACATCCTGCGCGCTTCCGATCGCAAGCTGACCATCGAGGAAATTCAGCGCAAGGTCGCCGAGCATTACAACATCCGTCTGTCGGACATGATCGGCCCCAAACGTCTGCGCAACATCGCCAGGCCGCGTCAGGTTGCGATGTACCTGGCCAAGCAACTGACCTCGCGCTCACTCCCCGAAATCGGCCGCAGGTTTGGCGGGCGCGACCACACCACGATCATGCATGGCGTCCGCAAGATCGAGGAGTTGATGGCGACCGACAGCCAGCTTTCCGACGATCTGCAACTGCTCAAGCGGCTCATGCAAAGTTAAGCGGTCCTTAACCCGTCGGCCAGCGTGTCGGTACAGATGCGGGACGGGGAACCGACACAAAACGGACAGATAACCGACGCTTCGCGGGCAGCCCCTTGTGCAACGGCGGAAACCCGCTAGGTTCAAGGCCCCGCGCTTCAAGTCGCGGCAAGACAAAGGGATGGGACGATGAAACTCTCGATCGAACGCGCGACGCTCTTGAAGGCGCTGGGACAGGCGCAATCGGTGGTCGAACGCCGCAACACGATCCCGATTCTGGCCAATGTGCTGATCGAGGCAGAGGGCTCCACCGTCAGCTTCCGCGCGACCGACCTCGACATCGAAGTCGTCGATCGGGCACCAGCCATGGTAGAACGCGCTGGAGCCACCACAGTATCTGCGGTGATGCTGCATGAGATTGTCCGCAAACTTCCCGATGGCGCCTTGGTCAGCCTGGTCGATGACGCGGCCACGGGCAGGCTTTCGGTCGCGGCTGGACGATCAAACTTCTCGCTGGCGACGCTGCCGCGCGAGGATTTCCCGGTGATGGCAAGTTCGGAATACGCCACCAACTTCTCCGCCTCCGCCAAGGTGCTGCGCCGTCTGTTCGATAAGGCGAAGTTCGCCATTTCTACCGAAGAAACAAGGTATTACCTGAACGGCGTCTATATGCATGTCGCCAAATCCACCGATGGCCCGGTGCTGCGCTGTGTCGCAACGGATGGCCACCGTCTGGCACAAATCGACGCCCCTCTGCCGGAAAACGCCGCCTCGATGACCGGCGTGATCGTGCCCCGCAAGACGGTAGGAGAGTTGCGCAAGCTTCTGGAAGATGATGACGCCCAGATTGCCGTCTCAGTCTCGGAAACCAAAATTCGCTTTGCAACTCCGGGAGTTACGCTGACCTCGAAGGTGATCGACGGCACGTTTCCCGACTATTCGCGCGTCATTCCGACCGGCAATACCCGCCGGTTGGAGGTCGATGCCGCAGAATTTGCCAAGGCGGTGGACAGGGTGGCCACGGTGTCCTCCGAACGCTCGCGCGCGGTAAAGCTGACGCTGGAGGATGACCGTTTGATCCTGTCCGTGAACGCCCCTGATTCGGGCGCCGCCGAGGAAGAACTCGCGGTGGCCTATCATGCGGAGCGGCTGGAAATTGGTTTTAATGCCAAATACTTGCTGGAAATCGCTGGCCAGGTTGACCGCGAGAACGCAGTATTCCTGTTCAACTCTTCCGGCGATCCGACCTTGATGCGTGAGGGCAATGACATGTCGGCGACCTATGTCGTGATGCCGATGCGTGTGTGACTGCCACCCCGAAGCGCCGCCTTCGGACCTTCGGGATATTTATGAACAAATGAAAGGGGTTGGCGGGTGAGTGGTCTGGCCATAACCTCGCTGACCCTGTCGAATTTCCGCAGCCATCGCGCCACGCGGCTGGAGTTTGATGGGCGACCGGTGGCTATATCTGGAGCCAATGGAGCGGGAAAAACCAACATATTGGAGGCGGTGTCGCTGCTTTCGCCGGGGCGCGGTCTGCGGCGTGCGACCACGGGCGAACTGGCGGGGCGGTCTGAGGCCTTGGGCTGGAAGGTGCGGGCTGAGGTGCGCGGCTTTGGCGGGTCCTCGCACAAGGTCGAAACCTGGGCTGACAGCGAAGGCGCGCGCGAGGTGCGGATTGATGACAAGGCGGCCAGTCAGCTGGCGCTTGGGCGGATATTGCGCATCCTGTGGTTGGTGCCTGCGATGGACCGACTATGGATAGAGGCTGCAGAGGGAAGGCGGCGATTCCTGGACCGCATGACGCTCAGCTTTGCGCCAGACCACGCCGAGGTCTCGCTGGCCTACGACCGGGCGATGCGCGACCGGAACCGGCTGTTGAAGGACGGCGTGACGGACCCGCACTGGTATGCCGCGCTGGAGGCTCAGATGGCGGAGGCAGGCACCCAGATCACTCTGAACCGGCAGGTGGCGCTGACCCGGCTGATCGCGGCGCAGGACAGCGCAGAAACCGCTTTTCCACGGGCAGATCTGAGACTTGTCGCCCCGGCAGATGGGGCCTCCGATCTGGCGCAGACATTTGCGGAGGGGCGTAGGCGCGATATGGCGGCGGGACGCACGTTGTTCGGTCCGCACCGGGCGGATCTCGCGGCTGTTTACCGAGACAAGAACCTTGCTGCGGAGCAATGCTCGACCGGAGAGCAGAAGGCGCTGCTGATCAGCCTGATTCTGGCCAATGCGCGCGCCTTGGCAGAGGATCTTGGCCAGCCGCCGGTCCTGTTGTTCGACGAAGTTGCAGCGCATCTGGATCCCGTTCGCCGCGCTGCACTTAATGACGAAATTTGTCTTTTGGGGGCACAAGCGCTCTTGACTGGCACAGAACCGGGCCTTTTTGACAGTCTGGGATCGCGTGCCCAAAGTCTGACGGTCCTCGAAGAGGGCGGCGAAAGTCGGATCAGGAATGGAAATGAAGACTGATAGAATTAACGAATTATCGTTCCCTTTCAACGGCAAGGTCGGATGCACATGGCAGTCTTGGGTCTTGCGTGGCGCAAATCGCGACAAGATCAGACTGAAAACATGGGTGTACTCCACTGGGTTGATGCCTGTCGAACAGTCTGTTTGAGGTCCGAATGACGATTACCATATGGCAACTTGCTGTATATGCGGCGGCCTTGGCCGGGCTTTGGGCGGTGCCCGGGCCGGTTTGGGTGGCACTGCTGGCGCGGTCCCTGTCGGGCGGGTTCGCTTCGGCTTGGCCGTTGGCGGTTGGCGTGGTGCTGGGCGATCTTCTGTGGCCGGCCATCGCGATCTTTGGCCTCAGTTGGATCGTTTCGATCTATGGCGGGTTCCTGCATTTCTTGAAAATCGTTGCCGCAGTGACCTTCGCCGTAATGGGCCTAATGCTCATTCGGAAATCCGGGAACTTGGTTGCGGCTGACAGTCGATTGACCAGGCCAGGCCGGCTTGCAGGTTTCATGACCGGCGTTGCCGCCGTCATCGGCAACCCCAAAGCCATCCTGTTCTATATGAGCGTGCTGCCGGGTTTCTTCGATCTGGGAACCTTGAACCGTGCTGACATCGCGATCATCCTGACAATTTCGGCTGCCGTGCCGTTGGCTGGAAACTTGAGTTTGGCGATGTTCCTGTCCGGGGCGCGCAGCCTTCTATCCTCACCGGAAAGAGTGCGGACCCTCAACCGGATTGCGGGCGGATTGTTGTTGGTCGTGGCGGTCGCGATTCTGCTGACCTGACCCTGAATCTTGTGTCATCGGCGTGACATTCCCCCTCAAAACCGCTATAAATTGCACGCTATTGAAGGGGTGCACTGCACATGGCTGAAGAGCCCAACAAGACCGAAAGCTACGGCGCAAGTTCTATCAAAGTTCTCAAAGGGTTAGATGCGGTTCGCAAGCGTCCCGGGATGTACATCGGTGACACTGATGACGGGTCGGGCCTGCATCATATGGTCTACGAAGTCGTCGACAATGGCATTGACGAAGCGCTGGCCGGTCACGCGACCGAGGTGAGTGTTAAAATCCACGCGGACAGCTCGGTTTCGGTGCGCGACAATGGCCGCGGTATTCCTGTCGATATGCATGAAGAAGAGGGCGTATCGGCGGCCGAGGTCATCATGACCCAACTGCATGCCGGTGGAAAATTCAATAACACGGACGAAAGCGGCAACGCCTACAAAGTGTCGGGCGGCCTGCACGGCGTCGGCGTTTCGGTCGTCAACGCGCTGTCGGAATGGCTTGAACTGACCGTCTGGCGCAATGATACCGAATACAATGCTCGGTTCGAACACGGCGATTGCGTCGTCCATGTTCATCCGGTTGGCCCCGCTCCGGGTCGCAAGGGGACCGAGGTGCGGTTCCTTGCCAGCGCCAAGACGAACATCCCGACGGGCACGTTTTCCAACCTCGAATACCAGTTCAAGATCCTTGAAGTCCGGCTACGCGAACTGGCGTTCCTTAACTCTGGCGTCAAGATCGTGCTGGAGGATGAACGTCCCGCCGAGCCTGTCCGGGTCGAGATGTATTACGACGGTGGCGTTCGGGAATTCGTCAAATACCTTGACCGGTCCAAGGCGCCGGTGATGCCGGAACCCATCTACATGATCGGCGAAAAGAACGGCATTGGTGTCGAAGTGGCGATGTGGTGGAACGACAGCTACCATGAAACCGTACTGCCGTTCACAAACAACATTCCGCAGCGCGACGGTGGCACTCACCTTGCGGGATTTCGGGGAGCCCTGACGCGAACCATTAACGCCTATGCGCAATCCACCGGCATTGCGAAGAAGGAAAAGATCGACTTCACCGGTGACGACGCCCGAGAAGGCCTGACCTGCGTCCTGTCGGTCAAAGTGCCCGATCCTAAATTTTCCAGCCAGACCAAGGACAAGCTGGTGTCCAGCGAAGTTCGCCCGGCTGTCGAGAACCTGGTGAACGAAAAACTGGGCGAATGGTTCGAGGAAAACCCCGGTCCCGCCCGGATCATCGTCAGCAAGATCATCGAGGCCGCCTTTGCCCGGGAAGCCGCCCGCAAGGCGCGCGATCTGACCCGGCGCAAGACGGCGCTGGATGTGGCGAGCCTGCCCGGCAAGCTCGCCGATTGTCAGGAACGCGATCCGGCAAAGTCAGAGATCTTCCTCGTCGAGGGCGACTCGGCTGGCGGCAGCGCCAAACAGGGCCGCAGCCGCGCCAATCAGGCCGTTCTGCCGCTGCGGGGCAAGATCCTGAACGTGGAGCGTGCCCGCTTTGACCGCATGCTTGGCAGTCAGGAAATCGGCACGCTGATCACCGCGCTTGGCACGGGCATTGGGCGCGACGAGTTCGACATCAAGAAGTTGCGCTACCACAAGGTCGTCATCATGACCGACGCCGACGTGGACGGCGCGCATATCCGAACGCTGCTGCTGACTTTCTTCTTCCGCCAGATGCCGCAGTTGATCGAAGGCGGCTACCTCTACATCGCGCAACCGCCGCTTTACAAAGTCGCGCGTGGGAAATCAGAGGTTTACCTGAAGGATCAGCCCGCGCTTGACGACTATCTGATCGAGATGGGTGTCGAAGGTGCCGTCCTGCGCATGGCCTCGGGTGAAGAGATTGCCGGCGCTGATCTGGCCCGCGTCATCGAGGGCGCTCGCGCCTTCCGCCGGGTTCTGGATGCTTTTCCGACGCACTATCCGCGCGCGATTCTGGAACAGGCCGCCCTCGCCGGCGCCTTTGACCCGGGCCGTGCCGATGGTGATCTGCAGATCGTCGCCGACCAGGTTGCCCGCCGCCTGAACCTTGTGGCGCCAGAGTTCGAGCGCGGCTGGAACGGCCGGATCACCCAGGACCACGGCATCCGCCTGTCGCGCATCTTGCGTGGTGTGGAAGAGTTGCGCACCTTGGATGGTGCCGTCCTGCGTTCGGGCGAGGCACGGCGGCTTAGCCAGATTTCTCTGCGTGACCGCGACATCTACCGCGAGCCGGGCCGTCTGGTGCGCAAGGAACGGGATCAGCCGGTGTTCGGGCCGGTCGATCTGTTGAAATCCATCCTGACCGAGGGCGAAAAGGGCCTGTCCCTGCAGCGCTACAAGGGCCTGGGAGAGATGAACCCCGGCCAGCTGTGGGAGACCACCCTTGACCCGGAAGCGCGCACCTTACTGCAGGTCAAGGTCGATGATCTGGCCGAAGCCGACGACATCTTTACCAAACTGATGGGCGATGTGGTCGAGCCGCGGCGTGACTTCATTCAGGCCAATGCGCTGAACGTCGAGCATCTGGACATCTGAGCGGGGCTTCGGCCCCCTCATTCAGTCTGGTGACCCCGGGTGGATTCGAACCACCGACCTGCCGCTTAGGAGGCGGCCGCTCTATCCCCTGAGCTACGAGGCCCCGCCTGAAACGTCAGAGCTGATCGGCTTGTCGCCCAAAACGCCTGGTCATGCAACGCTTTTGGGAAAAGAAAAGGGGGAGTGACTTTGGCCCACCACTCCCCCTCGGGGTCCATTGCGTCCGGCTTGAGAGCTTGCAGGACGCACTGGATATCGCCGGAGCCTTTCAATCAGCCCCGTTAGCGGTAACATAGAGACCAATCACGCCTTGGACAAGCGAAAGATTTGGCGCTAACACTGGTGAAAAGAAGGGGACAAATGTTGACCAAGGCACCAGCCACCGATCTGCGCCGCACCCTGACTCTTCGGGATGTGTCCGAGGCCTCTGGCGTCAGCGAGATGACGGTTAGCCGGGTCCTGCGCAATCGCGGTGACGTGTCGGACACCACCCGCGCACGGGTCCTGCAGGCCGCCCGGACGCTGGGATACGTGCCGAACAAGATCGCCGGAGCGCTGGCGAGCCAAAGGGTCAATCTGGTTGGGGTCATCATCCCATCACTCTCCAATATGGTGTTCCCGGAAGTGATGACGGGCATTTCGGCCGTTCTGGACAATACCGGGCTGCAGCCTGTTGTCGGCGTCACGAATTATCTCCCCGCGCGCGAAGAAACCGTGCTGTACGAGATGCTGTCCTGGCGGCCCTCGGGCGTGATACTAGCCGGGTTGGAACACTCTGCCCCGGCGCGCGCCATGCTGGTGCAGGCTGGGATTCCGATTGTGGAGATCATGGACATCGATGGTCAGGTCGTCGACAGCGCCGTCGGTATCTCGCACCGCCGCGCGGGTCGTCAGATGGCAGAGGCGATCGTGGCGTCTGGCTACAAGCGGATTGCCTTTCTGGGCACGCAGATGCCGAATGATTTTCGCGCCAAGAAGCGGCTCGAGGGGTTTGAAGAGGCATTGAAGCGGGTCGGCATGTCTTTGGTTGACCGGGAATTCTACGATGGCGGATCGGCACTGCTGAAAGGGCGTGAAATGACGGCGGCGGTGCTGCGGCGCAGCCCTGACGTCGATTTTCTTTATTATTCCAATGATATGATCGGCGCCGGCGGGCTTTTGTACTGTCTTGATCAGGGGATCGACGTGCCGGAAAAGGTCGGCCTCGCCGGGTTCAACGGGGTTGAGTTGCTGGATGGTTTACCACGCAGGCTCGCCACGATGGATGCCTGCCGGCTGGAGATCGGTCGCCGTGCCGCCCAGATCATCGCGGGTCGGAATGAGGATCCGGATTTGGGCTCGGACATTGTGGAACTGTTCCCGACACTGCAACCGGGTGACACAATCCGCCAACGGTAGGGCTCATCCGCCCTGACAGGCGTCTTCGCGCGCGCTGAAAGCTGTCAGGCTTGAAGAGCACCCAGCAGCCGCCCATCCGCATGCCCAATAATCCTGGCTGACAGAATGGCGCCTTCGGTCTGGTCGCTGTCAAATACCACCTCGGTGAACTGTCCGGTCCGGCCAAGGCGTGGGTTTTCAACCAAAACCTCGTGAACCTGACCGACCTGCGTCGCCAGATGTTGCGCAAGTGCAGTGTCTCCCGCAGCGCGCAGTCTCGCCGCGCGGGATTTGATCTCTGGTCCTTTTACTTGAGGCATCCGTGCAGCAGGTGTCCCTTTGCGTGGGCTGAATGGGAAGACATGCAGGAAAGTCAGACCGCAGTCTTGCACCAGATTCAGAGTATTAGCGAACATATATTCGGTTTCAGTTGGAAAGCCGGCAATCAGATCAGCGCCAAAGATCATGTCGGGGCGCAACTTGCGGGTTTCCTCACAGAACCGGATGGAATCCTCGCGCAGATGACGCCGCTTCATCCGTTTGAGGATGAGGTTGTCGCCGGCTTGCAAGCTCAGATGCAGGTGGGGCATCAGGCGCGGCTCGGTAGCGATCGCTTCCATCAGGGCAGGATCCGCCTCAATCGAATCGATCGAGGAGATCCGCAGCCGCGCGATGCCGGTCAGGCGCAGGATCTTCAATACCAGATCGCCCAGATGCGCGGCTCCTGGCAGGTCCGCACCCCACGATGTCAGGTCCACTCCGGTCAGCACAACCTCGTGAAACCCTTTGTCGATCAATCGTTTGATCTGCTCGACGACAACTCCTGCGGGCACCGAACGCGAGTTGCCGCGACCATAGGGAATGATGCAAAAGGTGCATCGGTGGTCACAGCCGTTCTGCACCTGAACATACGCGCGTTGCCGACCGAAGCCGTCGATCATGTGGCCGGCTGTTTCCTTGACCCCCATGATGTCATCGACCTGAATTTTCTCGGTCGTGCCGATCAGGTCAGGGACGCGCAGCGTGCCGGACAAGCTGATCCATGTATCGGCCTGCATCTTTTCATGGTTGCCGATCACCCGTGTGACTTCCGGCATTTCGGCGAAGGTCTCGGGCTCGGTTTGGGCGGCGCAACCTGTCACGATCACCGCAGCGCCCGGATTTTCCCGCGCGAGTCGACGAATTTCCTGCTTGGCTTTGCGAACCGCTTCCGAGGTTACCGCACAAGTGTTCACAATCACGGCGCCCGACAGGCCCGCAGCCGCAGCAAGCTCTTTCATCGCCTCGGATTCGTAGGCATTGAGACGACAGCCCAAGGTCGCGAAGACAGGCGCTTTGGCTTCAGCGTTCATCGGTGTGCCGCCAGAAATTCAGCCGACAGAACTCCGTCAAACACATGCGCCACGGGGCCCGTCATCCAGACGCCTTCGTCGCGCCAGTCAACTTCCAATACGCCGCCATCAAGATCAAGCCGCACTTTGCGGCCAGTAAGCCCGCGCAGGTGTGCAGCCACCGCAGTGGCGCAAGCCCCGGAGCCGCAGGCCAGCGTAATCCCGGCACCGCGTTCCCAAACGCGCATTCGCAAATGATCCGGGCCAAGGACAGAGGCAAATTCGACATTGGTCCGTTCCGGAAACAGGGCGTCACGTTCAAGACCTGGCCCCACGGCCGGCAGGTCAACCGCTTCGGCATCCGGCACAAAGTAGACGCAATGCGGATTGCCCATGCCCACGCCGACCGGATCACCAGGCAACGGCAGGTGCAGCGTTTCGACTGCGCGTGCCAAAGGCAATTCTGCCCAATCCTGCTGCGGCGCCCCCATGTTGACGGCTACTCTCCCATCCGGCAATCGAACGGCGGACAGACGTCCGCGAGCTGTCACGAGATCGACCTTATCGGTCCCGGCGCCGCGCATGACGAAGTCTGACACGCAGCGTGTGGCATTGCCGCAGGCCCCGGCCCGGCTTCCGTCTCTGTTCCAGAAGTCCAGCGCAAAGTCTGCACCCTCGTCCAAGCGAATCTCTGCCAACTGGTCAAACCCCACGCCACGGTTTCTGTCGCCAAGTGCACGCGCCAACGCAGGCGTCACGATCGCTTCGCGCCCACGCGAATCGATCACGACAAAATCGTTGCCTGCGCCGTGCATCTTCATGAAGGCGAGGCCGCTCTGGATTTCTGCGCTGCTCATTCGCGTCCTATACCCGCGACGCAGAGATTTTGCCAGTCGGCAAAGGCCGGGCGCCGCACTCTTGACCCGCGCCGCCGATGGGATCGGACGCTGCCACCCCATGGGGCCGTTAGCTCAGTTGGTAGAGCAGCTGACTCTTAATCAGCTTGTCACAGGTTCGAATTCTGCACGGCTCACCATGCGAAAACTTCCTCTGCGAATAAGCAGTGGATCAGGGGTTGACGGCCCCGTCAGGTTTCCTTAGTGAGCGCCGCAGTGGGCCGGTAGCTCAGCCGGTAGAGCAACTGACTTTTAATCAGTAGGTCTCGGGTTCGGATCCCGACCGGCTCACCAATAACATCAAGGGCTTAGGCGGAAACGCCTGAGCCCTTTGTTTTTCCGGGCTACCACCGGGCTACCACGGCAGGTTTTTTCGCCAAATAACCCGGCTTTATGATAACGCCTCCACAGTCTCGAGGGGCTGGGCGATCTGCCCGGCGTCGGCCACCGGCACCAGTTCGAGGCGTGATCTGGCAGGGGCACGGTCACCACCGGCCACGGGCACCAGCTCGAGGGGCTGGGCGATCTGCCGGGCATCACCACCAGGGCGAGGCATGATCTGGCAGGGCCACGGTCATCGGCTCGAACGCCTCAGTAATGCATCTCAAAAATTACCCCGCGCCCGCGCCGGGGTGGAAATTCTTCGCATTTTTTGCCTTAATCAGAACCCGTGAAAAAGACAGCCCGGCGGCGTCCGCTAGGCTGTCCGCATCGACATTCCCGCTCCAATTCGGAAAAAGGGCGAGGCCGTATATTGCTGTTACCTTGTTACTTTTGTTACCACTTATATAACCAACTGTTTTTAATCAACTTTCTTGCTCTTGCTTGGTAACAAAACCGGTAACAAAAAGATTTATGCTTGTGACCACTGGACGACCTTCAAGGCATTGGTTTCAATATATAATTTCAAAGTCTTGCAGGCGCTGCGAAAAAAAACACCCCTTTTTCGGGCGGATTTACCCGATCTTCCGCAAATACATCGCACCCCCCTACACAGAAAAAACTGAATGAAAACAACGCTTCGAAAAATTCACTGGTAAGCAAAAAAACCCTGCATGAGTGGAAGACCGGTCTAGGCTCGGCCGGTTTGGTAGGGATTTGCCCCCCCCTGCCCCTGATGGGCCTGTCACCGCCACCGGCTCGAGGCGATGTGCCGGGCACCGGCCACCACCTGCTAGGGGCACCGGCACCAGCTCGAGCGGCTGGGCGATCTGCCGGGCGTCGGGCACCGGCCACCATCATCAGGGCGAGGCGCCATCTGGCAGGGCCACGGCCACGGCCAACACCGGCACCGGCCACCAGCTCGAGCGGCTGGGCGATTTGCCCGGCGTCGGGCATCTGTCACCATCATCAGGGCAAGGCCACGGCCACCACCTGCCACGGGCACCAGCTCGAGGGGCTGGGCGATCTGCCCGGCGTCGGGCACAATTGGCAACGGGGCAAGGCGTAAGGGCTAGGGCTACCTACTGTGAAGGTAGCCCTTTTGTCGGCTAGAGGGTCACCGGCACCAGATCAAGCCTGCACATTGCTCTTGCTAAGGGTCGAAAGGACCGCTTCGGCATGGGGGCGCAGGGCCATCAGACCGTCAAAATGAGGATTGCGCGGATCGGCAAAGGCCACGATTACCCGGCTCATTTGTTCAACGGTCATGATCGGACGGGCGAGAATCTCGGATTCCACCACCGCAACCAAATCCTCCCACAAGGGCGCGATAAAGGGTAAAGCGGCATCGCCCCAGCGGAATCCGTCATACAGGCAAGCGCGCAGCGCCAGCAGATCGGGCAATTCCATCCGATCTAGCGCGGCCAGATCAAGGGTCAGGCAGTCTTTGGATTGTGGGGCACCACGCCCTTGGTCAATCGTATTCACGGTTTGAACGTTCATCGGAATTTCCCTTCTTTTGTCAGGTTGAGAAAACACTCAATTGGCTGTCTGTTGAGCGTCCAGAATGCTCGCTTGATTGCGAAGATAATTTGATAAATCACTCAGAGCCAAAGCGTCACGGTCTTCCGCGATTTCCAGACCGGCCAAACGGTCGGTTTCTTCGGCCAAAGACCTAAGACCTTTTGAGTTCAAGCGCGATACAAGTACAGCCAGCGTAGCGGAAGCAAGGAAATCTTCCTTGGCCGTAGCCGGTCGATTCACTTCTATAGACATAGACACTTTCCCTTCTGAAATCAGGCCGCAAGAGCGGTCCTTTTGCGTTAACTTTTGCGTTTGATTTGAACCACTTCGGCCCCGCCTTTCGGGCCTTTGAGGTGCCCAGCGATCACCCCGCCGACTTGATCCGCCGCGGCTTTGAGAGGGTCTGTTGCAAGGTGAGCATATCGGGCGGTTGTCTTTACGTCGCGGTGGCCCAAAAGTTTACCGATCACCGGCAAAGACGCCCCGCCCGCCACCATCACCGAAGCGAAGGAATGCCGCAAATCGTGCGGGCGAACATCGGGCAAACCAGCCGCCAGGCGAACCGCGCCCCAAGGGTCTTTCAGATTGACCAGTGCCTTTTCCGGGTCGCTATGGTCACCGCCCCGGATCACATAGCCCCTTCCATCCTTCGGCATGTCCAGACCCCGCAAAACCTCAAGCGCCGCAGGTGGAAGCATCAAGGGTTTTTTGCCCATCTTGCTGTCGGGAAGGTTTGCTCTTCCCGCCTGCCAGTCGATCCACTCCCAACGCAGGCCAAGAATTTCACTGTGTCGGGCACCCGTGAAGATCAGAAGCCGAATAGCTGCAATAGCCCAAGAACTCACGGTCACATTCTTGGACTTGTCTTTCTTTTTGATGACCAGCACCTCACCCCGTTCTGCCTTCGTCAACACCTCGCCCAAGGCGGCAAACTCTGCCGGGCTTAGGAAACGCTCACGGGCCTTTTCGGGAAAACGCTCGACTTCTACGCAGGGGTTTGAGTGCCGTTCCCGATAACACCAAGTTTCGGCAAGAGCGAACGCCTTCGACAAGACAGACCGCGCGCGGTTCGCCTGATATGGCGTTCCCGCGTTCGCGGCATGAAACCTCGCAACATCAGAAGAGGTAACATCGGCCACTTTCAGTTTACCCAGCGCAGGGCGAATTAGTTTGTTGACCAAAAGCCCGGCGTTGCGGGCCGTGCTGGCCTTGTTCTTCGGCGCGGCATGGCTTTCAAGGTATCGGTCAAGCAGTTCCGACACTGTAGGGCTTTTGCGCTTTTCCAACTTGTCGCCCGCTGGGTCACCACCCGCCGCAACTTCAGCCGCCCAACGCTGGGCCGTATCTCGAGCCTGATCAGGCGTAAGCGCCCCATGTTGGCCAATCACGCCCCAGCGAACCCGGCCACTTCGCCCGCCGCCAACCCGATACTTGAAGACATAGGTTTTGCTGCCCGTAGGGCCAACGCGAAGCCCGAAACCCGAAATCTCCGAATCCCAGGACACAAAGCGCGCCCCTGTGGCCTTAATCGCGTCAACGGTCCTCTTGCTGATTTTGACTGTCTCAGCCATCGCGTTCCCCTTGGGCTACCACCGGGCTACCACGCAACACGAAACCTGTTGCAACCCAGTGCAAGAAAGATGGGGCAATATCGCCATATTTTCAAGGCCAAATGTGGGTCAGTGCAACTCAAGGCAACCCCAAGAAAACAGCGTACCTAGAGACTTTTAATCAGTAGGTCTCTGGTTCGGATCCCGACCGGCTCACCAACATAAAGGGCTTGGGTGGCGACACCCAAGCCCTTTGTCATTTCCGCAAGCCCGCAAGCCCGCAAGCCCGCACACCCTGCACCCCCGCGCAAAGCCTCTGCCGTTTTGCGCCTTTTCTCCGGGCGCAAAATCCTCATATGACAGGCTCACAGGCGGAGGCTTTCATGACGGTGGAATTGGGCTTGGATACCTTTGGCGATATCTCGCTGGGGCAGGATGGCAAACTGAAGCGGCCCGATCAGGTGCTGCGTGATGTGGTTGAACAGGGGGCTTTGGCGGATGAGGTCGGCATCGACTTCATTGGCCTGGGCGAACACCACCGCCCCGACTTCGCCATCTCCGCACCCGAGATTGTGCTGGCCGCCATCGCAGGCCGGACCAAACGCATCAAGCTGGGCACTGCGGTGACGGTTCTGTCATCGGATGATCCGGTGCGGGCCTTCCAGCGCTTTTCCACGCTGAATGCGGTGTCGAACGGAAGGGCCGAGGCGATCATGGGCCGGGGCAGCTTTACTGAAAGTTATCCGCTGTTTGGGTATGACATGGCCGAATACGACGTGCTGTTTGAAGAAAAGCTTGATCTGTTCGCCAAGCTGGTGCGTGAGAAAGAGGTCTCATGGGCTGGCCAGACCCGCACCGGCCTGACCAACGAACGCGTCCAGCCGCCGCTTGGCCCCGAAGGCATGACCGTCTGGGTTGGTGTCGGCGGCAGCCCGGAATCGGTGGTGCGCGTCGTGCGGCAGGACCTGCAACTGATGTTGGCCATCATCGGCGGCGACCCGCGCCGTTTTTTGCCCTACATCGACCTGTACCAGCGCGCCTGCACCCAGTTGCAAAAGCCCGTGCGCCCGGTTGGCGTCCATTCCCCCGGCTTCATTGCCGCGACGGATGAAGAGGCCCGCGAAATTGCCTGGCCCGCCTATCAGGACATGTTCGGCCGCATCGGGCGCGAGCGTGGCTGGCCGCCCACGACCAAGGCCCGCTTCATTGCCGAGGTTGCAGAGGGCTCGCTTTACATAGGCTCGCCGGAAACCGTGGCGCGCAAGATTGCGGCGACAGTGGCTGATCTGGGGCTGGCGCGGTTCGACATGAAATACACCACCGGACCTGTCCCGCATGAAAACCTGCTGACCTGCCTTGAGCTTTACGGTCAGAAAGTCATCCCCATGGTGCGCGATCTGTTGGAAAGCGCCGCTGTGCGCAAAAGCTGAACCGCAACCGTGCCCATCCGCGAGGTCGATGTGCCGCAGCGAATTGATCTGTTAACCCTTATCCGGTATTGCGGCGAGGGGTCATCAGACCGGCTCAGGCGTGGAAGGCAACTTATGACAGGCAATTATCTGATGGTGGGCGCGGGGCTGTCAGGCGCCGTCATCGGGCGGCATCTGGCCGACCTTGGGCACCGGGTCACCATCGTTGATGCCCGTACCCATGTCGCCGGCAACTGCCATTGTGTGCGTGATCCTGACACCGGCGTCATGGTCCACATCTACGGCCCCCACATCTTCCACACCGACGATGCCGAGGTGTGGGATTATGTGAACTCTTACGAAACCTTCATGCCCTACAAGAACCGGGTCAAGACCATCTCGGGGGGGCAAGTCTTCTCGCTGCCGGTCAACCTGCACACGATCAACCAGTTCTTCCACGCCACCATGGGTCCGGCAGAGGCGAAGGCTTTTCTTGAGGCGAAGGCAGATACCACCATCACCGACCCGCAAACGTTTGAGGATCAGGCACTGCGCTTTGTAGGCCCCGAACTTTATGAGGCGTTCTTCAAGGGCTATACCCAGAAGCAATGGGGCGTGCATCCGACCCAGCTTCCGGCGTCAATCCTGAAACGCCTGCCGGTGCGCTTCAACTACGACGACAACTATTTCTTCCATAAATTCCAAGGGATGCCGCAGAACGGCTATACCGCGATGGTCGAACGTATTCTTGATCATCCCAACATCACCGTCCACCTTGCCACCCGCTTCAGCCGCGATCAGGCGGTCCAATTCGATCATGTCTTCTACTCCGGCCCGCTGGATGGCTGGTACGATTATGACATCGGCCGCCTCGGTTATCGCACGCTGGATTTCGAACGCTTCACCCATTGGGGCGACTATCAGGGCTGCGCCGTGATGAACTATGGCGAGGTTGACGTGCCATGGACCCGCATCACCGAACACAAGCACTTCTCGCCGTGGGAAAGCCATGAAGGCTCGGTCATATACCGCGAATTCTCGCGCCTCTGCGGGCCGGATGACATCCCCTACTACCCAATCCGCCTGATGGAAGAGCAGGACCTGCTGCGCCAGTATGTGACCCGCGCCGAAGCGGAAACCGGTGTCACCTTCGTGGGCCGTCTGGGCACCTACCGCTACCTTGACATGGACGTCACCATCCGTGAGGCGCTGAACGCCGCCCGCGCCTTTGTTGCCAACACCGCCAAAGGTGGCGCCATGCCCGCCTTCGCGGTACGCCCGATATGAACCTGCTGACCGGCACGTCCGGTCTTGATGCGGCGCAGACCACCGCCAAGCCACGGCTGGTGGCGCTGGTCGTCACCTACAACCGGCAAGATCACCTGCAACGCACCGTGACCCGCCTGCTGGCCGAGGATATGGATGCCATCCTTGTCGTTGACAACGCCTCCACCGATGGCACCGCCGCCTTGCTGCGCGCCATTCCAGACCCGCGCCTGCACGTGCTGGGCCTGAAGACAAACAGCGGCGGGGCAGGGGGCTTCGAGGCGGGTTTGCGCGAGGTGCGGCGCCGCTTCGACCCCGACTGGTGTGTGCTGATGGATGACGACGCAAGGCCCGTGCCCGGCGCCATGCAGGCCTTCCTGTCCCAAGCCGATGCCGTGCTGCATGAAGGATACGATGCGATTGCCGCAGGCGTCTTCTACCCCGACGGCCGCATCTGCGACATGAACCGGCCGTGGCGCAACCCGTTCTGGCATCTGGCTGATTTCCGCCAAACCCTGTTCGCCGGCCGATCCGGCTTTCACCTCAAGGATCAGGATTACACCTCGGACCAGCCCGTGCCCATCGACGGCACCTCGTTCGTCGGCTTCTTTCTGTCGCGCAAGGGTCAGGCGCGGGCCGGGCTGCCCGAAGGCGATCTCTTCATCTACGCCGATGACGTGATCTATACCCTGACCATGACCCTGAAGGGCGGGCGCATCGGCTTTCTGCCCGCCGTCCGGTTCGAGCATGACTGCGCCACCTATCAGCAGGGCGGCGGTGACATCTATCGCCCGCTTTGGAAGGTCTATTACAACTACCGCAACAGCCTTCTGGCCTACCGCGTGGCTGCGGGACCGGTGCTTTTCTGGCCGGTCTTTGCGCTGGCCGTGCTGAAATGGCGGATCAGGGCAAGGCACGCCGGGGCAGACCGCGCCGTCTATCTGCGGCTTTACCGCATGGCCATCGCAGATGCCCTGCGCCACCGCCTGACCCGAACCTTTGCCGAGATCACGGCCGTAGCCGCCGGTCAGGCCTAGGCCAGATACCCACGGAACTCCGCTATCACCTGCGCGTAAACCGCCCGCTTGAACGGCACGATCCGCGCCAGCATCTCATCCGCGCCAATCCAGCGCCATGCGCCGAATTCCTGATGTGGCTGCACGATGTTGACCTGTTCATCGGTCCCGGCAAACCGGTACAGGAACCAGCGTTGCGTCTGCCCCCTGTACTTGCCGCCCCACACCTTGCCAAGCAACTCCGGCGGCAGGTCATAGGTCAGCCAATCGGCAGACTTGGCGACAAACTCCACCAGATCCGGCGTCACCCCGGTTTCTTCGCCCAACTCTCGCAAGGCGGCGGCCCGGGGCTTTTCCCCATCATCAATGCCACCCTGCGGCATCTGCCACGCATCAGGCGCGCCATCCAGACGGCGCCCCGCGAAGATCAACCCCGCAGGGTTGATCAAAGTCACGCCCACACAGGGGCGATACGGCAGCTCCACCTTCACGGCTGCTTGGCCACGGCATTCAAGCCCCGCAAGATGTCGATCGCATAAGCCAGCTGGAAGTCGCTGTCGCGCAGCTTGGCGGCTTCCTCGGTGCGGGCGCGTTCGTTCTCAAGCTGCTTCTTCTCTTCATCCGTCATCGAGTCATTCGACAGAATCCCGTTCAGATCAGCTTCCGAGGTCATCTTGTTGGGGTCCTTCGCCGTATCCGCCGGCTTGGCGTTCGGATCAACCGCAGGCTGGTTGACCACGATATCCGGCATCACGCCCAAAGCCTGAATGGACCGGCCCGAGGGCGTGTAATACCGCGCCGTCGTCAGACGCATGGCCCCCTCGCCGCGCACCGGCAGAATCGTCTGGACTGACCCTTTGCCGAAGCTTTTGGTGCCAACCACGATCACCCGGTGATGGTCCTGCAAGGCGCCCGCCACAATTTCGGACGCCGAGGCTGATCCGCCGTTGATCAGCACCACAATCGGCTTGCCGTTGACCAGATCACCCTTGGTCGCATTGAACCGCTCGTTGTCCTTGGGGTTGCGTCCCCGGGTCGAGACGATTTCACCCTCGTTCAGGAAAGCGTCTGACACCTGAATGGCCTGCATCAGCAGACCGCCCGGATTGTTGCGCAGGTCCAGCACCACGCCGTTGACCTTGTCCAAACCGCCAGCCTGATCAACCGCCTTCTTCAGTTCCGACACCAGACCCGAATAGGTCTGATCGGTGAAGGACGTGATGCGCAGCACCACCGTGTCACCCTCCAACCGGCCCTTGACCGCCGCCACCTTGATGGTGTCCCGGATGATGGACACGTCGAACGGCTCCTTGGTCCCCTCGCGCACAACCGTAATCAGCACTTCAGACCCGATCGGGCCGCGCATCAGATCAACCGCCTGATCCATCGTCAGCCCGTTGACCGACTTGCCATCGACCTTGATGATCAAATCCGCCGTCTTGATGCCAGCCTTGTCCGCCGGAGTACCGTCGATGGGCGAGACCACCTTGATATAGCCATCCTGCTGAGTCACCTCGATGCCAAGGCCGCCAAACTCGCCCTTGGTCTGCACCTGCATCGCGGCATAGTCCTTGGCGTTCATATAGCTGGAATGCGGGTCCAAGCTGGACAACATCCCGTTGATCGCCGCCTCAATCAGCTTCTGGCTGTCAACCTCCTCGACATACTGGCTGCGGATGCGCTCAAAGGCATCGCCGAACAGATCCAGCTGCTGATAGACCGACGCATTCTTCGTTGCATCCTGTGCGATCAGCGGCCCGGCGAATTGCGTCACAAGCAGCGCCCCGGCCACCGTACCGCCCAAAGCGGCCATCAGAACCTTGTTCATGCCAGTCTATTCCTCGTTAGCGGCGAACCAATCCATCGGGTCGATGGTCTCAGCCCCATTGCGCAGTTCCACATAAAGCGTTTCGCTGTCACTTGCACCAGCGCCGTTGTCAGCGGGCATCAGGATATCGGCAACACTTGCTGCCGGGGTCTCCTCTGTCCCGCCCATCAACCCCAGCGCGTCGCCCTTTGACACCACATCACCCACCTCGCCATAAACCTGATCGAGCCCGGCGATAACCAGTAGATAGCCCTGTCCCGGCTCCAGTATCATCACATTTCCGTAGTCCAGCAGCGGGCCCCGGTAACGGATCGTCCCGGCCCAGGGTGCCGTCACCAGCGCCAGCGGTCTGGTGGCCAGCGTCACCCCCGGCTTGGTGACCCCTTGGGCATCGGTTTCGCCGGCATGCAGGATAAGATGCCCCAAGGCAGGCCAGGCCAAAGTGCCCTTGGCCTCGGCAAAACCCTGAACCGAGCTGTCTTGCGCGCCCAACCCCTTGGCAAAGCCCGCCAGCGTCTTGGCGCTGTCCAGAAGCGCCTGCAACGCCGCCGGGTCCTCGGTAATCCGTTTCGGCAGCGTGGTGCGGTCCGACATCGCCTGTGACAGGTCCGTCCGCGCCACCTGCACCCGGCCCAAGCCCTCGGCCAGTGTCACTGCTGCCGCCGCCTGCAACGCCCGCAGGTCGCGCAGTTCGGTCAGGTCCTGCTTCAGCGCCGCCGCCTCTTTCTGCAAATCGGGTGCCACCTCCGCCAATATCATGCCTGACCGTACCGTGCCCAAAGGCCCATCCGGATGCAGCAGCAATAACGGCCCCGGATCGGTGTCCAGCCCCGCCAGCACGCCCAAAAGCTGCGAAACCTCGGCCCGCTTGGCCTGAAACTGAATGCTCAAGGTGCTTTCCCGCAACTCCGCCTGCCGCATCGCTTCGCGCATCGCGGCCAGGCCCGCCTCATAGGCCCGGATCGTCGTGGTCAGCGCCACAACCCGGTCCTTGGCCGCATCCGCCGCCTCCAGCGCCTTGACGGCATCCTTAAGGTCAGTCGAGGCTTTGAGCGCCGCCTTCGCCACATCGCCCACCGGCCCAGAAGCATCCTGCGCCGCCACCGGCGACACAAGCAGCATTACCAGGGCCAGTGCCTTGATCATGCCAGAAGCAGGCTCTTGCCCGTCATCTCCACCGGCAACGGCAACCCCATCAAATTCAGCAACGTCGGCGCCAGATCAGCCAGCTTGCCCCCGTCGCGCAACTTCGCCCCCGCAGGCCCGCCGACCAGAATGACCGGCACCGGGTTCACTGTATGCGAGGTGTGGGGCCCCCCCGTCACCGGATCAACCATCAACTCGCAATTGCCATGGTCCGCCGTGATGATCATCGCCCCCCCCGCGCGTCGCAACGCAGCCAGTGCCAGCCCCAACCCCAGATCAACCGCCTCACACGCCTTGATCGCGGCAGGAAGGCTGCCGGTATGCCCCACCATATCCGGATTGGCGAAGTTGACCACGATCAGGTCATAGCCATGCTCGATCCCCATGACCAAATGCTCAGCCACTTCCGCCGCACTCATCTCTGGCTGCAAATCATAGGTCGCGACCTTGGGCGACTGCGCCATATAGCGGTCCTCCCCTACAAACGGCACCTCACGACCGCCGTTCAGAAAGAAGGTCACATGCGGATACTTCTCCGTCTCGGCCAGCCGAAGCTGCGTCAACCCATGCGAGGCGACCCATTCCCCAATCGTATTCGGCAAAGACCGCGACGGAAACGCCGTCGTCATATAAGTGTTGTGCGTCGTGGAATACTCCACCATGCCCAGCATCGCCGCCCAGACCGGCCGTTTGCCCGTCTCAAAGCCATGAAACGCCGGGTCGCCCAAAGCCGCCAGAATCTCGCGCGCCCGATCCGACCGGAAATTCAGGCAGAAATATCCGTCGCCATCCTTGGCCCCGGCATAATCGCCAATCACTGTGGGTGCTATAAACTCGTCCATTTCCTTCTTGGCGTAAGACTGCGCCACCGCCGCCGCAGGCGTCAAAGCATGCTCGCCCACGGCATTCACCATCGCCTGATAGGCCCGCGCCACCCGCTCCCACCGGTTATCCCGGTCCATCGCCCAATAGCGCCCGATCACTGTGCCAACCTTGGCCCCCGCAGGCAAACCCGCCATCAGCTCACCCATAAACCGCCCCGCCGAGTCCGGTGCCACGTCGCGCCCATCGGTAATTGCATGCAAAACCACCGGCACGCCCGCCGCCGTAATCACCCGGCATGCCGCCAGCACATGAACAATATGCCCATGCACGCCGCCGTTTGACACCACTCCCATCAGATGCGCCGTGCCACCCGAAGCTTTCAGCTTGGCAATAAACGCCACCAAAGCCCCATTCGTGGCAAAAGACCCATCCTCGACCGCCAGATCAATCGCGCCCAGATCCATCGCTACAATCCGCCCGGCGCCGATGTTGGTATGCCCAACTTCCGAATTCCCCATCTGCCCGGTCGGCAACCCAACCTGCGGCCCAAAGGTCGTCAGCGTTGAATGCGGGCAGTCAGCCCAAAGCCGGTTGAAATTCGGCACCTGCGCCTGCGCCGGGGCCGAAACCGCCGGGTTGGTGCCAAGCCCCCAACCATCCAGAATGCACAAGACGACGGGTTTATGGGCGGTCATGGCTTTATCCCTCAAAGGCTTCAGGCTCTTCTAATATCCCAACGCGCGCAGAGCAATCATGACACGTGATGTGATGGCCGGCGGCAGGCGTCACAAAACCTCATGCACCACCGGAATGGTAAGCCCGGAACGAAAATCTTCTTTGCTCCAACTTTGAAATTCGCGGTCCGTCTCATAGCTCCACCTGATCCCCGCCAGAATCGGATCGCGCGCCGAGGGTCGAAGCCCGCAATAAGCCTGCCCCAACGTCTCCCATCGGGAATCGAACCACACCGTCGGCCCACCCATCTTGAGGGCGTTCAGCAGCAAGATAGCTGAGCATCCCTCAAACCCCGGCTGATCCGCCCCATGCGCCGTAAGTTCGACAACCTCCGCCGGATACCAAGTCTCGCCCGCCTGAAAAATCCCATCGCGCTGCCGGATATCCGCCTTCAATGCCGCAAGATGCCGTTCCGCATCCTGCCCGTGGTCCGCCCCTGCCACCGCCAGCAACTCATCCGGCCGCATCGCCCGCACAATCCGCAACAATGGCCCGGCAATCGCCTCTGCCCCCCGAGTCAAACAATCGGCGTCAGAGGGCGCTTCACCCTCAATCGCCCGCAGTTCCACCGCCCGCCGCAGCCCATTCGCCACCGCCGCGCGCAAAGTGTCCGGCCAATCCCGCAACCGCAGGCGGGCCTCTTGCCACACCTCATCCAGCAGCCCGCTGCTCTGCCGGGTCTGCAAGACATCGGCCAGCAGCAGCACCACCGCCAGATCAAACCCCGCCACCCGCGTCAGCGCCAAGGTTTCCAGCCCGCCCCGCAAAGCCGCCGTCTCCCCCTGAAACCGAAAACCATCATCCCGCAGCCGCCCAAACGCCTCACCCGCCGCCCGGATCGACAGGCCCGAGGCCGCCGCCGCCGCCCCCAACTGCCGTTCCAGCAAAGGCCCGACATGATGCACCAGATCGCCCACCGCCTGCCGCGTCCGAAAGCTGCTATCTTCCTGCACAGTCATCTACAGCCTCGTGGTTCAGGTTAACGAAAGGTAAATGAAATTAAAAAACCAATTATAAAACAATGACATAACCCACATTGCACGCGTGCAATCACCCCCCCTTATTCTTAAGCCCGATGATAGGGCCCGCCACCCAAAATCGTCGCCGCCCGGTACAACTGCTCGGCCAGCATCACCCGAACCAACATATGCGGCCAAACCATCGCCCCGAAACTGACCAAGGCATCGGCCCGCGCCCGCAAGCCCGGATCAATCCCATCCGCCCCGCCAATCACCAGCGCCACATCCTGCCGCCCGCCATCCCGCCACTTCGCCAGCATCCCCGCAAACTCCGGAGAAGACATCACGCGCCCCCGCTCATCCAAACACACCAGAACCGCGCCCGAGGGCACCGCCCGCGCCAACAACTCCGCCTCCGCCGCCATCCCAAGCCCGCGCTTGTCCTCAACCTCATGCTCAACGACCGGGCCAAGCCCCAGCGGCCGCCCGGTTCTGTCGAACCTCACCATATAATCATCCACCAGATCGCGCTCAGGCCCGGCTCTCAGCCGCCCCACCGCAATCAGATGCACCCGCACTTAAACCGCTGCATCCGTGTCGGTCCGATGCGCTGCCGAGGGCATCCACATCTTTTCCAACTGATAGAACTCCCGCACTTCGGGCCGGAAGACGTGAATGATCACGTCACTGCCGTCAATCAGCACCCAATCGCCGGTTTCCTTGCCTTCCATCTTGGCGCCCATCTTGAACTTGTCCTTCAGACGGTCCGACAACTTGTCGGCAATTGACGCGACCTGCCGGGTCGAACGGCCCGAACAGATCACCATGTAATCCGCCACATCCGAGCGCCCGCGCAGATCAATCTGCACGACCTCTTCGGCCTTGTCATCGTCGAGCGAGGCCAGAACCTCGGCCAGCACGTCCTCCGATGAATAGTCCAGTGATGCGGCAGCGGCATGGCGCTCGGGCCGCGGCCCAACCGGCAAGCCGGTCGCAGGGTCAGAATGAGACAGGACAACGTCCTCCAAGGAAACGCGCCGATCAGACCCCGGCGCTAGGTTTGGCCGCAGCATATCAGTCAAGGCATGAAACCTCAATGAAAGCCCGGTCAAATGGACAAGCGAGCGCGCCTAGCCGCTATTCGCGGCAGATGCAAGCTACTCCACCACGAAAGCCACCTCGTTGCGCCGGTTCCATGGCATAGTCCACGGCGGATCGTAGAAATAGTAGAACGGCCCCGCCGTCACTTTCAGCCCTTGCCCACGCGCCCAGGACCGCAACTCGCCCTCCTGCGAGGCCAGAACACCCTCTCTGGCCAGACCTGCGAATCGCAGCACCGCTTGCCGGTTGCCCGCCAACGTCACAAACCGGACATGCGCGTCCGTGGGTTTCGGCAAAGTCGTCAGCGTATATTCCCCCGGCATCATGAATTGCACCAGCCAGTTGCCATCCCGCGCCATCTGCGTGACAGGCGTGGTCATCGCCATCGTCTCACCGGGCACCTGCGTCACCGGCGTTGTCATCGCGACCTTGGCCCCACCCTCATTCGCCCCGAAGATATAGGCCGCCAGAACCCGGAAACCCGCATTGATCGCCGCCGAGCGTGACCCTGTCACCGTAACCTCTGCCATGATCCGCAGCGCATAGTTGCGCAGTTCAATCGCACCATCGACCTTCGTCACCGCATATTTCGGTGTCTCAGTCGATTTGTAACTGTCAGCCATGGCGCTCTCCTCTGCCGCAAGTCCCGCAAAGCCAATGGCCAGAACCGCAAACAGGCGTTTGATCTTCATGATGGGCCTCCTCAATCCAATATGATGCGACCCGGTGCCTTTGCCACAGCTTCCGTCAGCCCACGGCAAGCAATGGCCTATGCGACGTTATCGCAAGCTATGCAGAAAACGCATGACACTACATCAGGCGTGGCTCTTCTCCCCTTCGCCGCAGTGCAGCATATTGCGGGGAGGGAGGCAAAAGGAGGCACGCCATGATCCTGTTCCGCTACCTGTTCCCGCATCGCCAGACCCAGCGTGAAGCTGAACTGGCCTATCTGAACCAAGCCGTCAGCCGCTACGATCTTGAACAACGCGAGCGCGAGATTGACCACGGCAAATTCGCCCGCTTCTGACCCTCGCCTTGAGTGTTAGCTTGCCAGAAATCACAAAACCGCGTAAAAGCTTCGCCATGATCAGGTTTTTTGACATCGCCGACCACGACCGCCTGCCATGGCGGTTCCAAAGTGCGCAGCACTCGGTGCTCGCGCGCGACTGACCGGCTGTCTTTGGGCCTATGAAGCCCGTGTCCGATTTCCCGCACTCCCAACACCCCCCGAATTCCTGAAAACCAAGGATGAGCCATGACCGCTCGCACGCTGTACGACAAAATCTGGGACGACCATTTGGTTGATCAGGCCGAAGACGGCACCTGCCTTCTGTATATCGACCGCCATCTGGTGCACGAAGTCACCTCTCCGCAAGCCTTTGAAGGCCTGCGCCTGACCGGCCGCAAAGTCCGCGCTCCGCTGAAGACCATCGCAGTGCCGGATCATAACGTGCCGACAACGCTTGACCGTGCCAACGCCGCGACCATGACCGAAGATTCGCGCATCCAGGTTGCGGCTTTGGACAAGAACGCGAAAGACTTCGGGATCAACTACTATCCGGTGTCCGATGTCCGCCAGGGCATTGTCCATATCGTTGGCCCCGAACAGGGCTGGACCCTGCCCGGCATGACAGTGGTTTGCGGCGACAGCCATACCGCCACCCACG
Source organism: Rhodobacterales bacterium (assembly GCA_043721775.1). Taxonomy (GTDB): domain Bacteria; phylum Pseudomonadota; class Alphaproteobacteria; order Rhodobacterales; family Rhodobacteraceae; genus Stagnihabitans. The sequence goes on from JAYSQA010000202.1 coordinate 26,231, forward strand.
GCGCGTTTGGTTCGCTGGCGCATGGCATCGGCACGTCCGAGGTCGAGCATGTTCTGGCGACGCAAACCCTGATCCAGCGCAAGGCCAAGAACTTCAAAGTGGAAATCACCGGCCATCTGCTGCCAGGTGTCACTGCCAAAGACATCACACTGTCGGTCATCGGCGCCACCGGCACCGCAGGCGGCACCGGCTATGTCATTGAATACTGTGGCCAGGCCATCCGCGACCTGTCGATGGAAGGCCGCATGACCGTCTGCAACATGGCCATCGAGGGTGGCGCCCGTGCTGGCCTGATAGCGCCTGATGAGAAAACCTACGCCTATTGCATGGGTCGCCCGCACGCCCCCAAAGGGGCCGCGTGGGAGGCTGCCGTGGCTTACTGGAAGACCCTGTTCTCCGACGACGACGCCCATTGGGACAAGGTCATCACCCTGAAAGGCGAAGACATCGCGCCGGTCGTCACCTGGGGTACCTCGCCCGAGGACGTTCTGCCGATCACCGGTGTCGTCCCCTCGCCGTCCGATTTCCACGGCGGCAAGGTTGATGCCGTGCGGCGCAGCCTTGACTACATGGGCCTGACGCCGGGCCAGAAACTGTCGGATATCAAGATCGACACCGTCTTCATCGGGTCGTGCACCAATGGCCGCATCGAAGACCTGCGGGCCGCTGCGGCGATCCTGAAGGGCAAAAAGAAGAAAGACGGCATCCGCGCCATGGTTGTCCCCGGTTCGGGGTTGGTCCGCGCGCAGGCGGAAGAAGAGGGTCTGGCGCAAATCTTCATCGACGCCGGTTTCGAATGGCGTTTGGCCGGCTGTTCGATGTGCCTTGCGATGAACCCCGACCAACTGGCCCCGGGCGAACGCTGTGCGGCCACAAGTAACCGCAACTTCGAAGGCCGTCAGGGCAGGGGGGGGCGCACCCACCTGCTGTCCCCCGCCATGGCCGCCGCCGCCGCAATCACCGGTCACCTGACCGATGTGCGCGAGATGATGACTGAAACCGTGTAAGGAACCGGACAGATGGAAAAATTCACCAAACTGACCGGCATCGCGGCCCCGATGGCCTTGGTCAACATCGACACTGACATGATCATCCCCAAACAGTTCCTTAAGACCATCGCCCGCACCGGCCTTGGCAAGAACCTGTTTGACGAAATGCGCTATACCCTCGACGGGCAGGAAATCCCGGACTTCGTGCTGAACCAGCCCGCCTATCGCCATGCCGAGATTCTTGTGGCCGGTGATAACTTCGGTTGCGGGTCTTCACGCGAGCATGCCCCTTGGGCTTTGCTGGACTTCGGCATCCGCTGCGTGATCTCCACCAGCTTTGCGGATATCTTCTACAATAACTGCTTCAAGAACGGCATCCTGCCGATTGTCATGCCGCAAGATGTTGTGGACACGCTGATGGACGACGCCAAAAAGGGCGCCAACGCCCGTCAAACGATTGATCTGGAAACCCAGACCGTCACCACATCTGATGGCCGCATCTTTCCGTTCGAGGTGGATAGCCACCGCAAGCACTGCCTGATCAACGGGCTGGATGATATCGGCCTGACCATGGAAAAGGTTGCCTCCATCGACATCTATGAAAAGAAAGCCGGTGCGCTGCGCCCTTGGGCCTAAGGCATTAGGGCCCAAAACCCCAAGCACCACAAGATGTTGACCAAGGCGCAGGCACCCCCTCCGCCTTGCCTTTTTCTTACCGCAAAATTGATTCAATCCTGCAACACTTGAACCCTCAAAATGCCGCGGCTTCCCGGCTTACTGCTCAGGACAGTTGCGGGACGAGCGGAAAGAAGGCAAGAATTGGGCAAGATTGAGGCGGTCCGCCACAATGTGTGGGTCGGCGCTGGAACAAGGGTTTGGCAAAGCACCAAATCCGTCTGGCAAAGGGGTGCAGGCAACGTGATAACGCGGCTTTCAGGCGCAGCGATGCGGGCTGTCTTGGTGATGCTTGTCATTGCCACGCCGACCGTCCTTCTGGGTGATCCGCGTGCGGACAGTCAGCAGATGGTGGCCCTTGTGGCGCTGTTCATCGGCGCGCTGACCTTTGTGGAATACAACTCTGTCTATCCCGGCCTGGTCGAGTTTCGTGACGCGCCGCCCTTCAACCGCATCCGCTTTTTGATGCTGTTCGCCACGGTCTTTTGCCTGTCCGCCATCGAGCGCGGCCGGACCAACCCCTCTACCCTGACCGAGTTGATCCACGCCGTCGGTGCCCTGATCGGCATTTCGATGGATTTCCCTTACAGCCCGGTACGGCTGGCGACGCTGATGACGGGCGCTTCCGCGAGTGACGCGCAGGTTGGTGCTGTCCGCACGGCGGCGGGGATGTCTTACCTTATCTCTCTGATTTCGCTGGCGGTCTTTGTCATCATGATGCGCACCGGCGGCTGGCCGCGACGTGACAGACCCTTTAATGTCTGGGTCAATCTGCCTACGTTCGATCCAACCTCTGGCGGTGATGTGGTGGCCCGACTTAATCGGGATGCGCGGGTGAACATCGCCCTGGGGTTCCTGCTGCCCTTCGTGACCCCCTTGGTCGTGGAGATTGCCTCGGTCGGGTTTCAGCCACTGGCTTTGACCACGCCGCAAACCCTGATCTGGACGATGACAGCATGGTCTTTCCTTCCCGCCAGCCTGTTCATGCGTGGTATTGCCATGGGGCGCGTGGCAGACATGATTCTGGCACGGCGACTGGCGGCAGGCAGCGCCGATCCGGATGGGCAATACGCCCCCGTCTGATGGCGCGGGCCTTGGTCTTGTGGCTGTTGTTGGCCCCCTTGGCCATCGCCAAAGAGGTGACTGTGGCCACCTACGACATAGGCCTGACCAGGTCTGGCCCCGGCATCACCCTGCAACACCTGACCCGCGCCGATGATCCGCAGGCCGAGGCCAAGATTGCTGTCGTCGTCCATCTGAATGCCGATGTGCTGCTTTTGACTGGCATCGACTATGATTATGACGGCGCAGCGCTTGCCGCGCTGCAAAAACGGCTGAGTGACGCTGGCGTGACCTATCCCGACGCTCTGGCCCTGCGACCCAACACCGGCGTTCCGACCGGGCTGGATATGAACCATGACGGTGCGCTGTCCGGCCCGCGTGATGCGCAGGCCTATGGGCGTTTTGCCGGGCAAGACGGCATGGCGATCCTGTCGCGTCTGCCGATTGACCGCGCCCATATCGTCAACCTGACCGCGTTTCTTTGGAAAGACCTGCCCGGTGCCGATCTTCCGTCCGATATGACCCCGCCCGAGATTCTGTTGCAACGCCTGTCAACCTCGGGTCACTATGTCGTGCCGGTGGTCTATGATCCGGGCCACAGCCTGAACCTGTTGGTCTGGGCTGCGACACCGCCGATGTTTGACGGCCCCGAAGACCGCAATGGCCGCCGCAACGCGGATGAGACCGCCCTTTGGCTGCACCTGCTGAAAGGCGACCTGCCGCAAGGCCCGAACGCCTTTTTCGCACCCCCCGTCGCCCCCTATATCCTGATGGGCGAACCCAACACTGACCCCGCCGACGGCGACGGCAAGCATCAGGCGTTGCAGGCCCTGCTTGCCTCGCCTTACGTGCAAGACACCTTGCCCAAGGGCACGTCGGGCCACTTCGACAAGGGCCAAAGCGGCGATCCGGCCCTTGATACCGCCTTGGTCGGCAAGACCCCGATCGGTCTGCGGCTTGACATGATCCTGCCCTCCAAGGACATCAGGGTTATGGAAGCGGGTGTGATGTGGCCCGCCGACAGTGACCCCTTCGCTGCCACCCTCACCCTGGCCAGCCCTCACCGCCCGGTCTGGGCAAGGCTGACCTTGCCCTGAGCAGGCATCAGCGCTGCAATCTCCGCGCGCAGGATCACGTCCAGCGGGGTGGCGCGGAAGTCGGGCAGGGCCGTGGCCAAGGGTTCCGGGTCCAAAGCGTGCGAGTGATCATAGAGATACCGCATTTCCCGCAACTCTCGTGCCAGTTCCCAGAACGGCGCCAGCAGGGTCATTTGCCACCAGCCGAACCGGGTGATCGTCAGGCTTTGCCCCGTCAACCGCTCCAGATTAATCTTCAGATCGGCCATCGACAACGTGTAGCCGGCGTAGGGCATGTCGGTGAACTCGGGCAACCCGGACCGTTTTTCGGCTAATGCCACCGCAATCCGCGCCATGTCCGGCAGATAGGCATAGGCCCGCTTCACCTCTGGCCCGGTCATGCTGACGATCTTGCCCTTGGCCAAGGATTTCAGCGTGATCATGTTCCAGAAGCTCTGATCCATGTCAGGTGCCAGAAAATCGCCGCCGCGCAGCAGGATCACCTGCACGCCGCGCTGGCTGGCGGCTTTATAGGCCAGTTCACTCGCCACCCGGATCGTCCCCTTGCGTGAGGCCGGAATGTGCGGTGTCTGCGGTCCCCAAACCCCGGCCCCGGTCCCGTAAACATAGACATTGCCCGGCACCAGCAAGGTCGCCCCCGAGGCCTGCGCCGCCGCAATCGCCTGTGCCGTCGTCGCCGGAATGATCCGATCCCAATCATGGTATTTCGGCGGGTTCAGCCCGTTGACGATCACATCCGCCCCCATCGCCGCCGCGTTCATATCCGTCCCGCGCTGATACTTGCGCACCTGCCACCCCGCCGCCGCAAACGCCCGCGCCACATGCCCGCCAAACAGGCCATTGGCGCCCAGCACCAGTACAACCTTACCCATGATCATCTCCTTCATGTTGATGACGCAAAGATGCATCCTGCCGTTGCGTATGGGTATTGCTGAAATGCAAAGGTCAGGTATTCATCCGTGAATGGATAATATCGACTGGACCCTGTACCGCTCTTTCCTTGCCGTGGCCGAAACCGGCTCGTTGTCGGCGGCGGCGCGCACGCTTGCCCTCAGCCAGCCGACCTTGGGCCGCCACATCGCCGAACTGGAGGCAGCCCTTGCCTCGCCGCTTTTCACCCGCACCGCCAAGGGCCTGTCGCCCACCTCGGTCGCCTTGGCCCTGATCCCCGCCGCAACCGCCATGCGCCAGGCCGCAGCCCAGTTGTCACTTCTGGCCGCGGGGCACGAGGAAACCCTCAAAGGCACCGTCCGGCTGACGGCCAGCCGTGTCGTCTCATACTACCTGCTGCCCGCCATGCTCGCCCGCCTGCGGCAGGCGGAACCCGGCATCGAGATTGAGCTTGTCCCCTCCGACTCTACCGAAAACCTCTTGTTCCGTGAGGCGGACATTGCCCTGCGCATGTACCGCCCGACTCAGAACGACGTCGTCACCCGTCATCTGGCGGACATGCCGATGGCGCTTTATGGTGCCAAAGATTACCTTGACCGCCATGGCCGTCCCGCGACCCCCGATGATCTGCACAACGCCCATCTGATCGGGATGGACCGTTCCGACCTTATGCTTCGGATGCTGGCGTTCCTTGGCCTGACCCGCAAGCGCGAAGACTTCCCCGTCCGCTGCGATGATCAACTGGTGTACTGGAGCCTTGTCCGCGCCGGATGCGGCCTTGGTGCTGCCCAAACCGTCATCGGTGACGCCGACCCGACCGTTGAACGCATTGCCGCTTTCCTGCACCTGCCCGCCCTGCCCATCTGGCTGACCGCCCCCGAAGTCCTGCGCCAGAACCCGCGCATCCGCCGCGTGATGGATCATCTGGCGGCAGAGTTCCGCGCCTTGCCCAAGCCTGATTGACCTTGTGCCCCCGCGCACCAAATATAGGTTGCACGAAACAAAGGATGACTTCATGCGCATCGCCGGCACCGTCATTGGCATTGTCTTCATCCTGATCGGCAGCATCTGGACGCTTCAGGGGGCCAACATCCTGAAAGGGTCAGCCGTCATGTCCGGGCAAAGCCAGTGGATGTGGATCGGGTTGGCGGTGATCATCGCGGGCATTGTGACGATTTGGTGGACCTACCGCCGCCGTTCCTGACCGGTGGCTTGACCCCGCGCCGCCCCCACGCTAGGCCAACCCTGACCCATCAGCAGGAGCCCGCCATGGCCAATCCCTCAATCCTCATCCTCGCCGGTGACGGCATCGGCCCGGAGGTCATGGGCGAGGTCAAAAAGATCATCACCTGGTTTCACGCCAAGCGAGGCATCACCTTCGATGTGTCCGAAGACCTCGTCGGTGGCTGCTCTTATGACGCGCATGGCACGCCGCTGACCGATGCCACCATGGCCAAGGCGCAAGAGGCTGACTGCGTTCTGCTGGGTGCCGTCGGCGGCCCGAAATATGACAAGCTTGATTTCTCGGTAAAGCCGGAACGTGGCCTTTTGCGGCTGCGCAAGGAAATGGACCTGTTCTCCAACCTGCGCCCGGCCCAATGCTTTGACGCGCTGGCCGATTTCTCGTCCCTCAAGAAAGAGGTCGTCTCGGGCCTTGATATCGTCATCGTCCGCGAACTCACCTCGGGCGTCTATTTCGGCGAACCGCGCGGGATTTTCATGGAAGGGAATGAACGGGTCGGCATCAACACCCAGCGCTATACTGAATCCGAGATTGCCCGTGTGGCGCGGTCGGCTTTCGAACTGGCCCGCAAGCGTTCGAACAAGGTCTGCTCGATGGAGAAGGCCAACGTCATGGAATCCGGCATCCTGTGGCGCGACGTCGTGCAAGAGATTCACGACAAGGAATATCCCGACGTTCAACTGTCGCACATGTACGCCGACGCTGGCGCCATGCAGCTGTGCCGCTGGCCCAAGCAGTTCGACGTCATCGTGACCGACAACCTGTTCGGCGACCTTTTGTCCGACATGGCCGCCATGCTGACCGGCAGCTTGGGGATGCTGCCCTCTGCCAGCCTCGGCCTGCCGCAAGCCAACGGCCGCCCGAAGGCGCTGTATGAACCCGTCCACGGCTCTGCCCCCGATATCGCGGGCACCGGCAAAGCCAACCCGATCGCCTGCATCCTGTCCTTCGCCATGGCCCTGCGCTATTCGTTCAACATGGGCGACGAAGCCACCCGCGTCGAGAAGGCCGTGGAAAAGGTCCTCGCCGATGGCGTCCGCACCGCTGACCTGATGGGCCCCGAGGGCGGCACCCCTGTCTCGACCAGCCAAATGGGCGACGCGGTGATTGCAGCACTGGACGCCAGCCTGTAAGCGCGACTGGTAAAGTTTTCCGAAAAAACGACGCGCCCGTGACGGTCACGGGCGCGTTTTGTTTACAATGGCACGAGATAAGGCTGCATGTCCAATTCCCCGCCCCCTCTGCGCGGCGCGCTTCTGTCGCTGTCGGCCTTCTGTGCCTATGCCTGTTCTGACGTGTCGATCAAGGCACTGGGGCGGGACCTGAACTCGTTTCAGGTCATGTTCTTCGCGGCGCTCTGCACCTTGCCCTTCGTGCTGGGCCAGATCTACTGGATGGACCGCAAGGCCAGCCTGAAACCCGTCCTGCCGATGCTGACCCTTGGCCGCGTCGTGATCAGCCTTTTTGGCAGCGCTTTCGTCACCTATACCTTCACCCACTTACCGCTCGCGCAATGCTACGCCATCTTCTTCACCATGCCGCTGATCATCACCCTCCTCGCCTGGCCGCTGCTTGGAGAGCCGATTGACCCGGTGCGCGGCATGATCATCCTTCTGGGCTTTGGCGGCGTGCTGATAGCATTGCAGCCGGGGTCGACGCATTTTCAACTGGCCCATCTGACGGCGATCTGCGGGGCGGTGACCGGGGCGTTGAACTCGCTGATGCTGCGCAAGATCGGGCATCGCGAAAAGGCCGGGGTGATCCTGCTGTATCCGGTGGTGGCGCAAGTCATCGGCGCGGGCATGGTCATGCCCTTCGTCTGGCACCCCTTGTCGCTGCATGACTGGTCCATCGGCCTGACCATGGGCTTTCTGGGCGCCGCCGGTGGATTGTTCATCATCGCGGCCTACCGCGCCGCCCCTGCCATCGTCGTGGCGCCCATGCAATACAGCCAGATCATGTGGGCCAGCGCGCTTGGCCTGATCTTCTGGGGAGAGCGGCCTTCGCTCGCCACCACCCTTGGAATCGGCGTCATCATCGCCGCCGGGATGATGCTTTTGCTCGCCGCCGGGCGCAGGCAACCTGCCAAATCCATGGCCTAGGGTCTTTTGCCCTTGAACTCCGCCGTGTTTGGTTGGACGTACTGCACAGGCATTCTGCAAAACCCCCAAAAAATCAGGTCTTTCATGTCCGCCCGCCCTTCCAACCTGAACGGAGCGCTGCTGGCGCTTTTGTCCTTCGGTATTTACGCCACTTCGGATGCCATCGTGAAGTTCATGGGGGCCAGCTACAGCCCGTTTCAGAACATCTTCTTTTCCGGCCTGTTCGGCTTCCCTCTCGTCGCCATCATGCTGATGTCCGACCGGTCCGAGGGCAACCTGATCCCG
>JAYSQA010000203.1:0-5834 GCA_043721775.1 Rhodobacterales bacterium
GCGTGAACACAAGGTATGACAAAACCGATACCAGCTATCGCGCAACATGAAACATCGCCGCTACCATCATCGCGCTTCGCTAAATGTCCACAGGCCCTAGGACGGATGTTCCGTCTTTCACCCGTTTTCGTCGCTCAAGCCACCGTTTGCGCACGTTCCGAGATGGATTTCCCATATCTTTCACCCATTTCGTGGGTGGCCGGCACTTTTTCAGCAGCCCGTTAAGCCTTGTCGGGGTTCAGGTGGTGTCAGGACCTGGACGGCATCGGGGTTCAGGCGGTGTCAGGACCTGGGTGGTCACAGCACTTGAGCGGTGTAAGGACATAGGCGGTGTCAGGGTTTGGGCGTCTTCGGGTCTGTATCACAAAGCGACGTCCGAAAGGTTCACTCCGCCCCCAACGCCGTTTGCACTCAAGCGCCCGGCCAGGGGCAATCCCGGGCCGGACGCAGGCTTGTGAAGCCAGGCAAGCCGTCAGATATAGGTGATCATCGCGGCATGGGTGAGGTCGATGCCAGCCAGCAGAACCGTATCGGTGCCTGCGCCGTAGTGCAAAATCGTATCACTGCCCGATTGCGTGATGGAATGGACAGCGCCGGTCGGAAGGTCGATCTTGTCCTGGGTGACGTTGAACGCGTTGATCCGGTCCTGGCCAGCCCCAAGCAGAAACACGAACGTGTCAACCCCGGTGCCGCCTGTCATCGTGTCATTGCCCGCGCCGCCAACCACCCGGTCTGCCCCCGCACCACCCGACAGGAAATCGCCCCCGATACCGCCCAGAAGCGTGTCGTTGCCCAAGCCCCCCTCCAGCGTGTCACGCCCGGCGCCGCCATTGGCATAGTCCGCCCCGTCGCCGAGGAAGATGCGATCATTGCCGCCGCCAGTGTAGAAATGGTCGTTCCCCGAAAGGTTGAACAGGATGCCATCGGCCGATTTCGAGGTCGCCAGGATGATGTCCTGCGCGGCATTGCCATAGTAGGTCCAACCCATCGGGTAGAAGATATTCTCCAGCGCGGGGCTGTTGAAGGTGGTGTTCTCTGTATTGATCGCCTGTTGCAGCGTCACGGCTGACAACGACATATGCGTGATCGACGCCGCAAGAGCCCCGCTGACGACCACATCCATGCCGGTGATGGTGCCAGAGGTCAGGCCCGCGTTGCTGGCGTTAAGGCCGGTCCCGTGGATCTTGAAGACCGTATTGCCCAGAACGAGGTCAATTTCAGTTGACGTAAGGGATTGGATTGTGGCCGAACGTGTCGCCTCATCAATCGCCCCATAAATGAAGGGCACTGAACTGGCGACGCCAGGGCCGAACGTAATTGTAGGCATGACAACCTCCTGATGTGCAACAATGTTGATGTGCGGAATCTTTGGCTAGGATAGCAAAGATTAAAAATTGCGCAACAAGATCGCGAAACCCGTTTGCGGGCTGGCTCTGATCGGAACAAGCTGGCCCTGACCTGACCTGTACCGGCGGTGCGGATGGGCCGTTTATGTTGGCCGGTCCAGCGGCAGAAGGTCGGTGATCTGGGCATAGTCCTTGTAGCCCAGCCGGGCCATGACCTGCGCCTTGGTGACGTCGAACCGCCCGTCTGTCAGGTATTCATCGCGGATATGCACCCCTGTCACCGTGCCGATCACAAGAAAGTCCGCCCCCCCTTCCAGCGTCACCACCTGTTGCAGGCGGCATTCCAGCGTGGCGGGCGACAGGGCCACGCGCGGGCAGTTGATCGTGGTACACTCGGCCTTTTCCACCCCGGCCTGGACAAATTCATCCACCCCAAGTGGCAGATGGGCCGAGGTGGCGTTCATTTGCAGCCAAAGTCGGTGCGATACGACATTGGTGGCAAAGACCCCGGTATCCTGAATGTTGCGGATGGAATCCTTGAGTGTTCCGGCAAAGATCACCTGCGGCGGGGTATAGGCCACGCCGTTGAAGAAAGAATAGGGGGCAAGGTTGTCGCCCAATGGGCCTCGGGTGGAAATCCAGCCGATGGGGCGGGGGGCAACAATGGCGTTGAAGGGTGAATGCGGCAGGCCGCCGTTGCGAGGCGGGCCATCCGAGGGACGGTAGAACATGGCGGTGCTGCCTTTCCTGTGACGTCTGACCCTAGGCAGGCAAAGCGTCCAGCGGAAGGGGGCTTTGGTCAAAGCGCTGGAAGGCTTGGGCCAGTTGGTCGATCAGCAAGCGGGTTTTCAGCGGCAGGATGCGGCTGGCGGTCGCGGCATAGATCGGCACCGGGGCCAGTTGCCAATCGGCCAGCACGGGCAAAAGCTGACCGGACTCCACAAGGGGATGGGCCAGAGCCGCGTCCACCAAAGCGATGCCAATGCCCTCGGCGGCAAGACGCAGGATCATCGAGGGGCTGTTGGCCTCGATGCGGCTGGTAACGCTGACTTGCTGCGTCTGGCCGTTCAGGTGCAGCACCCAAGGCTCACCTCCCGCGCGCTGCGAGGGAGAGCGAATGCGCCCACGCATTGTTGCATCCGACTTGCGTCTCACCTCCCGCGCGCTGCGAGGGAGAGAGGCAGGCATGCTGGCTGAGATCGGCAAGGCATTGCGGCAGATCGCACCGGGCCAGATAGTCGGCTGACGCGTAAATGCCAAGGCGGGCGAGAGTCAGGCGGCGGGTGAACAGATAGGGCTATGTCGGCATCCCATACGGATGGCAGGGTCATGGTCGCCGCCCAGCATGTCGACCCGCGCCGGGCTGAGGTCGAGATGCAGGGCAAGACCGGGATGGGTCTGGCAGAAGCTGGCGAGGATCGGTGCCAGAAAGCTGGTGCCGAAATCCGGCGTCACCGACAGGCGCAGGGTGCCGCGCGGGGCCTGAGTGAGGTCGGTGAGGCCTTGCCGGGCCTGGCGGGCGGCCGCGACGATCTGCTCACAGCGCGCCAGAAACAGGGTTCCCGCCTCAGTCAGATCGACGCGCCGGGTGTTCGGAGCAGTAGTTTGGCACCGGGGCCCCGCTCCAGTTCCGCATTCCGGCGCGAAAGGGAGGAGGCGGGCAGGGTCAGCCGGGCCGCTGCGGCCGAAAAGCTGCGGGCGCGGGCCACCTCGACGAAGAGGGTGATGTCGCGCAGATCGTCCCTTGTGCTGCCTGTGGAAAAGTGTGCGCCGATTATCCTGATTTATGCCGAAAGTGGCAGGGTTTTCTGTGGGGCGAAGGTCACTTCTGATCGGTTCACAGGAGAAAGGATCATGCAGGATGACGATTTCGACCACAGCCGCTTGCACCCGGCCCGCCGGGGCTTTCTGACCGGCAGCGTTGCGGCCGCAGCAGGGGCCCTGGCCTTGGCCAGCGTGACGCACGGGGCAGAGGCTGCGGCCGCCGAACCCACGGCCGGTGAGGTCGTCTCGAAAGACAACGCCGCCATCCTGCTGATCGACCATCAGGATAAGACGGTGAGTTGGATCGCCAGCCAGCCAGCCAGCCAGCCGCAGAAGATGGTGGTTGCCAATGTGCGGATGTTGGCGCGGTTGAGCAGCGAAATGGGGATCCCGTTGCTGGTCATCTCGACGATGGAAGGCAACATCGGCAGCAATATCAAGGACATTCAGGAAACCGCTCCGGCCGCCTATGCAGCCAGGGTCAAGCGCGGCGGCACGCTGAACTGCTTTCTGGACGCGGCCTTTGCCAAAGCTGTCGCAGGCTTGGGGCGCAAACGGCTGATCATGGCGGGGCTGACGACGGACATTTGCCTGTTGCACTCGGCCTTGCGGGCCTTGGCTTTGGGGTATGAGGTGATGGTGGTGGCCGATGCCTGCGGGTCAATGTCGGCCTTGGCTGATGAGGTGACCTTTGACCGTCTGCGCGCCAATGGCGCGGTGGTGACGGTGGCCGATCAAGCGCTGACGAGCCTTTACACCGATTTTGGCTCGGCAGAGGGCCAACAGGCCATGCAGATCAATCTGCAGGAAGTTGTGTCCAAAATGGGGAAATAGGTCACTGAGGGCCTGCCGCGACGGTCAAGCCAGGACCCCGTCCCGGCGGTCTGCGGACCGCGCTTTGAGGTTCTGGCCTGACTGTCACGGCCGGTGCCGTGACCAAGCGATTTGATCCTGACATGTGACCATGTTACCCGCGTTTCCAGATGATTCCCTCCCCCCTCGGCCCGACGTGGAGACGCATGTACCGCTTGGAAGAAGAAATCGAAGCCGACTGGTGGGAGGTTGAGGCGCTTTATGACCTGTGCTTTTCGCCCGGGCGCACGGCGCTGTCGTCGTACCGCTTGCGCGACGGGGTGCCGACGGTGGCTGCCTTGTGCCTGACGTTGCGGGCGGACGGCGTGCTGGTGGCGGCCATCCGCTATTGGCCGGTCGAGGTCGGCGGCGAGGACGCGCTGCTGCTGGGACCAGTGGCGGTGCACCCGACCCATCAGGGCGAAGGGCTGGGCGGGCTATTGATCAACGAAAGCCTCGCCGAGGCCCGCCGCCTCGGCTGGGAACGCGTGATGCTGGTCGGTGATGCCCCCTATTACCGCCGGTTCGGCTTTCGCAAGCTGGACGGTGTAGAAATGCCGCCACCAACAAACCCCGACCGCGTGTTGGGTATGCCCCTGAAAGCCGGCGCATGGCACGCGGTGCGCGGTGCCGTCACCAAAACCACCGGGGCGTAAACTGGCGGTGAACCCGGGCACGGCACCCATTTCAGTTGCTCTTTGCCCAAATACTCCCCGCGGAGCGCGCTGGCCCAAGCCGGTTGGCGGCACGCCAGAGGTGAGATAAAAGGAATGCGCGGCACGCGCTCTTTTGGGTCAACATCTGCCCCCCGTGCTGGCCTTGTGGCATCGGTGCCCGGGGCCAAAGGGCTAAGCCTTGCCCAATGGGGCGCTTTGCCGTGCGAAGGGCTTTGCGTTCCGGCCCTGCGCCCCCATATTCAGGGCATGACACAGCTTCCCGCCCGTCTCAGCCATGATCTTGACCTGGAAGCCACGGCTTTGGCGCATGCGCTTGCCCGGCTGGAAGGCTCTTTTGTCGTCCGCACCCGGCATCTGGGTGCCGGGCTGGAGGCGCAGTGGGGCCGGCTGCCGGTGGCCGTGCGCCATCATGTCGAGGCACAGGTTGCACAGGCCTTGCGGGTTGGGCTGGGGCTGGCCGCGCGGGCACCCCGGACAGGGGTACGGGCGCAGCGCTGGCTTTTGATCGCTTCGGGGGCTTTGGGCGGTGCTGCGGGACTGGCAGGGTCTTTGGCCGAGGTGCCGGTGGCGCTGGTCTTGTTCCTGCAAGCGATCCGGCAAGAGGCCCGCGCCGCAGGCCTTGACCCCGACCGCGAGGGCGTGCGGCGCGCTACGGTCGATATTCTGGCCAGCGGACAGCCGATTGCCGCCTCGGACGTGCTGGACCCGGCGTTTGTCTCGGGCCGTCTGGTCTTGGCGGGGCCGACTTTGTCGGGCTGGATCGCGCGGTCGGCCCCCCGGTTGGTGCCGGTGCTGGGCCAGCGGCTGGCCGCCTCGGCCGTGCCGGTGGTAGGGGCTATCGGCGGGGCGGTTTTGAATGCCGTCTGGCTGGGCCACTATCGCCAGGTGGCACGCATCCGGTTCAGGATCATGGTTCTGGCAGAGCATCACGGCCCCGAGGCTGTGCTGGCGGCCTTTGCGAGGGCACAGGCGGTTCCGGTGGTGGAGTGAACGGGTGGTAGCTTTGGGCGGGTGGCCGTTTGGATTGGATAACAGTGTTGATCTGACGCAAGCGGGGGCCGCCGCATCCGCACCCCGCTGACGCAAGCGGGAAAGGGGCACACTCTCGCACCCTGCTGACAGAAGCGGGGGGGGGGGCACCCCCTCCTCACCGACAGAAGCGGGGGGGGGTCACCCCCCCCCCCCCCCCCCCCCG
>JAYSQA010000204.1:0-8564 GCA_043721775.1 Rhodobacterales bacterium
CGATGATCAAAAGGCGTCGGATGTCGGCTTGGCCGGCCTTGGTCATACGGCCCAAGCGCTCCTTTCCCCCAGAGGAATGCTGCCTGGGCACAAGGCCCAACCAAGCTGCAAAGTCGCGCCCGGTTTTGAACTGCGCCATGTTGGGTCCGAACGCTTCCACAGCAATGGCCGTCAGTGGTCCGACACCTGGCATGGTCTGCAGCCGACGCGCCCGGTCTGACTGGGAGGCTAGCGCCTTGAGCTTCGCGGTGCGCTCTGTGATACGCGCCGTTTTCTGTGCAATCTGCGCCAGCAGGTCTTGGCACTCTTCCCGGATCAGTGCGGGCCGGATCAGTGCGGGCCGGATCAGTGCGGGCAAGTCGGAGGTCTCATCGTCCACAAGCGCTGTCATGCGATCGAGGTAGCGCATTCCTACGGGAAACACGTAGCCGTGCTCATACAGCAGGGCCCGCAAGGCGTTTACATCCGCGGTGCGCTGATGAACCAGCCGCTCCCGGCCGCGGAACACCGCCGCACGGGACTGCTGCTCAACCGTTTTGGGCTCCACAAAGCGCATCTCGGCTTGGCGGGCCGCGATCACGATCGCCTCGGCATCGGCAGCATCATTCTTCTGGCGCTTGACGAACGGGCGAACGTATTGTGGCGCGATCAGTTTCACCTCGTGCCCAAGCGATTCCATCTCCCGTGCCCAATAGTGCGCGCCACCGCAGGCTTCGAAGATGACCAGGCAGGGAGCCTGCTGGGCCATGAACCTTGGGAACTGCTGTCGCGTCAGCTTTTTGCGGAACTGCACCTCCCCCGTCCGCAGGGCTCCGTGGACCTGAAAAACATTCTTCGCCAGATCAACTCCGATCATCATATCGTTCATCTCGCCGTCCTCTCTGTTGCGTGGCCTTGAACACCACAACCTTGGCACATTGCGATGCCGTTAGGGGAGGGCGGCAACCACTCCATCTGGATTGCTTCAGCCCGCCCCGCGATCCCCGCATCCTGCCGCGCCCGACGCAGGAATTTGCCCACCTTTACATCTGGATCGGATGCCAGTGGGTAGCGGTCGAACCGAAGGCCGATGCGGGCAGAGTCTAATCAGAAAGCACTGACATTGCTTGGAATTACCTACCCTAAGCACCCCGTCAGAGCGATTGTGATGACACGGAAACGATGCAACTCACCGAAGGACGACACGCCATGACCACCCGCCGCGCCACCGCCACGAACGACAAAGCCCTGAACGCCTTCCTCGCCACCCACGACCAATAGGGGAACGCACCATGACGAAACTCACCGAAACTCAAACCATCATCCTCATCACCGGGGCCCAGCGCCCCGAAAACATCGCCATGCCGCTGCCCAAAGGGCTTGCAGGTGCCGCTGCCAAGATGGCGGTCACGAAGATGATCGAACACAGTTGGCTGCAAGAGGTTGACGCCAACCTGCGCCGAAATGAGCCACTCTGGCGGGAAATCGGCGATGGCCACGGCACCACGCTGGTCGTGACGAACGCCGGGCTGTTGGCCATCGGCATCGAGCCGGTCGTGGTCAAGACTATGACCGCGATCCACAAGCATGCCGCCGAGCCTCCCTCGCCCAAACCGCCAACGCCGCGCCCGGGGACTAAGCAAGGCTATGCTGATCTCACTGCTTCAGGCGCCCGAAGGCACCATAATGGAAGCCATGATTACAGCCACTTGCTGGAATCCTCACACCTTGCCTGGCGCAATGTCGGGGGCGTTGGGCAAGAAGCTGGGGTTGATTGTGACCTCGGTGAAGAAGGGCGACGGTGCACGGGTCTATCGCATCAGCCCCGGGCTAGCCTGATCCCGCGCTGGTCGTTCAGCCAAACAGCCGGTAGTGAACCTCGGTCGGCTGGCACGCGGCACCGTTGATCGGGATCATATCCTGCGGGCAGGTTGACATGACCACGATGCAAGCGATCACAGCGCGCAGCGTCACATAATCCCCCGGCTTGCTGAGCGGCTCGCCCCAGGTGATTTTGCCGTCGGGGCCAATGGGAATGTTCATCCACAGGTTCAGCGGGGCCGGACAGTCTGGGGCGCGCAAGTTCAACTGCCCAAGGGCCGCAGCAGGTTGTCGGTGCAGTTGTCGTGTTAGTCGCGGCAGCCGAGCGCTGCATAGCGGTGAACGTCGCAGGCCGCGATGATCGTGTCGTGGCGTCCGGGTGAGGTATCCTGCTCCAGCATCAGGATCGGCCGCCGCCGGTTTGTCGCAAGTCCATCGCCTTTGGCGGGGAAAACCCCCTGCAGACTGGTGTGCAGGTGCTCCATCGACATGAACTAGGACAGGTCATCGGCATTGAAGCACCAGGTGTCGACCACCTGCTGACCATGGGTATTGATGATCTGGATTGCTTGGCCTTTGTTCAAACGAACCGCTCGGCCCCTTCGCGCAGGTACAACCTGAAGATCTGTCGTCATATCGCAATTCCTTTACCGCTGGCGCATTGGCGCATCTGCCTCGTTGGGATCATTTTTGTTGAACAACGCGCAAAGGGTCAAGCCACAGCCAGGTCGTCGCAGAGCTTCAAACAGCCTCCGGTGACCATCAGAAGCATCCCCTTTCCCGCCCATCGCCATCGGGCGCGGACGCCGCCGCTGGCGATGGGTGCGCGCCACACGCGGTGTGCACAGCTGACGTGGCGTCGCAGCCGACGGACCAGTGAAGTCCCGATATGGCGAGGCGCGAATGCCTCCTCGGCCAGTGTCAAACCGATGTTTTGAAGGTTCATGGCAAGCTGGCTTCCGCTGGCTGGCTTCCGGCATGGTGGCTTCCACAAACTGGATTCCCCCGATTCCGCAAAAGAATCCAGCGCGCCAAGGTCGTGATTTGGCAAGCCTTTGACAATGTGTCGCTTTTTCTAAAATCGTGCGGCAGGTGGCTTCCGCCTGGATTCCCCGGTGAAAGTGCCAGCCGCTGGCGAAACGCCGCGCTGCGCCCCCCGCATACGGATGGGGCCGGGGAGAAACCATGCCATGGGGGGAGGCGCATCGACTGACCGACGCACTCGGCCCAAAGCGGTCATTCAGGATAATGCTCAGCCGTCCCAGCCCAGCGAGGTAATTGCCATTCAGGTGGTGTGGGTGCATCAAATTGAGGTTGGGAGCACGCGCGACAGTTCTTCCAATTGATCCATAGAGATATTATCAGGCGGATTTGAACAGCTTGTGCTGCGGGGGAGGACTATAGCCGCCGCGGCGTGATGTGAACAGGCTTAGGCGCACCATCGACTCTGCCAAACCCACGGCACATGTCACGCCCTGTTGCAGGTTCATCGACACGCCTTTCAGCGCGCAGACGTGGTCGTAGTACAGCTCGACATCCTTGAAGTTCGGCATCTCGGTCATGGTGCTACATCCCTATCGCTGCATCTTCAGACCCAAGGTAGGCCTCGATCACCCGTGGATTGGCCTGAATTTCGGCCGGCGAGCCTTCGGCGATCTTCTCGCCAAAGTTGATCACGATGATCCGGTCGGAAATCTTCATCACCGCCGGCATGTCATGCTCCACCAACAGCACCGTCACCCCGCGTTCATCGCGCAAGCGGCGCACCTGGGTGACCATCTTCATCGTCTCATCATGGTTCATGCCCGCAAAAGGCTCGTCCAGCAGCAGATCCTTCGGGTGCGTGGCAAGCCCGATCGCCATGCCATGCCCGCGCAGATGCCCCTGCGGCAGGTTCGACGCCAGTTCATTGCGGATGGCCTGAAGCCCGAGGAAATCGACAATGTTGTCGGCAGATTTGCCAAACTCGGCCTCATCGGCGCGGGCCTGTCTGCTGCCCAGAAAGAACCCGAGCAGGGACGCCCTGGACCGCAGATGATGCGCCACGATGATGTTTTCGCGCACCGTCATCGACGTTCGGACCGACGACATAGTGAATGTCCGCCTGCGCCATCCGCTCCATGCCCGCTATCGCGCGCTTGGGGTCTTTCTGGTCGTCGAACGACACAATCTCGATATCGTATCTGGTGCCGCCAATGTCATAGCCGCCGGTCTCGTTGATCCAGGCCGCGCGGGTTTCCATCGAACGCTGGTTCGAGGTGCCCCAGGCTGCCGCCGGGCCTGACGTGACGCCAACGAAGCCGATCTTCAGGACCGGGTTCTCGGCATAGGCCGTGCCGAGCATGGCGATGCTTGTGATCGAGGCAAGTGCTGTAGTTTTCAGGAATATACGACAAAGTGTTTGGCAAACTCCCTGTAAGCCAGAAGGGTTGATCGGCATGGTTGATCGGCCTGCGCCCCTGTGCGGGGTTCTGCGATTGTAGCCATCTGTCAATATTGTTAACAATATTGACAACGCTTTTATCATGCATCGTTAACGATCTTGTTTGTTTGTCCTGACTCTCATTGTTCACTATCTATATGGATAGAAACATGAACGGAGCAATTTTGCGTCGATGCCCGCGGTGCCTTATCAGATCGATGACAACATTTCCGGCGACGAGATCGTCGGGGAAACCATCGTCGAGCGCATTTTTCAGGCAGTCGTCGAACAGCGGTTGCCGCCGGGCACCAAGCTTTCCGAATCGGCGCTGTGCGAAGCGTTTGGCGTTGGACGGATGCGCATCCGTCGGTCGCTGCTGCTGCTGTCCAGCCGCGAAGTGGTGGAACTGCTGCCAAATCGGGGCGCCTAGGGCCGCTTTCTACCCTGCTGCAATGGCGTTTGACCCCACCAGCCTCGGCCTTCGCAAGTCGACGGCTTGGCCGGTTTGGAGAAATGAGAAAACTTGACGCCCAAGTTCCAAGGTTCGCTTTCCGCCCACCGCGCCGATATCGCCCGCACCCCCACGGCTGCACTTTTGGCATCGCGGCCGTCACCTCGACCTCCCGCATCATCCCAACTGCGAGCAACCCATCCCGCACCCAATCCAGCGCCTGCCACCAATCCTCATAGCCGTGCCGGGCGATGGCGATCTGCTCGGAATGCGGCCGCCAGGTGACCGGGCAAGCCAGCACTTCCACGCTGCGCCAGCGCCCGCGATGCAGCACACGCTCGATGCCAACCACCACCGTGTTGGTTGTCTTGGACTCGACCGGCAAGCAGCGCGGCACGACGCCGGGCAGCCAACCGGCGTCATCCCGGCGCGGGCCAGTTCGGCCACATAGATCGCGATGCGCTTGCTGCCGAGACGGTCGGACAGTCCTGCGACGGTGGCGGCGATCACCTCGGCATCCGCATGGGTATAACCACCCATCTTGTGCCGCCCGCCGTCCACCTTACAGCGCGGCGCGTTGCAGCAGGACATATTCCAAGCCAAAGCCGAAGCCTTCCTCGGTCACGTCCTTTGGCGGCGGCAGTTCCAGTTGCGCTTGTTCGACGCGGAATGCCCATTCCAGTGCGGCCTGCACGCCCAAGGCGCGTTTGACCTTGCTGCCGCCCGCTCGGCCGATCCGTCCCTGCATGCTCATGATAGCATTCCTTCAAAGAGGTTCAGACTGGCAGTTGAAGGTCTATCCCGAGCTTCGAGAACCGATCTTGGCCTATTTCGATCCGGTGGAATACGAGCAGACCCTCGCAGCCTTACCTGTCGTGCACGCCCGGCCGAAAGGCGCGGTCCTTTTGGCCGATCTTGGTGGGTTTGCCGTCGGGTGCATGATGTGTCTGGAGTTGGAGCCGGGGATTGCCGAGGTAAAGCGACTTTTCGTCGACGAGGCCGGGCGTGGCCTGGGCCGCAAACTGGTGGAGGCGATGTTTGATCAGATGCGCCGCGATGGGTATCAAAAGGCCATGTTCAGTTCGGGACATTGCCTGACCCACGCCAGAAAACTGTATGAAAGTGACGGGTTCAAAGACATGCCCATGCCAGACGATTACCCGGACGAATATCGCAATCTGGACTATTTCTTGGAGCGGTCGCTTTAGCCGACCTTTCTCAAGTAGTCTGCCGCTTGCCGTCAAAACCACCTGAATAGGCCAGTGGATCAGGCGGTTTGATCTTCAAGCGTCGTGCGGGGTCGCTGCGGGAAGAAGTTGCGGCGCTGGAAGGAACCGCTATGCAAACTTGATTGTCCTGGCCGGCGAGCAGATGGCCCAGAGTCGGCTAAAAAAGTGCGAGATCGGCAAGTCCGCCCTGAACTCGGGCGATTTTCTTCCCTGTCTTTTGTTCAGCTCTGCGCCGATCTGACAAAGCGCCGTTCAGTCAATATGGCAAGTCACGGCTTCTCAAGCGGCAGCCCGGGCGCGGCAGTAACAGGATGCCCTGATCGGCACTTCGGCCCGTGCGATTGCCTGGTCCAGCAGCAGTCGGACATGGCGCCGTTCAACCGTTTCGCCACGTCGGTGCAGGCACTCGTCCAGCCCGTGCAGGCTCCAGACATTGCGGGGATGCTGGCAGGGGCGCGGCAGCGTCTGGTCCAGACCCAGATCGGCCCGATACACCGCCTCGGCTTCGGCATACTGGCCGGCATCCATCAACAAGGCACCCAGCGCGTGACGCGTCGGCTGCATCCAGCCCCATGGTTCATCGTAGAGCATGCCATCCTCCAGCCGCACCGCCGCGCGCAGATGCTCAAGCCCGTCCTCAATCTGCCCCGACTTGTAAGCCAACTCGCCCAGCATCATCTGTTCGGCCACCAGCAGGACCGCAGAACAGGGGTTGTTGAACATCATCCAACCCTCTGGCACCGCACGCTGCGCAACCGCAAAGGCCTCGCGTTCGGTGCGCGCCTCGGTCAGGCGGCCAAGGTTGGCAAGGGCGACCGTCCGCGCATAGTTCAGCAGTGCCGTGGTGTTGAGGTAAAGGGTAGGGTCCGCAGGAAACGGTTCGTCCAGAATGTCCTGCCAGCGGCCAAACCGGACCAGCACATGCAGTTTCATACCGATGAAGGCCTCAAAGAATTCGGGCATATAGCGGACGACAGGCTCGGGCAGGGTCTGACGCAGCGCCTCCGCTGCCGCCAGCGCCGTGGTCGGGCGGGCCAGAAACATCGCGCCGTAGATCACGAAATGCAGATTGTGGATGCGGTAGATCGTGTAGAAATTCTCTCCGCCCGCATGGTCGAAATACTTCCGGTCAACCGCTGCGGCGCGCAGGTTGCGCCACACGACATTCTGATAATCGCCGCACAGCACGTCAATGTGCGTGGCCATGTGAACCAGATGGCCAGCGTCGGGAACAAGGTCCACCAGCCGGTCGCCATGGCGCAGCGCCTTTTCGGGGGTGGGCGACATTTCCATCAGATGGATGTACATGTGCAAAAGGCCCGGATGATCCCAGGCGGCGGGGTCATGGGCGAAGGCCCGCTCCAGCGCCGCCTGTGCCTCATGCGTCGAAGCCCCTTCTGCCGGACCGCGCGCCTGCAGATCCCACAGCTTCCACGGCGTGCGGTTCATCAGCGCTTCGGCAAAGATCGCCGTCACGTCGAGATCATCGGGAAAGGCCGCATGAACCCGGCGCATTTCATCCGCGAAGGCGTCGTTCCATGGACTATAATCCTCGATTGCAGGATCGGTCGGAAACCGCGCGGCCAAGGCCATCAGGATCGCGTGCTCTGCCGGTGTGGCGCGATCAGCCACGCCCGCCGCATGTTTCAGCGACAGGTGCGCCCGGTCCAGCGCGGTAACCCTTTCCTCGGGGGTGAAGAACTCCCACAGCTTGTTGTAATTCGGCCCGATGCAATGGGCGATCCCCCAGTGGGCCATCACGCAGTCAGCATCGGCCTCCAGCGCTTTCTCGAAGCAGACAATCGCCGCTTCGTGGTTGAACCCGAAAAGCCAGTTCAGACCCCGGTCGAACCAAAGCTGCGCCTCGGGTCGGGTCGTCGTGATCTTGCGCGACCAGGTTCCCAGATCGAAGTAGTTCATGCTCGTCTCCTCCCGGTATAAGGGGCACAAACAAATGTCTGTCGGCACGTCATCAGCCAAATCCAAGAAAATTCTTCCGACATTGCTGTAGATGCTGCCTCGGTGTGCTTCGCTTCCTCGATCATCACATGTTGGACATCCCAGCCCTGCTGGCCAATGTTATTGGTCATGGGCTGCTCTCCTGTTCGACGCACGACACGGTCGAAAAAGCCGCGCCGTGCGTCGTCGTTTCAGCCGTGCGGCGGCTTGTAGGCCCCGGTCACCTTGCCCGCCAGGGTCATGGCGGCCATCGCGTCCGATGCGGTCATCAACTTGATGGTCGAGGATGCAGAAACCGTACCGGTAGAGGCAACGGCAGCAGCACCCGCCATCATCACCATGTCATTCGGCGCTTCGATCAGGCAGATGACATCGTGTTCGCCAAAGGCAAAGAACAGGTGGTGCAGCTTTCCGCCAAGCGCCTCGATCAGTTTGCGGGCGGCGGCCTCGCGGTCCGAGGGGTTGGCGACCATCGCCTTGACCGCATCTTTTGAATAGGAAAGCTGGTAAAGGTAGAATGACATATTCGGATCCTCCCAGATGAGATGGCGGCGGCGCTTCTTTTGGCCCCGCCAGAAGAGAAGCATACCAGAACGGCCGGGCTGCGGCTATCAGCCCGGCTCAAATATTTTAGATCTGCGGGCCGAGCCTAGGGGCAAGTAAGACGGGCAAAGACTGCTACCAATTCGGATCACGGCCCTGA
>JAYSQA010000205.1:0-25696 GCA_043721775.1 Rhodobacterales bacterium
AACTTGTCACGCGAGGACCAGCCCTCAGGGCCAGCGTCAGCGTCAGGCAGAAGCTGCCCCTTGCCACGCGCCTCGGCCCGCCACTTGTGCAGCGTCGCCCCGGATATCCCTTCCGCCTGCGACAACTGCCGAATCGCCATGTTGTTCGGCGGCAGCATCCGCTTCAGCACCGCCGCCTTGCGCCCCGGTGAATATCCCAAATCATCGTCCTATCCCGCCCACCTGAAAAATAGAGGAAAAATGGAGCAGCGGACAACTTCCCTGACACAGGGGGGGGACAGCAGGGACGAATGGGGGGCGGGAAAAAGCCGCAGCAGGATTCATCCGTGCGGTGCGCAGTCCGGCACGGCGCAGGTCTGTGGCGATGAATTATATGCGGTGATCGGAAGGCCTGGCCCTGCGCCGACAGCGCCAAGAGCGAAAGCCTGCGCAGGATCTGCCGCTAACCTTTCGAAATAATGAGATGAGTTCCGCCTTGAGGCGATCTGGCAAGGCCGTTTCCCCAAGAAATCTGCCCAGCGTTTGCAAATCATCCGACAACGGGCAGTTGACAGTATACCCATTAGTAGGCTTAAGTACCAAAAGGTAACTGTAGCGCTTGCGGACGCTGTGGGCCATCTGCGCACCAGAAGCACGGCTGCAGGCTGACGGTTTTCAGGTGACCACGGTCTTTGCGCGTGCGCAACCTTGGTTCGCGTCGGTGTGGATCCGAACAAGAATGGAGGGATGGTCATGAACTTTGATTTCACAGAGGATCAGCTCGCTCTGCGTGATCTGGCGCGCAAGTTTGTCGAGCGGGAAATGCCAAAGGACGCCGTGGCCGCATGGGATGCGAAAGGCGCCTTCCCGGATGACCTTCTGGACAAGATGGCTGCGATCGGGCTGATGGGGGCCTCGATTCCCGAAGAGTTCGGTGGCACGGGCGGCGGCGTGGTCGAAGAAACCATCGTCCTTGAAGAACTGGCGCGGCATTCCTCGACCGTGGCGCTGGCCTACGGGCTTGATATTTCCTTTGGTGCTGTGACGATCGAACGCCATGGCAGTGCTGCGCAAAAGCAGGAGTTCCTGCCCAGGATCGCGCTGGGCCAGGTGCATTTCGCCCTTTCGATGACCGAGCCTGATGGCGGCACCGATATTCTGGGCGCGATGAAGACCAAAGCAGTTGCCGATGGCGACGACTACGTCATCAACGGCGCCAAGATCTGGACGACGGGCCTGAACATCGCGTCGTGGCTGTTCGTCGTGGCGCGGACCGCGCGGGATCCCGCTAAGCTGTCGCACGGGTTGACGGTTTTTCTGATTCCGAAAGCCACGCCCGGCATCACGTATAACAAGATCGAAAAGCTGGGATCGAAATTCCTGCATTCCTACGAGGTCAGCTACAAGGATGTTCGGGTGCCGAAATCCTCGATCATCGGCACCGAGGGCCGGGGCTGGCATGCCATCATCGACACGCTGAACAACGAGCGGATTTTCGTCGCCGCCGTGTGTGTGGGTCTGGGCCAGGGGGCGCTGGATGATGCCGTGCAATACGCCAAGGAGCGACGCGCCTTCGGCAAGCCCATCGGCCAGTATCAGGCGGTGCAGCATCCCTTGGCTGACAGCCTGACCGAAATCGAGCTGGCGCGGCTGATGACTTACAAGGCGTCCTGGATGCAGGATCAGGGGCAGGATTGCTCGTTGCCCGCCTCGATGGCGAAGTACTTCGCTTCTGAAGCGGCGTTCCGCACGACCGATCGTGGCATGCGCGTCTTGGCTGGCTATGGCTTTGCGATGGAATACAACATGCAGCGTTATTACCGCGACGTTCGCCAGTTGATTTTCGCGCCGATCACCAACGAGATGGGCAAGAACTATATCGCTCAGGTCGGGCTTGGCTTGCCGAAATCCTATTGAGGACACCATGACGCAGGACCCGATCACGCTTTACCGCAGCATGCTGGTGATCCGCGAATGCGAGACCCAGTTGAATGAGCTGTTCGCCAAGAACCTGTTTCCGGGCTATATCCATTCGTATCTGGGACAGGAAGCTTGCGCCGTTGGCATTTGCGCCGGGCTGAACGACACGGACTATATCGTGTCGAACCACCGGGGGCGGGGCCATTATCTGGCCAAGGGCATGGCACTGAAGCCGATGATTGCGGAAATGCTGGGCAAGGAAACCGGTATTTGCGGCGGTCGGGGCGGTGAGATGCACGCGGCGGACCCGGCCTTGGGAATACTTGGTGGCAATGGGATTGTCGGCGCGGGAATGCCGATCGGCGCGGGGGCGGCGCTTGCGGCGCAGATGGACGGCAAGGGGGCGGTCGCCGCCGTGTTCTTTGGCGAGGGTGCCAGCAACAACGGGGCATTTGGTGAGACGTTGAATGTCGCGGCGGCGTGGAAGCTGCCGCTGATCATGGTCTGCGAAAACAACCTTTACGCCGAGATGACGCCCTTTGCCCAGACCGTCGGTCAGCCCGATGTGGCGGCGCGGGCCACAGGCTATGGCGTGGCCTCCGAGATTGTCGATGGCAATGACGTGATCGCGGTTCGGGCCGCAGCGGGCCGCGCCACCGAACGCGCGCGCGCGGGCACCGGCCCGACCTTGCTGGAGTTGAAGACCTATCGCTGGGGCGGGCATTTCGAGGGCGATCCGCGCAAGTATCGCACACGCGACGAGGAAGCCGATTGGAAGGCACGGTGCCCGGTCGCACGGTATCGCAAGCATCTGCTGGAGGTGACTGGCGTCCAGGAAAGCCGCCTGTCGGTTCTTGAGACTGCCGTTGCCGCCGAGGTGGCCGAGGCGGTGCGCTTTGCCTTGGACAGCCCGCTGCCCGCCCCGGAAACCGCGCTGTTGAAAGTTTTCGCCGCCTGAGACCTGAGGGAATGACATGCCGACCAAGACCTATTGCTGGGCGATCATCGACGCGATGCGCGAAGAAATGGCGCGGGACGACAAGGTATTTCTGATTGGTGAGGATGTGGCGGTCGCAGGCGGTGCGTTCGGCGCAACGCGCGGCCTTCTGGATGCGTTCGGGCCGATGCGCGTGCGCGACACGCCAATCAGCGAAGAGATCATCGTCGGTCTGGGTGTCGGCGCTGCGATGGCCGGTCGCAGGCCGATTGTCGAGATCATGTTCATCGACTTTCTCGGCCTGTGTCTGGACCAGATTGCCAATCAGGCCGCCAAGACCCATTACATCTATAACGGCATGTTCAAGATGCCCTTGGTGGTGCGCACCAGCTCGGCGGTCGAAATGGGCATCGGCCCGCATCATTCGCAGGCCTGGGAAAGCATCGTGGCGCATATTCCGGGGCTGAAAGTCGTGATGCCGTCAACCCCGCGCGACGCGAAAGGCCTGCTGAAATCGGCCATCCGCGACGACAATCCGGTGATCTTCATCGAACATATCGCGATGCATCGGATCAAGGAGGAGATCGAGGACGACGAGGATTTCCTGATCCCGATCGGCAAGGCCGATGTCAAACGCGTGGGTACCGACGTGACCGTGGTTGCCTCGGGCCTGATGGTGGCGCGGGCCATCGCTGCGGCAGACCTGCTGGCCAAGGACGGGATCAGCGTGGAAGTCATTGACCCTCGCACGATTTCCCCCTTGGATTTCGACACGATCGCAGCCTCGGTCAGCAAGACCAGCCGTTGTCTGGTCGTCTCATCGTCGCACAAGAATTTTGGCTTTGGCTCGGAAGTTGCGGCAGAGATCGGCGAACGTGCCTTCTTTGATCTGGACCAGCCGGTGCGCCGGTTGTCGCCGCCTTTCACCCCGGCCCCCTTTGGCCGGCAGTTCGACCAGTTTCTGAACCCCGACACGAATGCCATCGTGGCGGCAGTGCGCGACCTGATGGCGTGAGGAGCCGGACATGACGCATCTGATCGCAATTCCGAAGCTCGGCCTGACGATGACCGATTGCACTTTGGTCGAATGGCTGAAGAACGACGGCGAACGGGTCGAACGCGGCGAAGCGCTATTTGCGATCGAGACGGACAAGATCACTTCCGAGATCGAAGCCGATGGCGCAGGATACCTCCGCCGATTTGCCGAAGTGGACTCGGCCCATGTGATCGGCAGCGTGATCGGCGGGCTTTATGAGACGAAGGATGCAGCACTTGCGGCCGCCACAGCTCCGGACGCTGACGCGCCGGTCGAGACAGCCCCGGTTGTGGCCGAGGTCGTGCCGCAGGCCTCCGAGGTCCCTGAGGACGGGCGGCGCCTGCGGGTCTCGCCCCTGGCGCGGCGCGTTGCGCAGGGCGCGGGGCTTGATCCGTCGGAGTTGACCGGGACCGGCGTCAGGGGCGCCATCCTGCGGCGCGATGTCGATGCCGAGATCACGCGGCGTCAGGCGGCGCCTGTGCCCAAAACTGAACCCGAGGCGCTTGTTTTCGCCCGCGTGCCACAGCGTCGTCCTCTGGCCGGGCTGCGGAAAACCATCGCGCGCAACATGATGCAAAGCCTGCAATCTACCGCACAGATGACGGCCTTCGCCCGCGTGGACATGGCCGGGGTGGTCGCTCTGCGTAAGGCCTGTGTGGCGAGCGAGGCGGATCTGGGCGTCAGGGTCTCTTTCACCGACATTGTTCTGAAAGCCTGCGCCGTTGTGCTGGCGAAGATGCCAGACATCAACGCCTCGATCATCGGGGATGAGATCGTGACCTGGGCAGAGGTAAATATCGGGCTGGCGGTTGCTTTGGACCACGGTCTGGTTGTGCCCGTCATTCAGAATGCCGACCAGAAATCGCTGGTGGAAATCGCGCATGAGCGCATTGATCTTGCCGCCCGCGCCCGCTCGGGTCAGCTTGGCCGCGATGACCTGCAGGGTGGGACCTTCACCCTGTCGAACTTCGGCTCTTACGCCGGCGATTTCGAGACGCCTCTGTTGAACCCGCCGCAGTCAGCCATCCTTGGCATCGGTGCAATCAACGACGAGGCGGTGGTGCGTGATGGCCAGATCGTCATCCGCCCGATAATGATGCTGAGCATGACCTTCGATCACCGCCTGATCGACGGCGCGGTGGCTGGACGCTTCCGCAGCGCGCTGCGGACCCTTCTGGAAAACCCCTATACGATGCTGGCGGGTCTGCGATGATCAATCCTCTGACAACCTATGATGGGGCCGACTTGGGGCGCGAGATTTGCCGGGGCCAAATCGCGTTGTCGCAAGCGGAAATCGACCGCTTTTGTGCGCTGATGTCCTATGATGAACCAGCCTATCGCGCCGGAGCGCCCGGCGGGGCGGTGGCACCGACCTCGATGTGTCTGGCCTTTGGCTTGCGTCTGGGCTGGGAGGCTCAGGTCTTCCCGCCCGGCGTGATCCGCGTCGGCGACGAGAACACCTATGGTGTTGCGGCCCGAGCGGGTGACGTGCTGACCACCACGCTGGTCATCACCGACCGGTTCGAGCGCAAGGGGCGCCGCTTCCTGACCTATGAGATGGTCACGACCAACCAGCGGCAGGATCTGGTCTGCCGGGTCAAATTCACCGCGATTATTCCAGGGGGCACCAGATGACCGATGTGAGCCCGACCATCACGATCACCCAAGCCATGATCGACGCCTATGCCGCGATTTCCGGGGATTTCAATCCGGTGCATGTGGACCCGGCCTTTGCTGCGACAACGCCGTTCGGATCGACGATTGCGCATGGTTGCATTCCGATGGAGCCGATCTTCCAGCTGGCACAGGCGCGTTCGGGGCTGGCGGTCATGCCAAAGGGCAGCCGGATGAAGCTGCGTTATCTGCGCCCGACGCTTCCCGGTGATACCATTGGCATCGTGGTCACGGCCTCGCAAGAAGACGGGTTTGATTTCCGCTGCGTGAACCAGCGGGACGAGACGGTGATCGAAGGGGACGTCCGATTGGAGAGATGACGGCGCGGCAAGGGATGGACGGAATTCATGAATATTTCAATGGCTTCACTTCGTCCGTTGTGACGGAGCGCAGCTCTGGGCACTACGGGAAGGAAGCCTGATGGACATCGCCGGCAATGAAAATGTTCCCTCGCTCTTGCGCCAGCAGGTCGAGAAGCAATCCGGCAAGGTCTTTCTGGTACATGAAGATGATGCCGGAAGCGTCCTTGAACTGACCTACGGAGCCTTCGCCGAGAAGGTCAACAAGCTTGCCAATCATCTGGTAGCGCAAGGCATCCTGCCGGGGCAGAACATGGCCGTGATGCTGTCGAACTGCCCCGAATTCCTGCAATCGTGGTTCGCGATAAACCAGATCGGCGCGGTGATGGTGCCGGTCAATGTGCTCTATTCCACGGATGAATTGGCATTTCTGCTGCGCGATGCGGAATGCCAGGGGCTGATCACCGAACCGGCGTTCCTGCCCAAGTACCGCGAGATCGAGGCGGGTTGCTCCAGCGCCAAGGTCAAGGTTTTGGCCAGATCCGCCATGCCCGAGCATGGCTTTGACCTTTTGGCCGGCATCGAAGACGCGGCGTCTCCGGACTTCTGCCCGGTTGTGATTGCGCGGGGTGATCCCTCTCAGATCATCTACACATCAGGGACGACCTCTCGGCCAAAGGGCGCGATCCTCAGCCATCATGGCAGCGTGACGCAAGGCATCGCACTGGCGCAGCATTTTGGTCTGAACCGGCAGGAGCGGACCTGCGTTGTATTGCCGCTGTTCCACGTCAACGGCCAGTTTGTCGGTGTGATCCCGACGCTGACGGTCGGCGGCACGGTCGTTTTGCTGCAATCCTACAGCGCGCGCCGGTATTGGGCGCAGGTGCGGCAGCATCGCTGCACCTACATCAGCATCGTGCCGATGATCCTGCGAACCCTGCTGGCACAACCACCACAGGACACGGATGCGCTGCATGACATAAGGACATCCTTTTACGCTCTGACCACGTCGGATGCCGAATGGACCACCTTTGAAACTCGCTTCGGCGTGCACCTCATCGAAGGCTATGGACTGTCAGAGACCTTTGGCATCTGCACGGCAAACCCCGTGATCCACGGCAGGACCAAGCGGCATTGCATCGGCCTGCCGATCCTTGGCCGTCAGATCCGCGTGGTCGATGACGCAGGACAAGACCTTCCGGCGGGACAGACCGGCGGGATCGTGGTGCGTGGCGCGCCGGTGTTCATGGGCTACTTCCGCAACCCGGAGGCCACCAGCACCGCTATGCAGGACGGCTGGCTGACCACCGGCGACAATGGCTGGTTCGACGAGGACGGCTATCTGCATTTCCTCGACCGCTCGAAAGACGTGATCAAGCGTGCCGGCGAGAACATCGCGGCGGGCGAGGTCGAACGTGTGCTGGCCGAACATCCGGCCGTGGAGGAATGCGCCGTGATCGGGGTTTTCGACCCGCTGCGGGACGAGGCGGTCAAGGCGGTGATCGTCCTGCGCGCCGGTATCGCTGTGACCGACGCGGAGTTGGCAGAGTGGTGCGCGCGCTTTCTTGCCAAGTTCAAGGTGCCGACCCTTTTCGAATACCGCGATGCCCTGCCAAAGACCTCGATCGGCAAGATCATGAAATATCAGCTGCGCGTCGACCATGCCGCCGCGAACGCGACCTAAGGGCTTGGCCATGAAAATCTGACCCAACCCATGCCTGACGCAGTCCCCCATTGAAGGAAACGCAAACATGGTCGAAGCCGTCTATATCCTCTCTGCCGTTCGCACCGCCATCGGCACCTTTGGGGGCAGTTTCATGGCAAAGGAGCCGAACGAACTTGGCAGTCTGGTCACTGCCGAAGCCATGGCGCGGGCAAACGTGCCGCCGGATCAGATCGGCCATGTCGTCTTCGGCAATGTCATTTCGACCGGGCCGAAGGATGCCTATCTCGCGCGGATTGCGGCGATGAATGCGGGCATTCCCAAGGAAGTGCCCGCGATGACCCTGAACCGGCTGTGTGGCAGCGGGGCGCAGGCCATCATTTCGGCGGCGCAGAACATCATGCTGGGCGATGCGGCGCTGGCGCTTGCCGGTGGGGCAGAAGTGATGAGCCGCGCCCCCCATTACCTGCAGGTGGCGCGCTTTGGCCAGAAGATGGGCGACGCGGCTTTGGTGGATGGTCTGACTGGCATCCTGACCGATCCCTTTGGCAACGGGATCATGGGGCTGACGGCGGAGAATGTCGCGCAGAAATATGGCATCTCGCGGCGGGATCAGGATGCCTTTGCGCTGGAAAGCCAGCGCCGGACTGCCGCCGCCATTTCTGCCGGACATTTCAAGACGCAGATCCTGCCGGTTGAGGTGATGGCCGGACGGCGCCATCTGACCGTCGACACGGATGAGCATCCCAAACCCGAGACCACCGCCGAGACATTGGCCGCGCTGCGCCCCGCCTTCAAGAAAGACGGTGTTGTCACGGCAGGCAATTCGTCGGGCATAAATGACGGGGCGGCGGCGGTTGTTCTGGCTTCGGAAAGTCATGTGAAGGCGAGCGGGGCGAAGCCCTTGGCGCGGATCGTGGCCTACGCCCATGCCGGGGTCGATCCAGGGATCATGGGGATCGGCCCGGTGCCTGCCGTCAGGGCGCTTCTGGCGCGCTCGGGGCTGCGGTTGTCGGACTTCGATATCATCGAGTCCAACGAGGCCTTTGCGGCACAGGCCCTGGCGGTAAACCGCGAGCTGGACCTTGATCCGGCCAAAGTGAACCCCGATGGCGGGGCCATAGCGCTGGGCCATCCGGTGGGTGCGACGGGCGTGATCCTGACTGTCAAGGCGATCCACCACCTGCAACGGACCGGCGGGCGCTATGGCCTGATCACCATGTGCATCGGCGGCGGTCAGGGTATCGCCTTGGCCATTGAAATGGTCTGAGGCGCAGGCGGGGCGGCTGGGGCTGGGTGGCAAACAGGCCGAAGCTTGGCCAAGGCGGATGGGAAGGCAAATGCGATGAACTTTGACCTCAGCTCGGATCAAGAGGCCATCCTGGAGATGACCCGCAGTTTTGCGACCGACCGCATCGCGCCCCATGCGGTAAAGTGGGATGCAGACAAGCATTTTCCCGTCGATGTGCTGGCCGAGGCCGGAGCCCTGGGTCTGGGTGCCATCTACACGCGTGATGATGTCGGGGGAACCGGCCTTGGCCGTTTGGACGCCGTCCTGATCTTCGAGGCGCTGGCCGAGGCCTGCCCGACCATCTCTGCC
This sequence comes from Rhodobacterales bacterium, assembly GCA_043721775.1. Classification (GTDB taxonomy): domain Bacteria; phylum Pseudomonadota; class Alphaproteobacteria; order Rhodobacterales; family Rhodobacteraceae; genus Stagnihabitans. The sequence continues at coordinate 9,109 of JAYSQA010000205.1, forward strand.
TATATCTCGATCCACAACATGTGCGTCTGGATGATCGACTGCTTTGGGTCAGAGGACCAGCGCCGCCACTGGTGCCCGCGGCTGGCGACTCTGGAAAACCGCGCTTCCTATTGCCTGACAGAGCCGGGGGCGGGGTCGGATGCCGCAGCCCTGACCACAAAGGCCGAACGGGACGGCGACGGATGGCGGCTGACCGGGCAAAAGCAGTTCATCTCGGGCGCGGGGTCTTCGGCGGTCTATCTGGTGATGGCGCGGACGGGTGGGCCAGGGCCGAAGGGCATTTCCTGTTTCATCATGCCGGGCGATGCGCCGGGGCTGTCCTTTGGTGCCAACGAACGCAAGATGGGCTGGAACGCGCAACCAACCCGCAGCGTTATCATGGAAGATGTGCGCCTTGGGCCGGAGCAGATGCTGGGCAGAGAAGGGCAAGGCTTTGGCATCGCCATGGCGGGTCTGGACGGCGGGCGTCTGAACATCGCGGCTTGTTCGCTGGGCGGCGCTGGGGCGGCCCTGGCCAAGACGCTGGCCTACATGGCCGAGCGGAAGGCCTTTGGTAAAAAGCTGAACGAGATGCAGGCGTTGCAATTCCGGCTGGCCGACATGAAGATCCGGCTGGAGGCTGCGCGCAGCTTTCTGTACCGCGCCGCCGTAGCACTGGACATGAAGGCCCCGGATGCGACCATGCTTTGTGCTGCGGCAAAACGCTTCGTGACCGACACCGGCTTTGATATTGCCAACGAGGCGCTGCAACTGCATGGCGGTTATGGCTATCTTGCGGACTACGGGATCGAAAAGATCGTGCGCGATCTGCGCGTGCATCAGATTCTGGAAGGGACCAACGAAATCATGCGCCTGATCGTCGCCCGCTCGCTGTTGGAGGCGAAATGACAGCCTCCGTTCTGATATCGGTCGAAGGTGCTATGGGCCGGGTCCATCTGAACCGGCCCGAGGCGCTCAACAGCCTGAACCTTGATATGATCCGATTGATCGATGCTGGCTTGGACCAGCTTGAGGCCGACCCCGCCGTGCAGGTCATAGCACTGACTGGCGAAGGGGATCGCGCCCTTTGCGCGGGCGGCGACCTAAAGACGATCTGGTCCAGCGGGCGAAGCGAGCCTGAAAAGCCGATGACCTTCTGGGCCGAGGAATACCGGCTGGATGCGCGGATCAGCCGGCTGACCAAGCCTTGGGTGGCGTTGATGCATGGCATTTGCATGGGCGGCGGGGTCGGCCTGTGCATTCATGGCCGCCACCGCATCATGACCGAACGGGTGAAATTCGCGACCCCCGAGGTGACCATCGGCTATTTCCCTGATGTCGGCGCCACTTGGGCGCTGGCCCATGCGCCGCGCGGCTTGGGTCGGTGGATCGGGCTGACCGGGGCGACCATCGGTGCGGCGGACGGGATTGCGGCGGGGCTGGCCGATGCGATGGTGCCCTCTGCCGCCATCCCCGCGCTGCTGACCGATCTGACAGCGGGCCGCGCGCCCGATGCCGCGATTGCCGCCCATGCGGCGGACCCCGGACCGTCGCAGCTGCTGGCCCATGCCGGGTTGATCGAGATGGCCTTTGCGGGCCAGGACATGGAAGCGATCATGGCCGCGCTGCGCGCCGACGGCTCTGACTTTGCTAGCGAGACGCTTGCCGCCCTGGCGCGCAATTCGCCCACCAGTCTGGTTCTGGCGCTGCACCTATTGCAGCAGGGCGCGCGCTCGCCCGATCTTGAGACCTGCCTTGACCGCGAGTATGCAGCAAATGCGCTGATCTTGCGGGGCCACGATTTCTACGAAGGCATCCGGGCGGCGGTGATCGACAAGGACCGCAACCCCAAATGGCAACCGGCAGAGGTTGGCTCGGTCGATGCCGGGGCGCTGATCGCCGGTTTGGCACCATTGCCCTCGCTGTTTGCGGCGGTCAGAAGTCTGGGAGGAACGGAATGAATATTGGTTTTATCGGTCTGGGCAATATGGGCGGCCCGATGGCGGCCAACCTTGTCAAGGCCGGTCATGCGGTGCGGGGGTTTGACCTGGTAGCGCCGATGCCGGAAGGGGTCTTGCGCGCCGCCAGCGCCGCTGAGGCTGCGGCGGACGCCGAAGTGGTCATCACCATGCTACCGAACGGAGCCATCCTGCGCAGCGTCGCGGCAGAAGTGATCCCGGCGATGCGACAGGGCGCGGTGCTTTGCGATTGCTCCACGGTGGATGTGGAAAGCGCGCGGGCGGTTGCCGAGCAAGCCGGGGCTGCGGGGCTTCTTGCGTTGGATGCGCCGGTTTCGGGCGGAATCGGTGGGGCCACGGCGGGGACGCTGACCTTCATGGTCGGCGGAACCGATGAGGCCTTTGCCAAAGTGCAGCCCCTGTTCGCCGTCATGGGGCAGAAGTCGGTTCATTGCGGGGTTTCAGGCGCAGGTCAGGCGGCCAAGATCTGCAACAACATGATCCTTGGCGTCACGATGATCGCCACCTGCGAGGCCTTTGCCCTGGCTGACAAGCTGGGACTGGACCGGCAGAAGATGTTCGACGTGGTATCGACCTCGTCAGGCTACAGCTGGACGATGAACGCCTATTGTCCAGCACCCGGGGTCGGCCCGAAGTCGCCCGCCGACAATGGCTACAAGCCCGGCTTTGCGGCGGAACTGATGCTGAAGGACCTGACCCTGTCGCAAATGGCGGCGGAAGGGGTAGATGCCGATACGCCGATGGGTCAGCTTGCGGCAGCGCTGTACCGCGACTTTGTCGAGAAAGAGGGCGGGCGCGGCATGGATTTCTCGGCCATGCTGCCGCGGTTCGAAAAGCGGGGGCGGACATGACGACGGTGATCGAGGTCACACGGGATGGTGCTGTCGCCCTGATCCGGCTGAACCGACCCAAGCAACTGAACGCGCTCAATTCGGATGTGGCGCGGGAAATGATGGCCGCCGTACTGGCGCTGGACGGCGACCCCGAGATCGGCTGTCTGGTGATCACCGGCAACGAACGCGCCTTTGCGGCTGGCGCGGACATCGCTGAGATGGCCGGGCTGAGCGCGCAAGAGATGGCCGCTCGGGATTTCTTTGCCGAATGGGAGGCCTTCGCGCGCTCGCGCAAGCCCAAGATTGCAGCCGTGAACGGCTATGCCTTGGGTGGGGGCTGTGAGTTGATGATGATGTGCGATTTCGCCATCGCAGGCCAAGGCGCGAAGTTCGGTCAACCCGAGATCAAGCTGGGCGTTATCGCGGGGATCGGCGGCACTCAGCGCATGACGCGGCTCATCGGTCGGACCCGGGCGATGGATATGCATCTGACGGGCCGCATGATGGATGCGGCCGAAGCGTTGCAGGCGGGCCTTGTCGCGCGTGTCGTGCCGGATGCCGAAGTGCTGCCGCAAGCGCTGGAGGCTGCCCGCACCATCGCGGGTTATTCACGCCCGGCGGTTCGCATGATCCGTGAGGCCATCGGCAGGGCCGAAGAAGGTTCGCTGGCCGAGGGGCTTTTGTTTGAGCGCCGGGTTTTCCATGGCCTTTTCGGTAGCCCGGATCAGCAAGAGGGGATGGCGGCGTTCCTTGAGAAACGGACGGCGGCTTTCAAAGGCGTATGACGGCAAGACTTGGTTCGCCCGGAGATCTGGCGAGGGACGATCCCTGATTTGCCGCTTGACAGAAAGGGGTCCAAACATGATTCTACTAATCAGTATAAAAATACTCTCATCGGTATAAAAGCAGGGAATGCAAATGGCGCAAGGCGATGTTCCTGACTACGCGACTTTGAAGCTGGCATTCGAGGGTCGGATCGCTCGTCTGACTTTGAACAGGCCGGATCGGCTGAATGCGCTGAACCCGGAGATGCTGGAGGAACTGCTGGACGCGCTGGAGCGGGTTCGGGCGCGCGAAGGGATGAATGCTATGTTCCTGCAAGGCGCGGGACGGTTGTTTTCCGCAGGGGTCGATCTGGATACGCCTTTCTTCATGGAAAATGTCGACGACCCCTCGGTCTTTTCCGGCACAAGGCTCTTGAACGCACAGCACCGAGTCATCATCGCACTTTACGACCAAGATGTCGTGACCATTGCGGCGCTCAATGGCCATGCCTGCGGCGGCGGGGGCCTCGGCCTTGCGATGGCCTGCGACATGCGGGTCAGCGTCCGGGGTGCCCGGTTCTGGATGGTGCCGCTGATGCTGGACGTCATTCAGGATTTCGGGCTCAGCTGGTTGGCTCAGCGGGTGATCGGCCCCTCGCGCGCGATGCAGATGGCGGTGCTGGGACAGAAGGTCGATGCCGAAACGGCGCTGGTCTGGGGGTTGGTGAACGAACTGGTGGATGATCCTGCGGCGCTGGCCGAGCGCATGGATGCGCTTGCCGCCCAGATTGGCGGGATGGGCTCGGATGCCTTGCGCATGATGAAGCTGATCTTGCGCAACGGCGAACGCAGCGATCTGCGCAGCCAGTTGGGGATGGAGGCCGTGGCCAATGGCCTGACCTTCCAGTCGGAAGAGTTCAAAGCGAAGAAGGCAGCCTATCTCAAGTTACTGAAAGAGGGACGCAAATGACCCGTGCATCCGGCACCATGCGCGCGGCGCGGCTTCACGAAGGCCGGGACGGTCAGACCGAATTGCGGCTGGACACGGACGTGCCGATCCCATCTCCCGGCGCGGGCGAGGTTCTGATCCGGGTGCGGGCCTGCGGGCTCAACCAGGTGGACCTGCTCACCAAGGATGGCCAGACCCCCCAGGAGGTGCCTTTGCCCCACATCTCCGGCACCGAAGTCGCCGGTGACATCGTGGTCCTGGGCACCGGCGTGATCGACTGGGAGATTGGCACGCGCGTCGTCGTTGATCCGATCATCGCCTGCCGCCATTGCGAGAACTGCGTCCGGGGCGAGACCAACATGTGTCGCAACAGCCGGGTTTTCGGCGTCCAGACCGAAGGCGGATACGCGGAATATGCCGTTGCTCCTGCGTGGCAGCTTCTGAAGCTGCCGGAGACTCTGAACTATGCCGAAGCCGCCGCGATGGCAGTGACCGGGCCGACTGCGTGGCACATGTTGCGTGACCGCGCGAAGGTCGTGCTGGGCGAGGACGTGCTGATCATCGCCGCGGGCTCGGGTATTGGCGTTCTGGGGATGCAGATTGCCAAGGCGGCTGGCGCCCGCGTGATCGCCACCGCCGGGGGTGCGGAAAAGGTGCGCCGCGCGCTGGAGGTCGGGGCCGATTTCGCCGTGGATCACAACGATCCGACCTGGCCCGATCAAGTGCGGCGCATAACCCACGGTCGCGGGGTGGACATCGTCTTTGAACACGTCGGTGAGGCGACCTGGGCGGGCAGCCTCAAGGCTCTGGCGCGCGGCGGGCGTCTGGTGACCTGTGGCGGGCATTCAGGCTTTCAGGTCGGCTTCAACCTTTGGCACCTGTTCGTCAAGGAACAGACCCTGATCGGCTCTTTCGGTGGCACGCGGCGCGATTTCCTGGAGGTCATGCGTATGGCCGGGCAGGGGAACCTGCGGCAGGTGGTTCAGGAAACCTTCTCCCTGGCCGAGGTCTCACGGGCGCAGGAGATGCTGCGGCAGCGCAAGGTCTTCGGCAAGCTGATCCTTGATCCGACCTTGCCGTGACCGCGACTGCACCGAGCAATGGACAGGCGGGCATCAAACAGATATTCAGGTCGGTCTGATGCCCTTGATCTGCCCTCAGACGAGGGGCGGAGCCGGATCGGGGGCGGTTTTGGCGATCATGCGCTGAAAGCCCGGACGTGCGCCGATGCGTTGCAGGTAGGCGCGGATGTGGGGATAGTCTGCCAGATCAATCGGCGTGAACAGCCGCATCGTGGTCAGCGGGAACAGCATGATGATATCGGCGGCGGTGAATTCTGGGCCCGCCAGATAGGGCGACGCGGCCAGACGCTGTTCAACCATGCCAAAGCCACGGCTGTAGCGGGTGTTCAGGTCGGCCACCGTCTCGTTGGCGGGGTCGACTTTCAATACGCCCAGACAAAAAGTCAGGAAGCCGCCTGCCATCAATGAGCCATTGGCGTAGTGCATCCAGTACAGGTAGTCGGCAAAATCAGGGCTGTCTGGCCTGACGCCGAGGCGGCCCTGACCATATCGGGCAATGATGTATTCCATGATCGCGCCGGATTCCGCCAGCGTCATGTCGCCATCGGTGATCACGGGCGCGGTGCCGCTGGGATGCAGTGCACGATAGGCGTGTGGCGTCAGGTTGATCGATGTTCGCTCGTAGCGGATATAATCATAGGGAATTTCAAGCTCCTCGCAAAGCCTAGACGATCCTTTCGGATTGCGAGATGCCAAGATGGTGAACAGTAAGCATGCAGACCTCCCTCTGTTGAAACTTGCGCGTCATGCTGATCCGAAACGGTTCGCATCAGGTTGTGATCGCCAAACTTCCCAACATGGCCCGCAGCTGCCGCAGGCCTGTTACCAGGCTTGCGGTTTGGCGCCCACAGAGCGCAGCACATGCGAGACCATCTGGTCGCAAATCGCCTCTTTGGACAGCCGCGAGGGTTCGCGGTACCAAGCGAAGACGAAACTGACCATCCCGGTCACCATTTGGCTGGCCACGGCCAGATCTTCGAATTCAAAGACGCCCGCCTTCTTTCCCTCTGACAGGATCATGCGGACCTGGGTGTCGATCTGACGGCGCATCTCGGCGATTTCGGCGGCCACTTCTTTGGGCAGGTTCAACTGTTCACGGAAGTAGATCGAGACCAGCTTGTACATGTCCAGAACGATCATGGTGAATTGACGCGTGGCCAAGGACAAGGTTTCAGTCGGAGGCAGCGATTTTTCGATCACCTGCGTCGTCACACCCAGCCATTCCCGCATGGTACGCCGGGCAATTTCCGACAGAAGTTCGGCTTTGTTTTCAAAATGATAGTAGACGAAGGGTTTCGTCGCTCCAATGCTTTCGGCGATGACATCCATCGTCGTTGGCAGGTAGCCGTTCGTGTAGAAAAGATCGACCGCGCTTTGCAGGATCTTCTCTCGTTTCAGTTCTGCCACCTCATCCCAGACAGAGGCGGCCTTGAGGTTGTTTCGCGCTTTTGACATCTTGCTTCCTTGGAAGAACTACCGATTACCACATGATACTGACCGGTAGCAATATATCCCATCGCGTTGCTTTCCTCAATCTCGCTCGCCGTGGCCACAACCTAAGTGGGCGAAAACTCCAGCGTCAAAGCTGTCACGGCCGACGGGTGATGGCGCGGTCGACGAACTCGGTCAGGGCTTCGACATAGTCGGCACCGGTCAGACCGCGTTTATAAAATTTCCAACGCTTGATGTACCAGTCCTGCAACAAGGGCATGATCATTCCTGCCAGCGTCAGGGGCGGAAGATCAATGAAAATGCCGCGGGCAATGCCATCGGCAATCGCATCGGCCATAAGCTTTTCGTTGCGCATTTCGGATTGAAGCACCATCTCGCGGGCATCCTTGTCGAACGCCTTGATCTCCAGAAAGGCAAAGGCGAACCAGCGTTGCAGGATGTCTGAGACTTCGATGTGCCGCCGGATCAGGCCGTGCAGGCGCAGGACAGGGTCATCTTGTTCGCCCTTGTCGAAGGGTGCGATGGCGTTCTCAACCGCAAAGCCGACCCCGGCGAGGATCATGCGCAGCAGGGTCTCTTTGCTTTCCACATAGTTGTAGATCGCGCCCATGCTCAGGCCGCTGGCCTCGGCCAGATTGCGGGTGGTGGTCGAGTGGAATCCCTTGCGCCGGCAGATGTCCAGCGCCGCAAGGATGATCTTTTCCAGATTGGGCACAGCCACATGCTCCTTCTGGACACGGATGGTCGCGCTGAACTGCCGGAAGATGACGGCGCACAGCACGCCTGAGGTCAACTCACGTGGGCGCAGTTGCAGTTGTGTCGTCGCGATGGCGTGCAAGCGGTTCTCCCTCGGTTGACCCATTTAGCGCAATTGACAGAATCCAAAAGGGGGCCTACAAAAAACGAGCGCTCGCTCACTTTCACTGAATGTGAGCGCCAGTCAAGTGATTTGGACCGGGGAGGGGCCAAGCAGCATGTCCGGCAGCAGCAGACGCCGTCGCTTTGGTCAGGAAGATATCATTTTCGCCATTGCTGTGGTGGTATTTGGCATATTCTCAGTTCTGATCCCTGACTTTCTGTCTGCGGGCAATGTCGTGTCGATGGTGCAAAGCGTTTCGGTGCTGGGCATTCTTGGTCTTGGCATGGCGATAACGATTTTGGGCCGAGGGATTGATCTGTCGATGGTCGCCTCGATGTCGGTGGCGATTGCCTGGATGCTGGTCCAGTTGAACGCAGGCGCCCCGCTTGCGCAGGCCCTGCCGCTGGCGATCGGGTTCAGCATCCTGGTCGGCATCATCAACGGCATTCTGGTGGCCTATGTCGAGATTCCGGCGATCTTTGCCACGCTGGCGATGGGGGTGACGGTTTATGGGTTCGGCAAGTACTTTCTGGTCGAATCCGACGTGAACCACGTACCGGAAAGCTGGCGCTGGCTTTCCGATCTGGTGACGGCGCGGCCCTTCGGGGTGCCGGTGCCGGTGATTGCCTTTCTGAGCTGTGCGGCACTGGCGCATCTGGGGCTGCGCTACTTGCGCGATGGGCGCTTTGTCTATGCGATGGGCGACAACCCGATCGCGGCCCGCACGACCGGTGTGCCGGTCCGGGTGATGATGGTGCTGCAATATGTCATTTCGGCGCTGATTGCCCTTTTGGCGGGGCTTTTGATGACCATGCTGGTGGCGAGCATGAACACGCGGATCGTGTCGGGGACACTGGTTTATGACGTGATCCTGGTGGTCGTGCTCGGCGGCATTTCGCTGTCTGGCGGGCGCGGCGGCATCTTGAGCGTGGTGGTCGGCACGCTCCTGATCGGGATCATGCTGAACGGCATGACCATGCTGAACCTGACCTATACGGCGCAGAACGTGATCAAGGCGCTGATCCTGCTGCTGGCCTTGGTCCTCGATACAGTGATCAACCCGCGCGATGAGCAGACTGCGCAACAAGGCGATATCTAACCCCTCTGTGAGCGTTTCTTTGGGGGGGGGCGAAAATGCCCAAAAAAATCGGATAATTAATCTAGGGAGGAAACCAGATGGACTACAAGAAGATGATCACGACAGGGCTGCTCTGCGCGGTCCTGGTGGCGACAGCAGGACTGGCCGTGGCGCAAGAAAGTGTCGCGCCCGGCTATTATGACGCGCTCAAGGGCAAGAAGGTTGGCTTCGTGCCGATCTCGATGGGTTTTGACCTGACGCAGGGCTGGCTGGCGGGCATGCAGCGGCAGGCGGACGAGCTTGGCTACCAGATCATAGTGCGCGATCCGAACTGGAGCGTGGAGTCGGGCATTCAGGCCATCACCTCGCTGATTGATGAACACCCTGATCTTCTGATCATTCAGAACAACGACAACCAATCCTACAACCGTCTGGTGCAGCAGGCCGCCGCGGCAGGCATTCCCGTCATTCAGGTGCAACAAAGCGTCGACACCAAGTCGGATGCCTATATCGGGCCGGACTGGTACAAGATCGGCACGGTGACCGCGCAGGCCCTGGTTGACAAATGCGGTGCCGGCACCTCGGGCAAGATCGCGGTGGTCGAGGGGGCGACGGCGGCTCCGGCGTCCATTCTGATGAAGCAGGGCATTGATGACCTGATCGCCAAGCACCCGGAAATCAAGATCGTTTCAAGTCAGGCCGCCGATTGGGATGCCACCAAGGCCTTCGCGATCACCGCGACCGTTCTGCAGCAAAACCCGGACCTTTGCGGCATCGCGGGCTTCTGGGACGTGGCGGACACCGGTACGGCGGGTGCGATCCGTGAGGCGGGTCTGCAAGGCAAGGTCGTTCTGGCAACCTCGGGCGGTGGCAGTCGCGATGCCGGTTGCGCCAAGGTCGAATCGGGCGAGTTCGCCGTCTACAACAGCTATAACGTGGCGGGTCAGGCGCGCGATCTGAATGATGCGATCAAGATGCTGTTGCAGGCAAAACTGCCCGCGGGATCAGCGCCCTTCGCCCTGCTCAGTCCGCTGGTACGGATCACCAAGGAAAACATGACGCCCTCGTCATGCTGGACCCTGGACGAGATTGGCAAGACTGGCGGCTAATCTGCCACTGATCCTGCCGGGCGGGTTCAAGCCCGCCCGGCATCTTCCCCCTCCAATGGAAACCGGCATGGCAAGCGACGTCTTCACCCGCTGGCGCTACAAACTTGTTCCCGACAAGATCGTCGGTGAGATTCTGTCCAAGAACTGGGTCGACAACGCGATCCCGGTTCTGTTCCTGCTGATCTCGCTGGGCGTGTTCTGGGCCCTGATGCCGAACATGTTCACTGCGGGCAGCATGAGCGGCATGACGCGCACGGCGGGCGAGTATCTGTTGGTGGCGCTGGGTCTGACGATCGTGGTCATGGCGGGCGGGATCGACTTGTCGGTGGGGTCGGTCTTTGCGCTGGCGAACCTGTCCACTCTGGCGCTTGGCGGCGTAGTGGGCCTGCCGTGGTGGCTGGCAGCGCTGCTGGTGCTGGTGATGGGCGGGCTGATCGGCCTCGTGAACGGCATCCTGATCGGCTATCTGCGGCTCAGGGCCTTTCTGACGACGCTGGTCATGCTGATCATCGTACGGTCGGTGACGGACACCTTGCTGCTGTCCTATTCGAAACAGATTTCATCGGTTCAGATCAAGAGCCCGATCTGGGACTTTCTGGCCTTCAAGACGATCTTCGGCGTGGCACCCAGCTTCCTTGCGGCCTTGGCGCTGGCGGTTCTGGCACATTTCACCCTGACGCGACTGCGCACGGGCTGGCATATTCTGGCGGTGGGCGGATCGCGCCGCGCAGCACACAACGCCGGGATCAACGTGCGGCGGACCGTCTGTCTGACTTATGTCCTGTCGGGTGTTTTGACGGCGGCGGCGGGGGTTTTCTATGCGGCACGTCTGGCCAGTCTGGGCAATGATACCGGGCTTGGGCTTGAAATCACCATCCTGACGGCTGTGGTGCTGGGCGGCACCAGCCTTGGCGGCGGGCGCGGGTCGGTGTTCAAGACGGTTCTGGGGGTGGTGATCGTCGTCATTATCACCAACTCGTTGATCCGGATGGGGCTGCGGTCGGGGGCGGCGTCGCTGGTTCTGGGCCTGATCCTGCTGGTCGCCGTGGCCATCGACGTGCGTTGGCTGAAGAACCGCGCGAAATTGCTTGCCCGATCTTATGTTTCCCCCACCTATTTCGCCCTGCCGCCCCTGCAAAAGGTCACCCGTGAGCCGACCACTCCCTATGCGATCAACGATCTTCTGTCTGATGCCGAACCGATCGGCGTCGGCGAGGTCGATGGGCCCGAGGATGTCATCCTCGACGAGGAGGGCAACCTTTACTGTGGCAGCAGGGATGGTGACATCATCCGGTTTCTGGCCCCCGATCACAAGGTGCGCGAGGTTTTCGTCCATATCGGTGGCGCGACCCTTGGTCTGGCCTTTGACCGCGAGGGCAGCCTTCTGGTCTGTGTTGGGGGCATGGGTCTTTATAAAGTCACCCGCGCGCGTGAGGTGATCAAGCTGTCTGACGAAACCACGCGCTCGTGGCTGTCCATCGTCGATGACAGCCGGATGCGGCTGGCCGACGATCTGGACATCGCCCCTGATGGCCGCGTCTTCTTTTCCGAAGCGACGATCCGCTATGAGATGCACGACTGGATCATCGACGCACTGGAGGGGCGCGGCAATGGCCGGATCATCTGTTATGATCCACGCCATGGCTCGTCCAGGACGGTGCTGTCGGGCCGCCAGTTCCCCAATGGCATCTGCATGGTGCCAGGTGGAGAGTCCTTCCTATTTGCCGAAACCTGGGGCTGCCGGATCAGCCGCTATTACTATGACGGGCCGAAAAAAGGCCGGGTGGAGGAGGTGATCCCCGATCTGCCGGGCTATCCTGACAACATCAACCTCGCCTCGGATGGCAATTTCTGGTGCGGGATCATCGGAATGCGGGCGCCGGCCTTTGATCTGGCGCAAAAGATGCCGAAGTTCCGTCGCCATATGGTGATGCAGATTGCGCGGGATGAATGGCTTTACCCAAACATGAACACGGGCGGTGTCATCAAGTTCGACCTGTCGGGCAAGATCGTCCAATCCCTGTGGGACGGCGTGGGAGAGCGGCACCCGCAGGTAACCTCGATCCGCGAACACAAGGGCTATCTGTACCTTGGCGGCATTTTCAACAATCGGATCGGGCGCTACAAGATCCCGGGCGCGGACCCGGAGTGGACGGCGATCCGCGCGTATTGGGGGGACAAGTCATGATGGGCTGGGTCTCAAATCGCGTCGACAAGTTTCGCGGGCGTGGGGCCTATGCTCCGACGGTTCCGCCGATGGACGGGGCGCTGAGGCCCAACACGCTGTTGGAAGAGGCTGTGGTGGTGGCGCGTGTCGCCGCCCCTGACAATCTGGTTCAGTACCGGGGCCAAGTCCTGTTCTCCTCCGGTCCCACCATCCACACGCTTGACCCCACCACCGGGGCCACAACCGCATGGCGGCACTGCGCTGCCGATGTGACGGCCATGGCGGTGGCCGATGGGACTTTGGCAATTGGACTGGCCGATGGCAGCCTGATCCTGTCGGGCGAGACCGACCGCACCATCAAGACCGGTGACCCCTGCATCACCGCCATCACCCCCGGAGGCGCGGGCCGCGTGCTCGTCTGCATCGGCTCGGTCCAGAACCCCGGCGCTGACTGGAAGCGCGATCTATTGCAGGGCGGCGCCAGCGGCCAGGTCTGGTCGGTGCCGCTGGCCGATGGCGCCGTACAGAAGCTGGCGGGTGGCCTGTCCTGGCCCGCCGGGGCCGCCATGTCGGGTGAGCAGATGGTCGTGGTCGAGGCTTGGAAGCACCGCCTGACGCAAGCGGGTGCCGCCCCCCTGATCACTGACCTTCCCGGTTATCCCTGCCGCCTGTCACCCGCTCCGGACGGTTGGTGGCTGTCGGTCTTTGCCCCGCGCAACCAGCTCATTGAACTGGTGCTGCGTGAAGACGACTACCGCACCCGCATGATGCACGAGGTGGAGCCTGACCACTGGATCGCCCCTACGCTCTCGCCTGCGGTGGATTTCAACGAACCCATGCAGGGCGGCGCTATCCGCACCCACGGCATCGTAAAGCCTTGGGCGCCCACCCGGTCCTATGGTCTGCTGGTGCGGCTGGATCGCAGTTTCCGGCCGATCGCCAGCTATCACAGCCGCGCGGACGGTCGGTTCCATGGCGTCACTTCGGCCTTGCACTGGGGTGACCGGGTTCTTGTGGCCAGCCGGGGTGGCCACGCGATCCTGTCGCTGTCCGAGGTGCGGCCATGACCACGCCTCTGGTCGAAATGACCCAGATCACCAAGGAGTATCGCGGCGTGCCTGCCGTCAAGGCCGTGAATTTCACTGTCATGCCAGCCGAAATCCACGCGCTTCTGGGTGAGAATGGCGCGGGCAAATCGACGCTGTCCAAGATCATCGCCGGGGTGACCGGGGCTAGTTCGGGCAGCGTCAGGATCGACGGAAAAGAGGTGGCTTTCCGCTCGCCCTCCGAGGCTTTGGCGAGCGGCGTGGCGATGGTGTTTCAGGAAACCAGCCTGGTCCCCTCGATGACCGTGGCGCAGAACCTTTATCTGGGCAACGAGAAATACTACAACCGCCTGCGCGGCCTGACGATTGCCGCCCAGCAATTCCTGCAACGGCTGAATTTCAACGTTGATCCCCTCGCCTTGGTGGCCAACCTTGGAGCCGCCCAGAAACAGATGGTCGAGATCGCCCGCGCCGTCCTGCAAAAGGCGCGGCTGATCATTTTTGATGAGCCGACAGCGACCCTGACGCCGGAAGAAAAGCGCTACTTCTTCGCGCTCGTGCAACGGCTGAAGCAGGATGGCGTGGCGATCGTCTTCATCAGCCATGCCATCGAAGAGGCGCTGATGATCGCCGATCGCATCACCATTCTGCGCGATGGCGAATTGGTGATCACCGATCAGGCCCGCGCCTTTGACCGCGACAAGATCATTCAGGCCATGGTCGGGCGCACGCTGTCGGGGGCGCTCTATCAGCGGCATGCGGGCAAGGTTCGGCCGGCGGGAGCCAAGGTCTTGTCGGTGCAGAACCTGTCGATGGGCGCCATGGTGCGCAACACCTCGTTCACCGTCTATGAGGGCCAGGTGACGGGGGTTTTCGGCCTGATCGGGTCGGGCCGAACCGAGGCCGCCAAGATCGTGGCCGGCGTCCTGAAGCGCAATTTCTTCAACGGCGGCGAGGTGCGTCTCATGGACCGCCCCGTCACCTACCGCCTGCCGCGTCATGCGGTGCAGGACGGGATCGTCTATGTGACCGAGGACCGCAAGCTGGAAGGCTTCTTCGAACAGATGTCGATTGCTCAGAACCTCCATCTGGGTCGGCTGGCCGCCGGTGGCCCACCCATCGTCAGCTATGGCGAAATGGCCACTCTGGCCGAGGTCTGGCGCGGCAAGTTGAACATCAAGTCGATCAATGCCGATGCGCGGGTGATCGAACTGTCGGGCGGCAATCAGCAAAAGGTGGTGATCGCGAAATCTCTGGTGCAAAAGCCGCGCCTTGTGATCTTTGACGAACCAACCCGCGGCGTCGATGTGGGTGCCATTGCCGAGATTCATCAGCTGATCCAAAGCCTTGCCGATGAGGGGCTGGCGGTGATGGTCATCTCGTCCTATCTGCCCGAAATCCTTAACCTGTCCGACCGCATCCTTGTGGCGCGTCAGGGCCGGATCGTCGAAGAGTTCACGCCATCTGAGGCGACCGAGCAAAAGATCATGTATGCGGCGGTGCATTGATACCGGACAGCGCGCCTTCTGGATTGCCCCGAGCGACAGCCCGGAATGGTCGGCATGCTCCCGCTCGCTCATCCTGTCCGTTCTGGTTAAAGTACGGCTATTGCTTTCTATTCAGTAGATTACACTTCGAGGCACAGCAGATTTGATTGCCCCAGAGGGATGCAACTCACCCGGGAGACCCAGCCATTACCACCCGCCGCGCCGCAGCCTCGAACGACGAGGCGATGGACGCCTTCATCGCCGCCAAGGCTGAGATCCACCTGCTGCCGGAGCGACTGAAGGCCCTCAGCGACGAGCTTTTCAAGACCCATCCCGAAGAGATCTACTAGGTGCTTGTCTGGCGCTGACAGAATCGCCAGACAATCTCTAACCTTTTGATTTTACGCGTGTCGGGCGACAAAACCGGTATCCACTTTTGTTTGACACGCTCTAGGTGCTTGTCCGAAACCTGACCCGTTCCGCCAGCAACCTGCGCCAGATCACCGAAAAAGCCTTCAAGCCGGGAGATCACCTGGCCTGATGCCGACCACCAGGCACCACACGCCCCGCTCTGGAGGCAGGGCTTGTCCCCGTGGAAGGCGACGCGGCCAGCGCGCCAAAAATGACTGGGGCAGCATGCAGGGAAATCGCGTTTGGGTCTGGGTGGTCGCGTAGAAGTCTTTTGGCATGGAATTCCGGCATCGAACACGACGAGGCGCGCCTTTTGATCATGATATGTTCTCGTATTTCGACCATGGGCTTCCAAACGTGATAGCCTTGGATCTGCATGACCACCCCATCACAGACCCAGAGCCTGATCCTTTCCCGTGCCGTCGGTCGGCCGGGCAACCTCGCCCTGCCCTTGCCCGAGCGGCAAGTCGGCGCGGCCGCCAAGATGGTGCCCGGCTAGATGGTCGAACGCGGCTGGCTTGATGAGGCCGACGCCAACCTGCGCCGCGGTGAGCCGCTCTGGCGTGAAACCGGCGATGGCCACGGCACCACGCTGGTGGTGACTGATGCAAGGCTTCTTGCCATCGGGATCGAACCCGCTGTGGCCAAAGCGATTGCCGCCACTCGCAAGGATGCTGCCGAGACAACAACGCCGAAGCCGTCGAGGCAACGCACCAGCACCAAACAAGCTCTCCTGATCGCGCTGCTGTAAGCGCCCAAAGGTGCCACAATGGCAGCGATGATCGCGGCCACGGACTGGCAGCCTCACAGCTTGCGCGGGATCATGTCGGGGGCGCTGGGCAAGAAACTGGGGCTGACAGTGACCTCCGTCAAAGAAGACGGCAAAAGCCGGGTTTACCGGATCAGCCGGGGCGCAATCTGAGCTACTCCCCGGTCTTTGGACAGAATTCCGGCTGGTTTAAGCTACTGCCTGCACCTGCTGATCCGTTTCAATTGCGTTGAATTAGACCACGGCGGGCGGTTGACCGCCATGGTCGGCGTGGGGCCGCCGGTGGTTGTAGCAAGTTATCCAGCGCCCGACACCGGCCTTGGCTTGAGACCCGGTTTCCCAGGCGTGCAGATAGACGCATTCATACTTCAGGGACCGCCAGAGACGTGACATGTCGAGGGCATTCCCGCCATTGGTCCGACGGAATGCCCGAGGGTTGTCCAAGTATCGGGCTTTGCCGTCCATGGGGATCTTGATCTTGGCCCGCTTCAGCCGGTCGGTCCAGTCAAAGGACGTAAACTGGCTGCCCTGGTCGGTATTCATGATCTCGGGCTGCCCAAATTTGTGGATGGCCTCGTTCAGCGCCTGAGGCAGAAGTCCGCCTCCAGCGTGTTGGAGATGCGC
>JAYSQA010000206.1:0-2824 GCA_043721775.1 Rhodobacterales bacterium
ACCGCCTGCGCGATCAACTCCCGCGCGCCCTGGCGCAGCAGATCCGTCAGCGGGTCGGGCGAAAATCCTTCTGGTGCGCGAAACGCGACAACCGTATCCTTCGCGCATTGCCTCACTAGAATTATTCCCGATGATCCGATCATTGCCTCACTAGAAATGTTCCCGGAGCATTTTGTTCTGGGGGTGGGGCATGAGGCGGATCAGCATGGGCACGAGAGATGAACTTCTGAAGACCGTGGCGTCGAGATACCGGTCTTCGACGCGCGCCGAAAAGGGCCGGATCCTGACCGAGTTCGCAGAGATCTCCGGCTATCACCGCAAACATGCGGAACGGTTGTTGCGATGCGAGGACGTAGCGGAACGGTCGCAGCCACGTCCTGAACGCCGGGTCTATGATATTGCGGTGCGAGAGGCCCTGGTGCTGCTCTGGGAAGCTTCGGACCGGATCTGTGGCAAGCGGCTTAAGCCGCTGATTCCCTTGCTGATCCCTGCCATGGAGCGACATGGCCATCTGGCCATGGACGAAGAGGTGAAGACGCGCCTCTTGCGGATCAGCGCGGCCACGATTGATCGGGTTCTGGCCCCGGTCCGCGCGGTCAGTTCCGGTGGAGGGCGCCGGCGAAACACCCATGCCTCGGCCGTCCGAAAAAGCGTGCCGATCCGAACGCACGCCGACTGGAACGACCCGGTTCCGGGGTTTCTGGAGGCCGATCTGGTGGCGCATAGCGGCCCATCTTCCAGCGGCAGCTTCATCCAGACCCTTGTGATGACCGATATCGCCACCGGCTGGACCGAGTGCGCGCCTCTGCTGTTTCGCGAACAGCATCTGCTTGGCGAGGTTTTGACGCAGTTGCGGACCTTGCTGCCCTTTCCGCTGCGCGGCTTTGATACGGACAACGATTCCGTCTTCATGAACGAAACGATCAGGGCATGGTGTGCCGGGTCACAGGTCGAGTTCACGCGGTGTCGCCCCTATCAGAAGAATGATCAGGCCCATGTCGAACAAAAGAACGGGGCGATTGTGCGACGGATGGTCGGGTATCGCCGGTACGCCGGCGTCGCCATCGCCCGCGAACTGGGCCGGTTCTATCAGACCATGCGGCTCTTTGTGAATTTCTTCCAGCCGTCATTCAAGTTGCAAGAGAAACAACGCGATGGCGCTCAGGTCACCAAACGTTACCACGCCCCGCTGACCCCGTATCAGCGCATTCTGGCGCGCCCCGAGATCGATCAGGCAACCAAGGAAAACCTCACTGCCCAGTTCAGCGCATTGGATCCGGTCGCACTGCTTGCCGAAATTCGCCAGTCACAGGCACGTTTAACCATGATGGCCGACGAAGGTCCACAAGAGCAGGATGCCGACCCGAAAGTCGACGTCGAACGCTTTCTGGACGGGCTGCGCCATGCATGGAAGGAAGGCGAGGTGAGACCGACGTCACAGCGCAAACCACCTGTCATCCACAACAGAACCGTCCCGGACCCCCTCGAGGCCGTCACAACCGATCTCCGTTTGTTGTTCGAGCAGGATCCATCCCGAACCGGGCGCGAATTCCTCGAAGAAATCCAAGGTGCCTATCCCGGCCAATACCCAGTGTCGCTGTTGAGGACCGTTCAGCGGCGTGTGAAAATCTGGCGTCACGAAATGGCAAAGTCACTGGTGCTTGGCCCTTCCAAGTCGACCGCTGGCGACCCGAGTGCCGCTGACGCGCTGCGTTATATGGGGACTCCGCGCGTCAGCGGCACTCCATTGCCGGCCTCGATCAGGTAGCCAGCCCGCGGCGATCAGGGGAACATATCAGGTGAGGCAACAGAACACTCGCTCAGGAACATTAGGGGGCGTCTTCATTTAGGCAAGCCATGCCATGGCACATGCGAGTGCGACGAAGCCGTGGAAGGACGCGACGGTCTTTTCGCAGCGCAGGGCGATGCGGCGGAAACGTTTGATCCGGTTGAAGAAGCGCTCGACGAGGTTGCGTTCCTTGTAGAGCGCCCAGTCGATCAGTTTGGAGCCGCTGCGCGTCGGGTTCTGCTTGATCTGCGCCGTTGCCCCGAGTTCGTTGGCAATGAAGTCGCGCAGGTGATCCGCGTCGTAGCCGGCATCCGCGATGACGTGGCCGACGCCCTGCATCCCTTCGAGTAGCCCGCGGGCCTGCGGGCAGTCGCCCCAATGCCCGGGCGTGATCCGGAACCGGATGGGCAGGCCGAGCGCATCGACCGCCGCATGGATCTTGGTGGTCAGGCCGCCCCGGGACCGGCCGATGGCGTGAGCTTCAAGCCCCCCTTTTGAGAGGTCGCGTCGGCGTGGACCTTCGAGATCGTCGCGTCGATCAGAATGTATTCGAAGTCCGGGTCCTTGCATAACGCATTGAAAAGGCTGTCCCACACGCCCGACCGCGACCAGCGCCGGAACCGGGTGTAGACCGACTTCCAGTGACCGAGTTCCGGCGGAAGGTCGCGCCACGGCGTCGCTCCCCTGGCCAGCCACAGGCAGGCATCGACAAAAAGCCGGTTGTCCGTCCCGCTCCGACCGCGATCGCCTTTCTTGCCCGGCACCAGCGGTTCGATCCGCGCCCATTGGGCTTCCGTCAGGGTTCGTCTGCTCAAGATCGCCTCCGTTTTCGATCTTGAATCAGAAATCAAACCACGAAGGAATCCCTCAAATGAAGACGCCCCCTAGCGTCAGCGCCAGCGTGATGCCGAGGTTGCCCCACAGCAGGCCAAGGTTGATCCCGGCGCCCACGGTCATGAAGAACAGGCCCAACAGCAGCGCCTTGAACGGTTCGATATCGGCCTGCAATTCGTGGCGATAGGTGGACCCTGCCAG
>JAYSQA010000207.1:0-8228 GCA_043721775.1 Rhodobacterales bacterium
CGCCAAACCCCGCCACCACCCGCCGCCACGGCAGGTCTGTGATACCCGCCATCGGGGCGAGGATGACGGGCGGGGTCAGGGAAAGTGGGGCGCTGCGCACGAGGGGTCCTTTGTCCATAGGTTGTAGGTAGGCCGCATGGGGCGGAATCACAAAGGGTTGCGGGCATTTTTCTGCCTGAAATTAGGGCATTGCTTAATTATTAGGCGAAGGGTCGCGGCAGTCAGCGGAATAGCGATGCTGAGGGCGGTTTGCTGCATCAAGGTTGGGCAGGCGCCCCCCGCAAAGCCCTTGTCCAGACCCGTCATGTTCTGTTTGAGCCCGTGTGAAGCGGTGATACAGCCGGTTGGACGAATTCCCTTGGCCGGGATTATCCTTTACGCTTGGGCAAAAGGGCAGGTGCGATGACAAGAGCCGCTATCACAGATGGGATCACGGATGGGATCACGGATGGGATCACGGATGGGGTCACAGATGGGATAGCAGACGGGACCACAGCCGCGATTGTTGTGGCCGCCGGGCGCGGGACGCGGGCCGGGGGGGATATTCCCAAGCAGTGGCAGATGTTGGCCGGGCGTCCGGTGGTGGCGCATACCCTGGCCTCGTTTGCGGGGATGCGGCGGGTTCTGGTCATTCATCCGGACGATGCGGCACGGGCGGCAGAGGTGGCGGGCGATGCGCTGGTGGTCTTGGGCGGGGCCAGCCGGGCGGCATCGGTCCGCAACGCGCTGGAGGCGCTGGTGGGCCAAGGTGTGATCCGGGTTCTGATCCATGACGGGGCGCGGCCCGTGGTTTCTTGCGCAGTGATCGGGCGGGTTCTGGCGGCGCTGAAGGGGGCGGTCGGGGCTGCTCCTGCGGTGGCGGTGACGGATGCCTTGTGGACCGGGGCTGCGGGCCTGGTGACGGGCGCGCGGGATCGGTCGGGCCTGTACCGGGCGCAAACGCCGCAGGGGTTTTTATACGCGCCGATCCTCGCCGCGCACCGCGCCTTTGCCGGTGAAGCGGCGGATGACGTCGAGGTGGCGCGGGCTGCGGGTCTTGACGTGGTGATGGTCGAGGGTGACGAAGATAACCTGAAGGTGACCTTCCCCGGCGATTTCGCCCGGGCAGCCAGATTGCTTGAAGCAGCCCGTCTGGTTGACCGGGCCAAGGTTCATGCGACGGCCAGTCTGGTGGAGGTCGCAAGTCTGGATGAAGCGGCCAGTCTGGATGAGGCGGCCAGTCTGGATGAGGCGGCCAGGTTTCATGCGGCGGACAGCTCGCTTCAGGCAAGCCAACGGCTTGAGGTACAACAAAAGAAGGGATTGCAGATGGACGTGCGGATGGGAAATGGCTTTGACGTGCATGCCTTTTGCGCGGGCGATGGCGTCTGGCTTTGCGGGATCAAGGTGCCGCATGGCCGCGCGCTGCTGGGACACTCGGACGCTGACGTGGGCATGCATGCGCTGACCGATGCCATTTATGGCGCCATGGCAGAGGGTGATATCGGCCAGCATTTCCCGCCCTCTGACCCGCAGTGGAAGGGGGCGGCCAGCCGGATATTCCTGCAACACGCAGCCGATCTTGCCCGCTTGCGTGGCTTTACCATCACCAGCGCCGATGTGACGCTGATCTGCGAGCGGCCAAAGATCGGCCCGCATGCCGTGGCGATGCGGGGGGTTCTGGCTGATATCATGGGGATTGCAGTGGGCCGGGTCAGCGTCAAGGCCACCACCTCGGAACGCCTGGGGTTTACCGGGCGCGAGGAAGGCATCGCCGCGATAGCCTCGGCTGTGCTGGTGGCAGAATGATGCGGGCACCACTTTCCAGAGCGCTGGTGATTTTCTTTGGGGCGGGGCTGCTCCGGCCTGCACCGGGCACGTGGGGGTCTTTGGTGGCGCTGATCCTTGGCATGCTGATCCTGCATTTCGCGGGATTTCCCGTGCTGGTGCTGGCGACTTTGGCGGTGACGGCCTTGGGCTTCTGGGCCTGCGCTGCCGAACTGAAACCCGGCGAGGACCCGTCAGAAGTGGTGATTGACGAGGTGGCGGGGCAATGGCTGACGCTGCTGTTTCCGGCGGCGGGGTTCTACTTCGCGCCGGCGGCACAGGCCGCTTTGGCTGCCAATGGCGGCTGGTTGCCGTGGCCCGCATGGGTGTTTCCGTTTGCGCTGTTCCGGCTGTTCGACATCTGGAAGCCTTGGGTGATTGGCCGGGCCGACGCACGGCGCGATGCGGCGGGGGTGATGCTGGATGACCTGTGGGCCGGGCTGTTCGCCGGGATCGTCACGGTTCTGCTGGCGGCGGCCTATCACATCCCCCTGATCCTGCTGAGGCATGGATGAGCGACAAAGCGACCCCCACAGCACTTCCCACAGCACTTCCCACAGCACTTACCACAGCACTTACCACAGCACTTACCGCCGCGATTTCCACAGCAACCCCAGCAGATATCCTGCAAGCCGCCCGCTATTGGGGCCTGAAGATCGCCACCGCCGAAAGCTGTACCGGCGGCATGGTGGCGGTGGCGCTGACCGACATCGCCGGATCGTCGGACGTGTTCGAGCGCGGCTTTGTCACCTATTCCAACGCCGCCAAGGTCGAGATGCTGGGGGTCAGCCCGGTGACTTTGGCGCATTATGGCGCGGTATCGCAAGAGGTGGCCGGCGAGATGGCCGAGGGCGCTTTGGCCCGGTCAGGTGCGACACTGGCGGTGTCGGTCACCGGCATCGCAGGGCCCGGCGGATCAGATTTCAAGCCCGAGGGCCGGGTCTGTTTTGGCCTTGCGCGGCATGGCATGCTGACGCGCGTTGAAACGGTGGAGTTTGGCGCTTTGGGCCGGGCGCAGGTGCGGCAAGCGGCCTGCGATCACGCCTTGGGTTTGCTGGCGCAGTCGGTCGCGCGGGACTAGACATTCGCCGCGCGCAGGGCAGCGGGCCAAGACGGCATGTTCAGATCGCGGCACAGGGCAAATGGCCAAGACGGCGCGGTCAGATCGCCGTGCAGGGCGGCTGGCTAAGTCGGCGCAGTCAGATCGGTTCGTTTTGCCGCGTCAACGCCGGCGCGCAAATCTGCCAGCACCTGCGCCGCATGGCGGGGTGACAGCAAATCGCGCGGATGGTCTGGTTGCTGGTAGTCGTAAGCCACGACATGCTCGGATCTTGATGAGACGATGGCGAAATCCAGTTCCACAACGCCGTAGCCGCCGTCCCAGTGCCGGGTCTTGTGCAAAGTGGGTTCCGTCACCGCCGCATCCTTGCCGACGACCGCCAGTGCCACCAACCCATCCGCAGGGCCGATCTGGTCCCTGATATCGGCGATGATAAACTGCGGATTGCCGCGCTTTTCAAAGGCGACAAGGAAGGAAAGGTCTTTGGTCACCACCAGATCACCGCGAAACTCGACTATGCCGCCGACCACGCCCTTGTTCAGGCCAACGGCAAAGATCGCTTCGTCATCGGCAAGTGACAAGGTGGCCGGGTTGTCGGGGGTCAGGGTCAGAAATTCGCTTTCCATCAGACGGGTCTTGTACGGGGTCAGGGTGGGGGTCGCGGCCAAAGACTGCGGTTTGACCCGGCGCATCCGGGCCTGCGTGCTTTTGATAGCGGTCGTCACACGGGCTTGCCCTGTCAACTCGGCGCAGCAGGCCAAGACAAGGTCGCCTATCACCACAGAAACCCGGGCGTTGATATGGGAATTGTCTTTCAGGAAATCGCCAAAGCCGTAGCCTTCGTCCTGAAGGGTCAGAAAGCTGTCGGTCAGATCGAGGAAATGGATGTCAAGATCAGCGGCAATCTTGCGTTGCAGGTCGCGGGCGGCGATGGCCACAAGCCGCCCGCTGATGGCGCGCGGCAAGATCAGCAAGACCGGCACAATGCCACGGTTGCGCAGGTCATTCACCAGCCAACGCCAGTTGCGCGCAATATCATCATCGCTGCGCAGCCCGGTGTACATGGTGGCGAACTCGTTGATTTCGTAGCTAAGCAAGGCAACCGGCGCCTGCACGTCCTGCGCCCCAAGCCAGCGGTAAACCCCGGCACTTGACCCGCAGGCCCCCAACGACAGGTTGATCACCGATTTGGCCCGCGCCTGCGACATGTGGACGACATAGCCATCCAGCAAGATTTCATTAGATGCGCCAAGGACGATCAAATCGTACATCACTACCCCTGCAAGTGTCTTGCCCTTGGGCCCACCAATTGCATCAAACACCAACTGCCTCAAACACCGGTTGCTTCAAACACCAATTGCCTCAAACACGGTGACGCGGCAAGACTGGACAGAAGGTCACGCTAACCCGCCGCACGTTTCGCCGCAAGCACAGGTCCGGTGGGCAGGCTGCGACCTTAGCCACCATACAGCACCTTGGCCCGCGCCTCGAAGGCGCGCACCACGCGGGTCATCGCCTCGTTGAACACCAAGCCTATCACGGCTGACAAAATCGCGTTGCGGAATTCGAAATCGACGTCGAACACCACCTTGCAGGCTGCATGGCCAGTGGTGCCGGGCGCATCGGCAAAGCTCCACACCGATTTCAGGTGGCGAAAAGGGCCGTCGATGTATTCGGTCAATATCCGACGCTCGCCCGGCAACAGGGTGACGCGCGAGCCGAACTTTTCGCGGAACAGTTTGAACGAGATCACCAGATCGGCCTCCATCACTTCTGCTCCGGTCGGGCCGCCCGCAACCGGCGTGCGCGACCGGATGCGGGCAGCGGCGGTCCAGGGCAGGAATTCGGGGTAGCGCGCCACGTCGGCCACCAGATCGAACATCTGAACAGCGCTATGGGGCAGGATTTTCTCTTCGTGGTGGCGTGTCATCCAACTTTTCCGTCACATTGGCGCGGCTTTGGGCCTTGCAAGCCGCCTGCCCCTGCTTTTGAAGTAGCGCGAGTGTGTTACGTGGAAAAGCGAAATACGGTTCCGTGCCATGCCACCCGACCAGGTTCTGCCCACAGCCCAATTCTGCCCTTCCCCAAGTTCTGCCCACAGTCAGGAGGCCCCATGCCGGAACGTCCCTATGTCATCGACCAGATGATCAGCGCCAAGGCAATCGCCGCCCGGGTCGAGGAACTGGCGACCGAAATCACCCAGCATTTCAAGGGCACCGACAAGCTGGTGGTCGTGGGCCTGTTGCGCGGATCGTTCGTGTTCATCGCCGATCTGGTGCGCGAAATCGGCCTGCCGGTCGAAGTGGATTTTCTTGAAGCCTCGTCTTACGGTGACAGCACCCATTCCAGCCGCGAGGTGCGTATCCTGAAAGACATCCGGGGCGAGATTGCCGGCAAGGATGTGCTGGTTGTCGAAGACATCGTTGATACCGGCTATACCCTGCACCATGTCCGCAAGCTGCTGGAAGCGCGCGAGCCGCGCAAGCTGGCGATTTGTGCGCTGTTAGACAAACCAAGCCGCCGTGAGGTTGACATCAAGGCCACCTGGACCGGGTTCAACATCCCCGATGAATTCGTCGTGGGCTACGGCATCGACTTTGCGCAAAGGAATCGCAACCTGCCTTACATCGGCAAAGTGCGGTTTTCCGAATAGATGAATATGGGCTGGCTTTTGCGGATGGCGCTTTGGCTGCGGCATCCGCCGTCAAACCGGCAGGTGTGCTTCATGGTGGTGGCTGCGGCGCTTGCCCTGATTCTGGTCGGGGTCGAGCATGTTTGGGGCTGGCCAGACTGGCTGCGCGTCAACAATGGGCGGCTGCGGCTGCCCAAGCCTTAGGCGGCGGTCCTGTGGCACGAATTCGCGTCTATAACTCTGGTTTGGAAAGCGGCTTTTGTCTGCACTTTCAGATTACAATGCCGCCGAAGTGCTTGTCGGGCCTGGGCTTTCATGGTCTGGACCGGGTACACGTTGCAGGAGCACCGCATGGGCCGCATTCTTCGAATTCTTGTTGCCCTGGCGGTCATCGCCAGCGCTGCTGGATGGTTTCTGACTGCGCCGGTGACGCGCCCGACGGCTGACCTGGAAAAACTTGTGGGCGACAAGGCCCATGGCGAGACGGTGTTCTGGGCCTCGGGGTGCGAGTCGTGCCATATGGTGGCGGGGGCCAAGGGGGCGGATCAACTGGTGCTGGCGGGCGGCCAGGCTTTCCCCACGGCGTTTGGCACCTTCTACGCGCCCAACATCTCGCCCGATCCCACCGCAGGCATTGGCGGCTGGTCGATCGCGACCTTCTCTCATGCGATCCGGGATGGCGTGACGCCGGAGGGCGCGCATGAATACCCCGCGATGCCTTACGTGGCCTATGCCAAGATGGAGCCGCAGGATCTGGTGGACCTGAAGGCCTTCCTTGACGGCCTGCCCGTCTCGGCCACGCCGAACAAGCCGCATGACGTGGGATTTCCGTTCAACATCCGCCGCAGTCTGGGCGTCTGGAAGCTGTTGTTTGGCGGCACCGGCTATGTGCTGACCGGAGACATGACGGACGAGGTCAAGCGCGGCCGCTACATCGCCGAGGCGCTGGCCCATTGCGGCGAATGCCACACGCCGCGCAACGCGATGGGCGGCCTGAACAAGGCGGCCTGGCTTGGCGGGTCGGTGATTGATGACGGCAAGTCGAAGGTCCCGAACATCACCAGCGGCAAGCTTGATTGGTCGGACAAGGATATCTTCACCTACCTGACCACCGGTGCCACGCCCGATTTCGACTTTGCCGGGGGTGCCATGGCGCATGTCGTCGACAACATGGGCCACCTGCCCGAAAGCGATGTGAAGGCCATTGTGGCTTACCTCAGGGCCGTGCCTGCGGTGAAGTAAGAGGCTGTACCCTTGGGTGGCCATTCATCCGGCGATCTGGCACAACATGCCGGATCGCCGTTTTCTTTTGGACGCTGCCCCATGATCCTGATCGGCCAAAATGACAGCCCCTTTGTCCGCCGCGTGGCTATTGCCCTGCGGCTTTATGCTTTGCCCTTTGAACACCGGCCATGGTCAGTTTTTGCCGCTGCTGACGCGGTCCAGGCGGTGAACCCTTTGATTCGGGTGCCAACACTGGTGCTGAACGACGGCTTTGCGCTGATCGACAGCCACATGATTCTTGACCATCTGGACAGTCTGGTGCCAGAGCCGATGTTTCCCCGGGCCGAGCCTGACCGGCACCGCGCGCTGAAAGTGGCCAGTCTGGGCACCGGCCTGGCCGACAAGGCGGTCAGCCTGTTTTACGAACGGGCGATGCACCAACAGACCTCGGCGGTCTGGGAGGCGCGCTGCGCCCATCAGATAGGATCTGTTCTGGCAGCGCTGGAGGATGACCGTAGGGTGCGGCCCGGGCCCTGGTGGTTTGGCGACCGGATCGGACATGCCGATATTGCGGTCGCCTGCGCGCTGCGGTTTGTCACAGAGGCGCACGGCGGCTGGGTAGAGATGGCCGCCTGTCCTGCCCTGCACCGCCACGCCGAAGCCTGCGAATCGCTGCCGGTCTTCGCCGCGTGCCTGCAACCCTTCACGCCGCCTGCCTGACCTGCGGGGTTCCGCGCATCGCCCTGCCACTCGGGGCCAACCACGGCGGCATTCCGCCTGCAACCGGGTAAACCGCAGTTGCAGATGGGAAAATTACCCCGGGTTGCTCATGGAATGTTCATCAATCCGCGCTTCATCTGCCTATCAAGCATGGCTTGCGGGACAGGGCTTGCGGGACGGCGACCGAACCCGAGCGGGGCAGCGGTCGAAACATGGAGAACCTTATGAACAAATTGAAACTTTTCGGGCTGACCAGTGCTTTGGTCCTGGCCGGTGTGACCGTCTGGGCGGAAACCGCAGACCCTTTCGCCGACATCGTTGAAACCCGTCATGGGTTGATGATGCAGATGGCGGCGGATGTCGGCAAGATGGGTGCCATGGTCAAGGGCGACGCACCTTATGACGCGGCCGCAGCGGCCAGGGCTGCGGCCAATGTGGCGGCGATTGCCTCGGTGATCAGCCTTGACCAGTTCCCGGCAGGTTCGGAAGCGGGCAAGTCGGCGGACAGTTACGCCAAGGCCGATCTGTGGGCCACGCCGGCTGATTTTCTGGCCAAGCTGGGCGATCTGAATAGCGCAGCCGAAGCGTTGAAGACCGCCGCCGCCACCAATCCCGACAGCCTGAAAACCGGCATCACTGCGCTGGGCAAAGCCTGTGGTGCCTGCCATTCAGCCTACCGCGCAACGCAAGGCTGACACGATAGCGCTCTGCGGACCCGGCTGGGGGGCTTGCGCAGCCCCCCAGACCCCCCGCCTGGGGGGTTTCACACCCCCCAGACCCCCTGTG
>JAYSQA010000208.1:0-2815 GCA_043721775.1 Rhodobacterales bacterium
TCGGGCAGTACCATCAGACCGTTCTCCTGCGCCCCCGAGTGTAAACTTCAGACAGTAGAATGTCTCACTCTTGTTGGCACGGAGGGTTCCAGGACGCCATTTGAACGTGTCCGACAGCCGCTCGCGCCGACCCTCAATAGCAGAATGCCAGACCTGCACCTGCTGTCCGAAGTCGCCCTTGGCCGTGCCTGCGGCGATCTCGACCTCCTTGGTCGCCGATCCAGCGCGGGCGAGGCGTTCGTCATAGACCCTCCGGTTCGTCTCGAAATTCTCAATACCCTTTCGGCGCACTTCCTCGATCCGCTCGATGATCCCGGTCTCGATGTGGTCGAAATCCTTGGCATCGGCGGGTGACTGGTTCGCTTTGCCGCGCGTTGTGCCTTGCTCTTCCAGCCGCAGTTCCGTTGCGATCTTGTCAGAGACGATACTGGGGAAGATGGCCGATGTCGGAACGAAATCATCAGACCGGAACACCGATTTCAAACGGTCGAACATGATGCCGCGCGGGAAAGTATTTCCCGAACGCTAACGGCACTTTGATCGAAACACCATGGGACAATCTTGGGTTGCCATCCGTTTGCCGCAACCGCGACGAGAACCGTGAAGTCGAAAGAAATGCGGTCAACTCCATTGGTCTCGCCAGACTCGATAGGAAGACCGCCAGACAAGTGTATCATTTCGCTCCAGGCCTCGCAATGCACCGTCTTGCTGGCGCGCTCCGGGTCCCTGCGGGCTCACTTGGTTTCGTTGGCGGCGGGCAGACCTCTCTTTCGCGCAGCACAGTGAATGTCAGCTGGATCGGCGCAGAAGGTCTGTCGTTTCCGGCATCCGCGACAACGTAGAGTCCAGCCGCTCCCGCCAGCGTGGGCCGCGGGACTGGGCGTCTTCGTAGGCTTCACGCAGATCGTCGGGCCGGTCGTCTGCCAGGATCCGGATCAGGAAGGCAGCCTGGGCGCGGTCTTTGCGTGACTTGGACTGGTCGGGTCCACCCTGCCGACGGTCCGCGACGATCAGCTTGTGGATGGCGAACCTTTCTGGACGGGGGATCTGCACCAGGACGCCTGAGCGGTAGAGCGCGAGGCCGGGAATGGGCTCGGCGATCAGATAGTTCAGATAGTTCAGCGCCTGCGCGCTGACGCCGAGGGCGCGCAGCGGTTTGACGGTTTCCTCGCCGACGGCCGGGGTCAGGAATTCCACCATCGCCTCGCCGCGGTTCTGGCGCCATTTCCAGACTTGCCTGTCGGCAACACCCGGAACCGGATCGAACTTCAGGGACTTCAAGATGTTGCCAGGATTGTCCTCGACCTGGTCACCCAGAGCGACCGACAGCCGCTCGAAGCTGGCGAAGTCGATATCGCCGGTCTGCGCAAGCTCTTCAGCGTCAAAGCGCACCCCAAGCTCACCTTGATAGAGCGCATAGGCCGCTGTCCCGACCAAGGTTCCACCCAGCCGGAAGACGCCGGCGCGAGAAAAGGCAGTCAGCAATGAGCCCGTGTCGCGGTCCGTCGCCATGAAGCCCTCAGCGCGCAGGACCCGTGCCAGGCGCGCCATGGTCTGGCGTCTCGCTTCCGAAGTGGCCTTCAGGTCCGCTGCTTTTGTCAGCCGCGCCCTCAACTCCGGGGTGCCCTCGCCGAGGTAGCGGCTCTTCATCTCGGTGCCGATGCGGAACCGGTCATAAAAATAGCTGCGCCCGTTGCGCTGGCGCTCTTCGATGCTGCCGAGAAGGTCGGAGGCAGCTTCGTCGAGATGCAGGCGCAACAGGTCCTGATAAGCCACCTGCGCGGCGCGGGAGTGGGAGATGATGGGCGGCGGGATCATGGGCATCATTTAAAGCCATGCTGCACATAGCAGCAAGTGCGAAGCGTAGAAATCTTCGCTGCACACCGCGCCGTCGTGTTGATCATGCACCTCTTGCTTCGTCCTTGGCCTTCAGACTCGATATGCGGGCCCCCAGATGGGCATCGCGGCTTTGTTCCAGGCTCAGGACTCACTGCCAGAACATTACGATCGCGGCGAGGGCGCCGGCGGACAGGAAGATGTCGGCGCGCCGGTCAAAGCGCGTGGCAACCCTTCGCCAATCCTTCGGGCGTCCGAACATGTTCTCGATCCTGTGACGCTTCTTATCGAGGGTGGCGTCGTGCCCGATCTGAACCTTCCGGTTCTTCCTTGACGGAATGCAGGGGGTAATCCCATTATATATCCATGCGTTACGGAACAAGTCGGCATCGCAGCCCCGATCCGCCAGCAAGACTTTTGCCCGTGGCATGGCCGACACCAAGCCCGCAGCACCCGTGTAGTCGCTGGTCTGCCGTGCGCTCGGATACATCTGGACCGGCCGGCCCTTGCTGTCACAAACCGCATGCAGCGTGGAGTTTCGCCCGCCTTTCGTCAACCCGATCAGCCGACTGCGCCCCTGTTTCCCGCAGACTCGACGCGGTGCGGTGCGCCTTGAGATGCGTCGCGCCGATCATGATCATTTCGGTCTCAACGTCCTGCCTGACCAATTCCAGAAGGTTTCTGGCGAATACCCCCATCTGGCTCCAGCGATACCAACGGCTGTACAGGGCCTTGTGGGGACCATGGACCGCAGGAGCATCCCGCAACCGCAACCCATTGCGATTGAAGAAAATAATGCCGCTCAACACCCGTCTGTCGTCCACTCGTGGAACCCCGTGAGACAGCGGAAAGAACGGCTTCAACCGCTCCATTTGTGCGTCGGTCAGCCACAACAGATCACCCATGCGACTGGCCTCAGATGTCGCAAGTGAAACAGTGGAACAGGCCGGAAACAGGCGGATCAATGAGTTCTGAGCCT
>JAYSQA010000209.1:0-6374 GCA_043721775.1 Rhodobacterales bacterium
GGTCCACACCGTGCGCGGGCGTATCATGCTGGCGGTCGGACGCCGGACGTAATGCGGCCGGTCGCCGCCCACTGCCTTACCCGAACTGGCTGCAACCTCTGGCCGATTATAGGTCACCCATGAAAGCCGGTAAGCTGTGAAAAAAGTTTACAAACTGTGTGCGATGCGTTGAGTTTGACCATCTTGATTCTAAAGGGAGGTCGAATTGCTGGATACCCACGCAAATGATGCGGCAAGTGCTGTTCTGCAGATTTTCGGCGCAGCTTTGTCGCGCGGCGACATCGCTGGGGCCGTGTCGTGTTTTCAGGACGACTGCTATTGGCGCGATCTGGTGACCTTCACCTGGAACCTTCATACCTGCGAGGGCAAGGCGCAGATCGCCGATATGCTGGGCGCGCAACTTGCAATGGCCGAGCCGGCTGGCTGGAAGATTGCAGACGGTGAAACCGCAACCGAGGACGCGGGCGTCACGACCGCCTGGATCGAGTTCGAAACCGCAGTTGCGCGCGGCATCGGTCTGGTCCGATTGGTAAACGGCAAAATCTGGACCCTGCTGACCACGATGGCCGAATTGAAGGGGCACGAGGAAGGCAAGGGCTTCAACCGGCCAGTCGGGGCAAAGCACGGTGCCGACAAACACCGCCCCACCTGGAAGGAAGGTCGCGAGACCGAGGCGCGCGAACTTGGCTACACCGAACAGCCCTATGTCGTGATCATTGGCGGCGGTCAGGGCGGCATAGCGCTTGGGGCGCGTCTGCGTCAGCTGGGGGTGCCGGCGATCATTCTGGAAAAGAACGACAAGCCCGGTGACAGTTGGCGCAACCGCTACAAGTCGCTGTGTCTGCACGACCCCGTCTGGTACGACCATTTGCCCTACATCAAGTTTCCGGACACCTGGCCGGTTTTTGCGCCCAAGGACAAGATCGGCGACTGGCTTGAGATGTATACCAAGGTGATGGAGCTGAACTACTGGTCCCGTTCCATTTGCAAATCGGCCAGTTATGACGAGGGCACGGGAGAGTGGACGGTTGTTGTGGACCGTGACGGCGCCGAAGTGACCCTGCGGCCGAAGCAACTGGTGCTGGCGACCGGCATGTCGGCCAAGCCCAATCTGCCGACTTATCCGGGAATGGACGCGTTCAAGGGCGATCAGCACCATTCGTCCGCGCATCCCGGCCCCGATGCCTGGCGCGGCAAGCGCGCGGTGGTGATCGGGTCAAACAACTCGGCGCATGATATCTGCGCGGCGCTGTGGGAAAACGATGTGGACGTGACCATGGTGCAGCGGTCATCGACCCATATCGTGCGGTCCGACACCCTGATGGATGTGGGTCTAGGCGGGCTATATTCGGAACAGGCGGTCCAGTCGGGCATGACCACGGAAAAGGCCGACCTGATCTTTGCAAGCCTGCCGTACAAAATCCTGCCCAGCTTTCAAATTCCGCTTTACGACAAGATGAAGGAAATGGATGCTGACTTCTACGCAGGGCTGGAAAAGGCCGGGTTCTGGCTTGATTTCGGCACCGACGAGTCCGGGTTGTTCATGAAATACCTGCGGCGGGGGTCGGGATATTATATCGACGTCGGCGCAAGCCAGTTGATCAGCGATGGCAAGATAAAGCTGGCGCATGGCAATGTCCGGGAAATCGTTGCGGACGGTGTGATGCTGGAGGATGGCACCCTGTTGACCGCCGATCTGATCGTCTATGCCACCGGATACGGGTCGATGAACGGCTGGGCGGCCGACCTGATCGGGCGTGACGTGGCCGACAAGGTGGGCAAGTGTTGGGGGCTGGGGTCAGATACGCCCAAGGATCCCGGACCATGGGTCGGCGAATTGCGCAACATGTGGAAACCGACGCAGCAAGAGGCGCTGTGGTTTCACGGCGGCAATCTGCACCAGTCGCGGCACTATTCGCAGTTCCTGTCGCTGCAACTCAAAGCGCGTATGGAAGGCATTGCCACGCCGGTTTTCGGGCTGCCGCAGACCAGCCACACGACTTAGTTTGTGCAGTGGCAAGGATGACTTTATCCCCGGCTTGTGATGGGCCGGGGCAGACGCATGTGACAGTCATGCGCATAACGCAGCAGCAGTGTGATGCAGAGTCGTCTGCCACCAGGAATGTGACTGATTGTCCCGGGCAACGATGCCGATGCAGGATTTCAGGCGTTTTCACATGGAATATTGCGATCAAAGACCAGAGGCGGGAAAATTTCTTTCTCGCGCGTGTCCATTAAAAATATGATTATTACCAATATCTTGTGATGCGTATTGATCAATGATGTAAACCCGACCGCCGATCAGACCGCGCGCGGCAAAAGATTGTGAGAAAATTATTTGCAGGAAACGCCAACGTTAGATAGTTTCACGCTTACACGCAAGAATCAGCGCCCCGATCTGAGGAGGGAGGGGACCTGACAACGCGCCAAGGAGGATAGGGGAGCGGGCTTGTCTGCTGCCCGAAGAGGGAGGAATTCATGTTCTACACGCCAAAAAAGGCGATACATTCCCGTATCAGCCGCCGCAAATTTCTTGAACTCGGGGGCGCAGGCGCATCCATGCTGGGGACAGGGTCTCTGGCCATCGGCCTGAACTCCACCATCATGGCGTCGCGCGTGTCCGCGCAGTCGTCAGATGACGCCAAATGGAAACAGTTCGCCGGATCAAAGCTGGTGTTCTTGTCAGAAAACACACCGCCATCTTTTGCAATCCGCGAAAAACTGACGGCGTTCTTTGACCTGACGGGGATCACGGTCGAGATTCTGACCGATGATCTGCCAGTTGTTCAGCAAAAGGCCGGCATCGATTTGCGCTCGGGCACGGCGGATTATGTGCTGCAGTATTCGCAAGACAAGGTCATCGGAGCGCCATTTGCGGATTTCTACGCCGACATGACGCCGATGTTCGGGGATGAGACACTGCCGCAAGACCCCGAAGGCTATGGCGACGACGTGTGGTTCGACAACTTCCTGACCGCCTGTGGCCGGTTCTATGACGGCAGCCGTGTGATGGCATTGCCCTATGACGCAGCGATTGCCTGCACTTTCTATCGCAAGGACATATTCGAAGCGAATACCAAGGACTTCGAGGCCGAATACGGCTATCGTCTGGAATATACCAACGACACGACATGGCAGAATGTCCTCGATTTTGCGACCTTCTTCAAAAAGGCCAAAGAGGCTGGCAAGGACGTGCCTTATGGCTATGCCCAGCATCAGGGGTCGTTTGCATGGACCACGCAGCTGGATATCCAGCGCATGTGCTTTGCCAACGGACGCTGGATCGACTATGCAATTGACGACAAGCTGGGATCGAAAACCCCCGGTGCGACCAATTGGGGCGACGAGCAATCGGTGTTGATCCTTGAAAAGTTCAAGGCACTGGCCGACGTATCGCACCCTGACAACCTGGCGAACGGAACGCTGGAGCTGAATACCGTCTATCAGTCTGGCAACATCGCCATGCAGGTGCAATACCACGAATTTGCGGCTTCGATCGAAGATGAGGGCACGTCTCTGGCTGCCGGTGGCAAAACCGGATACGCGCCCTGCCCCAAAGGCGCGCCAGAGTGGATCAAGAACGGCGGCGAGGCTGTCAACGGCACGAATTGCGGCATCGGCGGGATTTCGATCAGCGCAAATGCCAGCGAGGAATTGCAGCGCGCGGCCTATATCTTTGCGCAGTGGTCAACCTCGGCTGACAACCAGTACGAAGTTCTGAAAGGCCTTGGCGGCACCCCGACCCGCAAGTCGGTGCTGGCACGCGAAGACGTCATCGCCGCCGGTCAACGCCCAAGCAGCATGCCGAACGCCCTGACCTTTGAGCCGGTCTATAACTTTGGCATCAAGGATCCGAATTTTGTGCTTGGTCCGAAGATTCCAAAGGCGAACGAGTATCACTCGATCATCGCATCCACGACGCAGCGTATGCTGTCGGGCGAACTGGATGCGGCGGCGACGGGTGCAGAGTTGAAGGCGCAGCTTGACGAGTTGAACGCCGGCTGACGCCATCACCAACAGGATCGCCGCTGCATGCGTTGCGGCGGCGATCAATCCGTTTCGCTGACACCCTGAATCAGATGCGTCTTTGCTATGGCGGGTCGTAAAGATGAGGCCGACCATGTCCCAAACCTTGTCCCTTGCGGGAAATGCCGACGACGTGACAGACCGCTTTCGCGCCCGAAAGGTTTCTGCCGAAGTCGAGGCGCGTCCGCTGACGGCAGAACTTCCGGTCCCCAGATTGTTCAACGCCGCAGCGCGAAAAGCCTATTACTTTTATCTGATGGCCCCGGCGATTGCGTTGCTGGCGTTCATCTCGCTGTATCCGTTCTTCTGGCTTATCGT
The DNA here is from genome assembly GCA_043721775.1 of Rhodobacterales bacterium. Classification (GTDB taxonomy): domain Bacteria; phylum Pseudomonadota; class Alphaproteobacteria; order Rhodobacterales; family Rhodobacteraceae; genus Stagnihabitans. The sequence goes on from JAYSQA010000209.1 coordinate 4,345, forward strand.
CATGGCGTTCCAGAAGGGTGATATGGGCCCGGTCGAATGGGTCGGGTTCAAGAATTTCACCGATCTTGCCAGTGACGGGCGGTTCCTGTCTGGCTGGATTCTGCTGTTCAAGTACAGCGCGATGTGCCTGTTTTTGCAGGTGGGTATCGGGCTGCTGCTGGCGCTGATCGTCAACGGATCGCGCTACGAGAAAGTTTTGGTCACCGCCCTGCTGATGCCGATGATGATGGCCCCGGCCGTCGCGGGCCTGTTGTGGCTGTTTCTCTACAACGGTACGTTTGGCTGGTATCACTGGATATTCCAAAGTCTGGGGATTCTGGGGTCCGGCTCGATCCTGTCCAGTACCCAGACGGCGATGTATGCGCTGGTGCTGGTCGATGTCTGGCAATGGACGCCGTTGATCACCCTGATTGCGCTGGCGGGCCTGAAACGTGTGCCCCGCGACCAGATGGAGGCTAACATGGTCGATGGCGCGTCGCCTGCGCGCAACTTCTTCGCCATCGTGATGCCAAATCTTTATCCGGTCCTGCTGATTGCGGTGCTGTTGCGGTTCATGGATAACTTCCGGTTCATCGACCACATCTTGGTATTGACCGGCGGCGGTCCTGCCAACTCGACCAAGATCCTGCCGGTCTACCTGTTCGAGGTGGCGTTCAAGTTCTTCGACCTCGGGCGCGGGGCCGCGATTGCACTGGTGCTGTTGGTGGTCACGATCATCCTTGGCAAAATTCTGGTCGGCGTATTCGACCGACCCACTACAGGAGGGCGTTAACCGATGGCTTCGCATGACGTCGTGCACTATGCCACCCCGCTGCAGCGCGTGCTTAAGGTCGCGGGCGTGGTCTTTGTCGTCTTCTATCTGATCTGGACGCTGCTGCCGTTCGTCGTCATGTTTGTGTCGTCCTTCAAGGACCTGCTGGAAGCGTTTAAGCTGCCAGAGGTGGGCGACTGGCTGGGCACCGGTGTATTCTTTGACTTCACGCCGACCTTCAAACACTATGAGACGCTGTTCCAGCAGAACAATTTTGGCCGTTACATCGCGAACAGCCTGATTGCGGCGGGCGGGTCGGCGGTCATTTCGGTGATCTTCGGGTCGCTGGCCGCTTATTCGCTAAGCCGGGTGGATTTTCGCGGCAAATCGGATTTGTTTTTCTGGATCATCTCAACCCGGATGGCACCGGTGGTGGCGGTCATGGTGCCGCTGTTCGCGATCTTCCGGTCGCTGGATCTGGTCGGCACTCTGCCCGGGCTGATCCTGGCCTACACCACCTTCAATTTGCCTTTCGCGATCTGGATCCTCAAGGGCTTTTTCGACAATGTGCCTTACGGCATCGAAGAGGCGCAGATGGTCGATGGTGCCACACGGTTTCAGGCATTCCGGTCCATCCTGCCGCTGGTAGCGCCGGGGATCGGTGCGTTCATCGTGCTCTGCGTGTTGTTTGCATGGAATGATTTCCTGTTCGCGGCAATCATCGGGTCGGGCGGTGCCAAGACCTTGCCCGTCGCCACCCGCGAACTGGTGCAGCCGCAGAATATCCAGTGGGGCGCGATCATGGCCGCGGGCGTTGTAACGACTGCGCCGATGATGCTGCTGGGACTGGTGATACGAAAATATCTGGTGACCGGCCTGACCATGGGCGCTGTTAAGGAATGATTGGTGCCGGGCCATGCCCGCATCTTGCAAGATAGGGAGAAGGTCATGGCCACCGTCACGATCAAGAATGTCTGGAAATACTACGGCCAAACTCCGGCGGTCAAGGATCTGAACCTGACCTGCCCGGACGGCAGTTTCGTGTCGATCCTCGGCCCGTCGGGCTGCGGCAAGTCATCGACGATGCGGATGCTGGCGGGGCTGGAACACATCAGCGCGGGCGACATCATGTTTGACGACGTCCGCATCAACGATCTTGCCCCCAAAGACCGCGATGTCGCGATGGTGTTCGAGAATTACGCGCTGTATCCGCACAAGACGGTTTTTGAGAACATCGCCAACCCGCTTCGGCTGCGCAAAGCGACCGAGGCGACGATCA
>JAYSQA010000210.1:0-2163 GCA_043721775.1 Rhodobacterales bacterium
TGGCACCAACTGGACCCTGCTGGCGGTGCGGTCCATATCGGGCGGGTCCTACCTCGCCGCCGTCGCAGGCACCGCAGCGGGCGCTTGGGTGGCGGCCTGCGCCGGGTTTGCCAAGATCCGCGCGCGGGTGACGGGTTATACTTCAGGTGCGGCAACCGCGACGCTGCTGGCGGCAACCGGGCTTCTCGATGATCGTCTGCTGGGCGAGGTTTCGTCAAACGCCGCCACAATCACTGCGGCGCTCAGCACGGCGGCAACCCTGACTCTGACCGCCCCTGGCGCGGGTTTACGTCACTACATCACGGGCCTGCGCATCGAGCGGCATGCGGCAGCCCTGCTGGTGGCAGGCACGACGCCGGTCGTGATCACGACAACCAACCTACCCGGCGCGCTGGCGTTTTCGATCCCGATGGAGGCGGCGGCACAGGGCAGCGTCTATGAAAAAGCCCTCGATCCGGTGCGCGCCATCATGGCCTCGGCGCAGAACACCGCCACAACCATCGCAGCCCCCCTGACCACCAGCGTGATCTGGCGCCTCAGCGCGACGTTCTATGTGGCGCCGTAACACCGGTGCCCGCCCACCCAACTTGAACCATTGAAAGCCAAATCATGACCGCACCACCCACCTTCCTTGAAGGCGTAGCCCTTGCCTTCCGCGATCACGGTCTGACCGCCGCGATCACCGCGTTGATGGGCGGCAGCCTTGCCATTGCCGCCACTGTCACCCGCAAAGCCTTCACCAACGAGGCCGTGCTGGAACGCCTGGCGCACGAACTGGCCATGGAGCGCGACCGTTTCGACAAGCAGCGCGCCGAGGATCGCAAGGCCGACGCCGACCGGCTGGAGCGCATCGAAACCGACATTCGCGCCATGCGGGATCTGATGTTCGAGGCCTTCCAGCGCAGCCGCGCCGACTGATCCACGCCCAACCATCCTTATCCACCCCAGCCCGCCCGCACGGCGGGTTTTTTGTTGCCCGGCAGCGGGCAGAAGGAGCCATCCCATGACCACAGACCCTAATGAGCCCATCCGCCTGATCCAGAGCGACCTCGACAAACTTGGCCACACCCCCGGCGCCATTGATGGCCAATGGGGCCTGCGCACCGCCCGCGCCCTGAAGCAGCTGATCGCCGCCAATGGCCGCTCGGCGTCGGTGGCCCCGCTCAGGCCCTTGCCGTGGATCACCGAAGCCAAGTCCGCGCTGGGCCGGAATGAGGCCCGTGACCGGTCCTGGTTGATGGACTGGCTGAAGCGTGATGGCCGCAGCTTGGGCGACCCGGGCAAGAACCCCTGGTGCGGCGATTTCGTGGAAACCTGCATCCGCATGGGCCTGCCCGACGAACCCTTGATTGGTGTGCTGGGCGCCAATCCCTACTGGGCGCGGAATTGGCTGCTGTTCGGGCACGAGACCAAGCCAGTCCCCGGCGCTGTGCTGATCTTTGAACGTGGATCGGGCGGCCATGTCGGCTTCGCTGTCGGCCAGGATGACACGCATTTCTTCGTGTTGGGCGGCAACCAGTCGGACTCGGTCACCGTCGCCAGAGTCGCCAAATCGCGCCTGCATGGCGCGCGCTGGGCGCTAACCTTTCCCCCACGCCTGCAACGCCTGCCGACCATGAAGCCGGGCGAATTCCTCGCCACCACCAACGAAATCTAAACCGGAGAACACCATGCTGAAACCCGCAATCCTCGCCCTCATCCGCCAAATCCTGACCGTCGCCGGTACGGCGCTTGTGGCCAAAGGTCTTGTCCAGGCCTCGGATGTCGAGCCGGTGATCGGCGCGCTGCTGACCATCGGGTCGGCGGTGTGGTCTGTCGCTGACAAGCGCAGCCGGTGAAACCTGAATGTTTGCAGCAGGATCGATGCGGGAAACAAATTCTTGCCTCGACCCGGACGCCGGGCACCCTACAAATTCTGCACCCGGGTGACGAACACTGTGCTTTCGATCAATGATCCGACTCTGTCACAGCCGCTGCGACCTTCGGTTTGAAAATGACGAGCAGCCCCAGTGCAACGGTCGCAACCGCCGCTCCGGCAAAAAACGTCGCCTGCGCCCCGAACCGATCCCACAGGAATCCAGCCATGGCGCTTGCCAGCAGCAGAGCCAGCCCGCTCATCAGGTTGAAAAATCCGTAAGCCGTGCCGCGCAGATCGGCGGGGGC
>JAYSQA010000211.1:0-2132 GCA_043721775.1 Rhodobacterales bacterium
GGCGGCAGGCTCGATCTGGTCGGCGCTTTTGCTGAAAAGCTGGATGCGGCAGGGGTTTCGGTGACGCAAACCGCGCGCGGCCTGAAAGTGTCGTGCAAGAATGGCCGCGTGAAGGCGGTGGATGTGGTGACAGAGCCGTTCCCCGGCTTTCCCACCGACTTGCAGGCGCAGATGATGGCCTTGTTGTGCACCGCGGATGGGGTTTCGGTTCTGGAAGAGAAGATCTTCGAAAACCGCTTCATGCACGCCCCCGAACTGATCCGCATGGGCGCGAAGATAGAGGTTCACGGCGGTCATGCCACCGTGACCGGCGTGCCCAAGCTGAAAGGGGCCCGCGTCATGGCCACGGACCTGCGCGCCTCCGTCAGCCTGATCCTCGCGGCCTTGGCAGCTGAGGGAGAGACCGTGGTCAGCCGAGTTTACCACCTTGACCGTGGCTATGAACGGGTCGAAGAAAAGCTGCGGGCATGTGGCGCGCAGATTGAACGGATCAAGGCATGAATGACGCCCGGTTCGAGGATTCCGATGACGCCCCTTTGCGCTTGATTGCGCAGGAAGCCGCTGATTTGCAGGTGTTGGCAACCCTTGTGCAGGATGCGGTGTTTCCGATCACCGAGATGACCTTTTCCAAACGGCAACACCGCTTTGCCGTGCTGCTGAACCGCTTCCGCTGGGAGGACAAGGCCGCTGCCGAACGCGACGGCCGCCCCTTTGAACGGGTGCGCAGCCTTCTGGTGTTTGACACCGTGCTGGGTGTGCGCAGTCAGGGAATTGACAGGGCTGACAAGGACACGATCCTGTCGGTGCTTGCCGTCACCTTCACGGCGGGCGACGAAGGCGCTGGCGTGGTGGAACTGGTTCTGGCGGGCGACGGTGTGATTGCCTTGCAGGCAGAGGCGCTTGAGGCGACACTGACCGACGTCAGCCGCCCCTACCGCGCCAACTCGGGCAAGGCGCCTGACCATGAAGCATAAGGTTTCGGGGGAATAGATGGGCAGACTATCGGGCAAAAAGGCACTGGTGACGGCGGCGGGCCAAGGCATCGGGCGGGCCACGGCGCTTGCTATGCATCGTGAAGGGGCGCAGGTCATCGCGGCCGATATCAACGCGGTTGCTTTGGAAAGCCTTGCGGCGCAAGGGATCGCCACCCGCCTTCTGAACGTCCTCGACAAGGCCGCGATCGAGGCCGCTGCGGCGGAAATCGGCGCGCTGGACGTGCTGTTCAACTGCGCGGGCTTTGTGGCGGCGGGCACGATCCTGGACTGTGACGAGGATCAGTGGGCCTTCTCGATGAACCTGAACATGACGGCGATGTACCGCATGTGCAAAGCCTTCCTGCCAGGGATGATTGCGGGCGGCGGTGGCAGCATCATCAACATGGCTTCGGTCGCGGGGTCGGTCATCGCGGCCCCCAACCGCTTTGTCTATGGCGCGACCAAGGCGGGCGTGATCGGGCTGACCAAGTCGATTGCGGCGGACTTCATCAGCGCAGGCATCCGGGCCAACGCGGTCTGCCCCGGCACGGTCGAAAGCCCCAGCCTTGACCAGCGCCTGCGCGACACCGGTGACCCGGAGGCGGCCCGGAAGGCGTTCATCGCCCGCCAGCCCATCGGCCGCATCGGCAAGCCAGAGGAAATCGCGGCGCTGGTGGTCTATCTGGCCAGCGACGAATCCAGCTATACCACCGGGGTCGCGCATGTGATCGACGGCGGTTGGGCCAACATTTGAGGGGGAATACCTATGAAACTTCTGCGCCACGGGCCCCGGAGCTCTGAACAACCCGGCCTGCTGCATTCTGACGGCACGATCCGCGACCTGACCGGGCTGGTGCCCGATATCGGCGGCGCGGTGATTTCTGACACCGGGCTGGCCATGCTGCGGGCGATTGACCCGGCCACCCTGCCAGTGGTTGACCCTGCCACCCGTCTTGGCCCCTGCGTGGCTGGCACAGGCAAGTTCATCTGCATCGGTCTGAACTATTCCGACCACGCCGCCGAAACCGGCGCAAAGGTTCCGGTGGAGCCTATCATTTTCATGAAGGCCACCTCGGCCATCTGTGGCCCGAACGACCCCATCGTGATCCCCCGCACCTCGGTCAAGACCGACTGGGAGGTTGAGCTGGCCGTCATCAT
>JAYSQA010000212.1:0-9104 GCA_043721775.1 Rhodobacterales bacterium
ACCCTGTCCGCATCCCGCCACCGCTATGCACCGGCCTTGGACGACCACGGGAAATCAGGTAGCCGATGGCACCCGGGCGATTATGGATCATCGCGCCCCCTGGGATATTTGCGTCTGAATGAAGGGGTTATGGCGTTAAGGTGGTGAGAAGCGCATCCACATCGGCCGGGGTTGTGGACCAGCTGGCGACGAGGCGGCCGTGGTCCAAGCCCTCGGGGCCGGGCATCGGGTAGTAGACTGCGCCCCGCGCCATGGCGCGGTCGTTGGTGCCCACGGGCCAAAGCGGGAAGAGCATGTTGGCCGGGGCGGGATGCAGAAGGCTGGTGCCGGGGATATCAGCAAGGCCCTCGACAAGCCGGGCGCCCATGGCGTTGGCTTGGGTGGCAAGGTGCCGCCATAGATCGTCCGTCAAATAGGCCTCCATCTGCGCTGACAGGAAGCGGTGTTTGGAGAAGAGATGGCCCGCGCGTTTGCGGCGCAGTTCGAACTCCCACGCTTTGGTGGGGTCGAAAAGCACCACGGCCTCAACCCCGAGGCAGCCGTTCTTGGTGCCGCCGAGGGAAAGCACGTCGATGCCGGCTTTCCATGTCATCGCGGCTGGAGTGGCCCCGGTGGCGATGAGGGCATTGGCGAAGCGGGCGCCGTCCAGGTGGCTGGGAAGGTTGCGGGATTTCGCTATGGCGGTCAGGGCTGCGATCTCGGCTGGGGTGTAGACGGTGCCTGCCTCTGTCACGTTGGTCAGGGTCAGCATGCCGCGCTGGACGCCGTGGACGCCGGCCTCGCCGATTCGGGAGAGGGCGGCTTTCAGCGTCTCGGGGGTGATCTTGCCGTGGTCACCTGCCACCGGGATCATCTTGGCCCCGCCAGAGAAGAACTCTGGCGCGCCGCATTCGTCCACGGCGGCGTGGGCGTCTGTGTGGGCGAAGACGGCGGACCATGGCGGGGTCATGAGCGCGATGGCGAGGGAGTTGGCGGCGGTGCCGGTGGCCACAAGGTAAACCTCAGCCTCGGGTGCCTCAAACAGGTGGCGGACAAGGGTTTTTACCCGGGCCATGATCGGGTCGGCACCGTAGCTGCGGGCATAGCCCTCGTTGGCGCGGGTCAGGGCGGCGATGATTTCGGGCGCGGCACCAGAGCCGTTGTCGGAGGCGAAGAACATCAGGGTCTCTCATCTATAACGTAATCGTCCCACTCGTCTTCGGGGACTTCGACTTCGGAAACGGTCCAGCCGCGGACCGAGATGCCTTCCCGGTGCGTGCTTTCGGGATCGCCGGTCAACAGGGGGTGCCAGTCGGGCAGGGGCTTGCCTTCATGCAGCAGGCGGTAGGCGCAGGTGCGGGGCATCCAGTAGGCAATTTTCGGCAGGGATTTGGGCGTAAGCCTGATGCATTCCGGCACATACTGGTGGCGGTTTTCGTATTTGGTGCAGCGGCAGGTCTGGCCGTCCAGCAGCTTGCAGGCGACGCGGGTGAACTCGACCTCTCCGGTGTCTTCATATTCCAGCTTGTTCAGGCAGCATTTGCCGCAGCCGTCACACAGCGCCTCCCACTCGGGCGAGGTCAGTTTGGCCAGCGGCAGGGTCCAGAATTTGGGGCGCAGGTCTGCCATCTTAAGACAAAATTTCGCGGGCGCGGGCGCAGTCGGCGGCCATCTGGTCCATCAGGGCAGGCAGGCCGTCAAACTTCATCTCGGGGCGCAGGTATTCGACAAGGGCGACGGACAGGTGGTGGCCGTATAAATCTCCTGTGAAATCAAAGATGAAGGTCTCAAGGTTGGGCAGGTTGGTGCCGAACATCGGGCGCACGCCCAAGCTGCCCGCGCCGATGTAGTGGCCGGTTTGCGGGCCGGTCAGAACCTCGACCCGGACGGCGTAAACGCCCTGTTTGGGCAGGTGCAGGCCTTTCACAGACATGTTGGCGGTGGGATAGCCCAGTTGGCGGCCGCGTTTTTCGCCGTGGATCACCTCACCGTCGATGCGGTGCCAGTGGCCCAGCATGGCGGCGGCCTGTCGCGGGTGGCCATCCGCCAGAGCCTGACGGATCGCAGTGGAAGAGATTTCGGTGCCCTCGTGGTGCACAAGGTCCGCCACGGTGGTCTTGAAGCCGTAGGTTTTGCCAAGCGTTACAAGGTCTTGCGCGGCGCCGGCGCGGCCTTTGCCAAAGCGGAAGTCAGCCCCCACGACAACATGGGACACGCCAAGGCCGGTCGCCAGAACATCGCGGGCGAAGGCTTCGGGGGTCAGGGAATACAGGGGTTCGGTGAAGGGCAGCTGGTAAAGTTGCTGAACGCCCAGCTTGGCCAGACGGTTGGCCCGGGATTCGGCGTTCATCAGGCGGAAGGGCGGCGCGTCAGGGGCGAAAACTTCACGCGGATGGGGTTCGAAGGTGACGATTCCCAAGGGCGCATCATTTCGGGCCAGATCAATCACCGACTGATGGCCCAGATGGATGCCGTCGAAGTTGCCCATAGCAACCGATGCGCCACGCGCGTCTGGTGCAAGCCCTTGCCAATGCTTGTGAATTCGCACTTCTACCCCATGCGGGGCAAGGCCCCGTCAGTCGAACTTGCGGCTTGGCGCCAGAACCAGCGCGTCACCTTTCAGCACAATGGTATTGCCCACCATGCAGTGGGTTTCAAGGGTGACCCGGCGTTTGGCGTAGTCTATCGCCACGACTTTCACAAAAGCTTCCAGAATATCACCGGGACGGACCGGAGCCATGAAGCGCAGCGACTGCGAAAGGTAGACGGTGCCGTGGCCCGGAAGTTGTTCCCCCACCACGGCCGAGATCAGGCTGGCCGTCAGCATTCCGTGGGCGATGCGGCCCTCGAATATGGTGTCTTGCGCATAGCGGTCGTCAAGGTGCACGGGATTGCGGTCGGTAGAAACCTCGGCGAACAGGCGGATGTCACGGTCGGTGATCTGTTTGGCCCGCGAACGGACCATGCCGATTTCCATGTCTTCGATGCAGATCGTGCCGGGCGCGTTGTTGTCGAGCAGGATTCCTCCGTGGTTTGCACGAATGTAGCTTCTGCCGCAGCGCAGCGTAATCCGTCGCGCAATAAATTTGCGCTGCGGATGGATTTCTAGTAATTTTCTTACTGTAGCTTTGGGATGGCGAAGGTGGCGGACATCTGGCGCTCGACCAGCCATTTGTCCAGCAAGCCCTTGTCCGGAGCATCGGCATCCGGGCCGAAGTCGGCGGCAGAGATACCTCCGGTGACGAAAAGCGTGTCGAGACCTTCGGCCATGCCACCTTGAATGTCGGTGGTGATCCCGTCACCGATGCACAGGATCTGCGGGTCGGAACGGGTGCCCAAAGCGGCCAGACGGCGGCGGGCGAGGTCGTAGACCGGCGGGTGGGGCTTGCCGAAATACATCGTCCTGCCGCCGATCTTTTCATACTCAACCGCCAAAGCCCCGGCGCAATACAGCCGCTTGTCGCCATAGTCGACAATGATGTCGGGGTTGGCGCACAGCATCGCAAGGCCGGCATTCCAGGCGCGCAGCAGGGGCAAACGGTAGTCCCCGGGCGTCTCATGCAGATCGTGGGCAAGGCCGGTGCAAAGGATAACCTCGGCCTCTTCGATGCTGACGCGGGTGATGGGCGCAGGCGTCAGATCATCGGGGAAGTCGGTGAAGAAAGCTTCATCCTTCACAGCACCAATGAAATGCACCTTGGCATAAGCCCCCGAAAACAGCGCATATTGCGTGGCGTCGCCCGAAGTTACCACCTCATCCCAGGCGTCGCGGGGCACGCCCATCGCATCCAGCTGCATGACAACGCTGGGCTTTGGCCGGGGGGCGTTGGTCAAAAGCACCACTTTGCCGCCGCCTTTGCGGTAAGCTTGCAGGGCGGCTACCGCTGCCGGAAACGGCGTCTTGCCGTTGTGCAGGCAGCCCCAAAGGTCGCAGAACACCGCGTCATAGCGGCGGGCGATCTGGGTGAGAGAGGCGATAAGTTCGGTCATGGGGTGGCCTTTGGCTGTCGGATCAACGTCGGGTATCTGTAGCTCCGAGCGGGACGCAAGGTCTACGGGCCGGTCAGAGTTTACGGGCCGGTCAGAGTTTACGGGCCGTGGAACAAGGTAGGATGGGCCATTGGCCCATGGCCCGGTCAGCTTCTGAGGTCAGAATTTCAGCGACGGGATGATCTGCTTCTTGCGGCTCATCACGCCGGGCAGCACCACGGTGTCGCCGGTGACTTTGACGCCGAAGGACGCCTCGGCCATCTGGCGCACCAGATCGTTCGGGATCAGCAGGGTGGCCTCTTCCTTCAGGATATCGATGACGAACAGCAGCACCTGATCCGCACCGTCTTGCCGGGCGACAGCCACCATCGACGCCATCAGCGAGGCCTTGCGGTCCAGCACCACCTTCGGCGCGGTGGTTTCCAGCACCGAAATGCGCAGTTCCTTGCCCGCCACGGTATATTCCTTGCTGTCCATCCGCAGCAAAGCCGCATCCGAGAAGGCCGAGATGTCTGACTTCGCCTCGAACATCTGGGTCGCAAGCTCGTGGATTGACACGCCAAGGTCCGCCGCCAGTTCCTGCGCCACGTCGCGGTCGTGGTCGGTGGTCGTGGGCGAGCGGAATTCCAGCGTGTCGGACAGGATGCAGGACAGCATGGCCCCCTTGATGGCGCGGGGGGCTCTGGCGATGTCATGGCCGATCAGGTCGAACAGGATGGTGGCGGTGCAGGCCAGCGGGCGAATGGTGATGTCGATCGGCGTTTTCGTCTTGATGCCGCCGACCAGCATGTGATGGTCGATGATGCCGATCACCTTGGCCTCGTTGATCGAGGGCGGCAGTTCGGCCGGGTTGTTGGTGTCGACGATCACCACGGTATCTTGCGCCGAAACGTCGGCGATGATGTCCGGCTTGGGCAGGTCCCAGTGGGTCAGCATGAACAGGGCTTCGGTGTTGGGCTCGCCCAGCAGGCAGGGTTTGGCGGGGGTGGCTTTCACCTCTGACAGATACCACGCCCAGATGATCGCTGAGCCGGTGGAATCAGTGTCGGGGGATTTGTGGCCGAAAACCTTGATGGTCATGCAGGTGCCCTTCGCAATGCTGAATCTGCGGTGTTATAGGGGGCGGGCGGGGTTTTGTCACGGGCCACGACACGAATTTGCCGCAGCGCGGCATCCGCTTGGGCCAGATCAGCGCCGGTAAGACCGGGCGATGTGCCAGGTGACGGCGGCCAGAACTACGGCGGCGCCGATCAGGGTGGGCGTCGTTGGGGTTTCGGCAAACACCAGCCAGACCCAGACCGGGGCAAGCGAGGCCTCCATCGCGCCAAGAAGCGCAGTCTCGATGGCGGGGATTTTGGCGGACCCCAACAGGAACAGCGCAAAGCCAAGCGATGAGTTGATCAGGCCAAAGCCTGCCAGCAGCACAAGTTGGCCCGGTGCAGGCAGGCCGGGGGCCATGAAGGGCAGGCAGATCAGCACACTCATGATGGCCGAGGCGGTGCCTGCGGGCAGGGTGGGGATGCCGGGATGTTTGCGGGCAATGACCATCATGATCGCCATGGTCAGGGTCATCACCAGCGCCAGCAGGTCGCCTGTCACGGTGCCGTCGCGGCCAAAGCCCACCATGATCACCGCCCCGGCAAAGGCCACCGAACTGGCAATCAGCGCATCGCGTGACGGCCGCTCGCGCATCATCAGCCAGCCGAGGCCCGCGGTCATGAAGGGCACGGTGGCGTAGATGATCGCGACATGCGCCACCGAGGTCAGCCGCAACGAGGTGATGTAACTCAGCATCCCAGCACCCGACAGCAGCGCGTAAGCCCAACCGGCGCGGCCCAGCTTCAGGAACGCCCGGAATCCTGCACTGCCGTCGCGGGCGAACAGCACCGCCAAGAGGCCAAGCGTGCCGAACAGGCCGCGCCAGACAAGGACGGTAAAGACGTCTTCGGTGATGGCACGCGTGAACAGGCCCGCCGTGCTCCACGCGAGGGTCGAGGTGAAGACAAGGATCAGGCCGGTGCGGTGGTCTTGTGTCAGGGCCATGGGGTCCGGAGGCTGCTGCTTTGGTGACCTGACCCGGTTAGCAGCTTTGCAGCGCTGTTACGGCGTCAAAGGCGACAGGTGCCAGCCGCTTTGGGCCAGAAGGTTCAGAACGCCGGTCTGCCCCGGCAGATGCAGCGCGCCGAAGGCTGCAAGTATGGGGCCATGCGCGGCTTCCGCCTCCAGCACCGCAATCCACGCGGCGTTGCGGGACGCGATCAGGGCGCGGTCGACGAGGGCCAGTTCTTTCGCGGCTTTGGCAGGCGTCATGCCGGGCAGGGTTTGCATTTGCAGGGCCGAAAACTCCCAGAACAGGCGGCTTTCGCCTGCGAAATAGCTGTCGGACAGAGTGGTGGCCATGTCGTCGGACTGCGCGTCGGTGGCGACGGTCTGCATCAGCATGTCAAGCTGAGCTTGCGGGGTGAATTGGGCAAAGATGCCAAGGATGGCGTCATAGGGTTCCAGCGCCTTGACCGGGATGGCTTTGGCATTGGCCATGGCGATCAACTGCTTGTCGAGGCCGAGGGTGGCGTCGGGCGTCATGGGGAACATGCAGGCGGGCATCTCCAGCATCGAGGCCACAAGCCATGGCTGCATCCGGGCGGCCATGGCTTGTGGCATGGAACGGGCGGTGAGCGCTGCGGAAAGGCTTTGCCAATCCTGCGGCGAAAGCTGTTCGGGCAGGGTGGGGCCCGTGGTCAGCAGCATCAGGCCGGGGTCTTTGGCGACCTTGGCCTGGAGGGCGGCTTCCTCGGCGGGACCGGCCTCAACCAGAAGTTCGGTGGCTTGGGCAAGGTAGGGGGTTAGGGTGGCGATGATGAGCGCAAAGCGCGGGTCGGAAAGGTGATAGGTGCCGGCAAGGATGATCTGCTGGCCGTCCTTGGTGGCAGCCCAAAGGTTGCCATGGGCGAAGGGGACTTCGGCTTTGGCCTTCAGCGCGGTCAGCTGGGCTGCGGGCAGGGCGGTGATGAGGTTCTGGCCGTGGCAGGCCGCGGCATGGGCGGGAAGGGCTGCTTGGAGGGACAGTGCTGCGAGAAGCAAGAGGGTTGGGGCGCGGAGCATGGGGGGCCTGCGGGCTTGGGTGGCGGCAGGATGGCATGGGGCTGCGCCGATGGAAAGAGTGGGGACAGTATCCAGCGGACGGGTGGGTCCAAAGCCAGGTCAAAGTATTTGTCAGGGTGTGTTGGCCAAGGTAGGGTTCGCACCATAAGTTGGCGGTTGTTGCCGGGCTGGTTTGGGGAGGATTTGACAGTGGTTATGGTCACACGTCTTGGCTTGGCGGCCATCTTGGCGGTCGCGCCATTGTCGGCATCTGCGCTTTCACTTTTTGACCGGATGGTGCTGGAAGAATTGAGTTGCAGCCGCCCCCCGAAGCCCACCGCAATCCTGATGGCATTGGAAAAGGCCAGGAAAATCGACCCCGGCCAGAACATTGGCTACGACAGCATGAGCTGTTTCAAGATTATCGGAGGCATCACTGTGGCTGGGATGGCATTTCAGACCGTTTGCGCCTTTGAAGAAGACTATGCCATCAGTTCCTACCACCCAGAGCTTTACTATCGCGGACCGGGAACCTCGCCGGGCCAGAGGCTTTCTTTTGGCGCCGCGGTCACCGGCGACAAATTGTCTGACTGGTATGTGTCTGTGTTCGGTCCGTCCCATGTCAGTTCCGCGATATCCGAGGGCAACACCACGACGCTGCAAGACACCAGCGAAGTCAGTTGCACAAACTGGATGCAGTAAAGCGGGTTCCGGGATTGAACCGCCGCTTCGGGGCAAAATGGCGTGTGACGCCCGGGCCCTGCGACAGCGACGCTGGTTTGCCCGGACCGGTACGCGACGCATGGCCGACGGACGGCTGTCCCTTATATTTTCCCCACCTCACCTGTTGACAGACTCACGGCGGGTGCTTAGGTCATGCGTCGTTAGCACTCAGCCAATACGAGTGCTAATCGAGATTAACCTGGAACCTAGGGAGTGTTACCAGATGGCTTTCAAACCGCTGCATGACCGCGTGCTGGTCAAGCGTGTCGCCTCGACCGAAAAAACCACCGGCGGCCTGATTATTCCGGAAACCGCCAAGGAAAAGCCCGCTGAGGGCGAGATCATCTCTGTGGGCGAAGGCGCCCGCAAGGATTCGGGCGAGCTGATTGCGCCCTCTGTCAAGGCTGGCGACAAGATCCTGTTCGGCAAGTGGTCGGGCACCGAGGTCAAACTTGACGGCGAAGAACTGCTGATCATGAAGGAAAGCGACATCATGGGGATCATCTCCTAAGTCGCAGTTTCCGGTAAGGTGGGGGGGAACCCCCACCCTACATCCAATCCATTCAAACGGGAGTTAGCACAATGGCTGCTAAAGACGTACGTTTTGAGTCCGACGCCCGCGACCGCATGCTGCGCGGCGTGAACATCCTTGCTGACGCTGTCAAAGTGACGCTGGGCCCGAAAGGCCGTAACGTTGTGATCGACAAGTCCTTTGGCGCTCCGCGCATCACCAAGGACGGTGTCACGGTTGCCAAGGAAATCGAACTGGCTGACAAGTTCGAGAACATGGGCGCACAAATGGTGAAGGAAGTCGCTTCCCGCACCAATGACGAAGCGGGCGACGGCACCACCACCGCCACCGTTCTGGCGCAAGCCATCGTCAAGGAAGGCATGAAAGCCGTCGCTGCCGGCATGAACCCGATGGACCTGAAACGCGGCATCGACATGGCAACTGCCAAGGTCGTAGCGGCAATCAAGGCTGCGGCGCGTCCGGTCAAGGACACCGCCGAAGTGGCGCAAGTCGGCACCATCTCGGCCAACGGCGAAGCTGAAATCGGTCGGCAGATCGCCGATGCGATGCAGAAAGTCGGCAACGAGGGTGTCATCACCGTCGAAGAAAACAAGGGTCTTGAGACCGAAACCACCGTTGTCGAAGGCATGCAGTTCGACCGTGGCTATCTGTCGCCCTATTTCGTCACCAATGCCGACAAGATGGTTGTCGACCTGGAAGACGTGCTGATCCTGCTGCACGAAAAGAAACTGTCGTCGCTGCAATCAAGGCGGCGGCGCGTCCGGTCAAGGACAGCGACGAAGTGGCGCAGGTTGGCCGC
>JAYSQA010000213.1:0-6944 GCA_043721775.1 Rhodobacterales bacterium
AACTTGTCACGCGAGGACCAGCCCTCAGGGCCAGCGTCAGCGTCAGGCAGAAGCTGCCCCTTGCCACGCGCCTCGGCCCGCCACTTGTGCAGCGTCGCCTCGGATATCCCTTCCGCCTGCGACAACTGCCGAATAGCCATGTTGTTCGGCGGCAGCATCCGCTTCAGCACCGCCGCCTTGCGCCCCGGTGAATATCCCAAATCATCGTCCTATCCCGCCCACCCAAGAAATGGAGGAAAAATGGAGCAGCGGACAACTTCCCTGACACAGGGGGGGGATCGCACCGAAGTAGGCATAAAGGCGGTCGTGCGGCGAAAATGCTGGGAAACAGCGACCGTTCGTCATCTGCCTTACGGTCAGTCAGCTGCTGTTTGATCAATAGCCAGTTCCAAACCAGCGTTTTCGCATCCCTTATCCCGTCTGTCATGGCGGCAACAGGTGTCTTTATCTCGGGCCACGGCATGATTGGCCCGCGTCTTCAAATTGGACCAGACTGCCACCCGCCAGAACCTGATAGCGGTGCGGGATGTCCCCTGCGCGCTTATGCGGGAGGTGCTTCCACGTCATCAAAGCTGGCATAGTTGGCCAGGTACAGGCCCGCATAAAGCCCACCCAAGCCTATCAACTGGGCATGCGTGCCGCTTTCCACCATCCGGCCGGCCTGCAACACCATGATCTTGTCGGCATTGCGCACCGTGGCCAGCCGGTGCGCAATGACCAAACCCGTCCGGCCCTTCAACAGGATCGCCAAGGCCCGTTGGATCATCTGTTCGGTCGCCGAGTCAATGCTGGCGGTCGCCTCGTCCAGCACCAGAATCTTCGCATCCGCCACCAAAGCCCGCGCAAAGCTAAGCAACTGCCGCTGCCCGGTTGACAGGCTGCCGCCGCGCTCTCCAAGCATGGTGTCATAGCCTTGCGGCAGGGCGCGGATGAAAGGGTCAGCGCCCAGAACTGTCGCGGCCTTGATGATCTGCTCTCGCGTAGCGTCTTCCTTGTTGTAGCGGATATTTTCCAGAACGGTGCCGGTGAACAGGAAGGGCTCTTGCAAGACCATGGCAATCTGGCGCCCAAGCGAGGCTTGCGTGACCGCGCGCACGTCATGGCCGCCGACCAGAACCTGCCCATCGGTCACGTCATAAAAGCGGTGAATCAGCGACATGGCGCTGGATTTGCCCGATCCTGTCGGGCCAACCAAGGCCACCGTCTGCCCCGGTTCCACCCGGAACGACAGGTCCTTCAGCACCATCTGGCGGGCGTCATAGCCAAAGGTCACATGCCGGAACTCGACCGAGCCATCGGTTTCCCCCATGTCCACCGCATCCGGGCGGTCTTTCACCGAGACTTCCACATCCAGCACCTCGATCAGCCGCTGGCCGGATGCCATGGCGCGCTGCATCACGGAATACTGGATTGTCAGGGACCGGATCGGGTCAAAGAAGCGCTGGATGAAAAACAGGAAGGCCACCATAACGCCGACATCCAGCGTGTGGCCCAACAGCTTGGCACCGCCCAGCACGACGACCATCGCCATTGCCAGCCCCGTCATCGTATCGACCACTGGCACCAGCACCTGTGCGATCTTGGAGGCCCAAAGGTTGGTCTTCAGGTTCGCCAGCACCTTTTCGCCGTAAAGCCGGGCGTTCAGCGTCTCGCGGCCCATGCCCTGAACGGTGCGGACGGCGTAGATGCCCTCGGCCAGCGCCCCATTCACGGCCGAGTTCGTTTCATGCGCCTTGATGAAGGCCACCCGCGCCATCGGCAGCCAGAAAATCCGCGCTATGAACAGAACCGGCATCACCGAAAGGGTGATCAGGCCAAGCTGGACGTCAAGGTACAGCATCAGGGTGATGATGCCGAACAACAGCACGATATCACCGACCGACAGAACCGAAGTCTCCAGAAACTCTTGCATCGAACCGACGTCGCCTTGCAGGCGTGACATCAGGCGGCCCACCTCGGTCTTGTCCATGAAGGACAATGAAACCCGCTGCAAATGGGCGAACATGGCGCGGCGGATGTCGAACAGCACGTTTTCTGCCGCTTTGCCGACCACGGTTTCCTGCACATGGCTGGCCGCGAAGTTGACCGCTATCACCACGGCAAAAGTGATCAACGCGACATGCAGCACGCCGACCGAGCCCGCCAGCACGCCCTTGTCAATCGCATAGCGGATGATCATCGGGATCATCAGTTGCGTGATGGTAAAGACCAGCACCGTCACGACCGAGATGATGAACTCGCGCCGATAGGGCCGCACGAAGGAACCGATGCGCTTGATGATCTGCGGGTCAAAGACCTTGCCAAACATCTCTTCTTCAATGCGGTGGCTGCCCACCACCGCCCGCAAGGTGGGTGCTCCGGCGGCGGACTCGCGGTCGGATTGGTAGTCTTGCGTCGAGGATGGGTTGGTCATAGCCCCTCCCGGTCCGCGCCGCTGGTTTGCAGGTCATAAAGCGCCCGGTAGCGGCCATTCAGCGCCAGAAGTTCGGCATGGTTGCCCTGTTCAATGACCCGGCCCTTGTCGAGAAACAGAATCCGGTCGGCGTGCAACAACGAGTTCAAGCGGTGTGCGATGATCAGCGTCACGCGGTCCGACGCGCCGTCCACCAAAGCCTGGCGGATGCGCGCTTCGGTATTGGCATCGACCGCCGCCGTGCTGTCATCAAAGACCAGCACCGCAGGTTTAGGCAGCAAAGACCGCGCAATGGCCATCCGCTGGCGTTGTCCGCCGGAAAGCGAAGCCCCCCGCTCGCCCACCACCGTTCGGTAGCCGGATTTCAGGCCGGTGATATGGCTGTGAATCTGCGCGTCTGAAGACACCTCCTCAATCGCCTCATCTTCCGCCAGGGGTTCAGCATAGGCGATGTTATTCTCTAGCGAGGTGGTGAACAGGAATACATCCTGCGCCACCACCGACACCGCCCGCCGCAACGAGGCCAGAGTCACCCCCCTGATATCCTGCCCATCCACCATGATCCGCCCACCGGTTACGTCATAAAACCGTGGGATCAGATGGGCCAGGGTCGACTTGCCCGACCCGGGCGGCCCGATGATGCCAATCGTCTCGCCTCGTTTGGCGGTGAAGGTCAGGCCGGACAAAACCTTGGCATCCGGCGCATTGGGATAGGCGAAATCAACGCGGTCAAACCGCAGTGCAGCCTCGCCCAGCACCAGATCAACCGCTCCCGGCGCATCGGCAATCGCAGGTTCCAAATCCAGAAACGCAAAGACCCGCGCCCCGCAGGTCGAGGTTCGGGCGAAGGAATTGACCAGCAGACCCAACTGCCGCACCGGCATTTGCAGGATGGTCATGAAGGTCAGGAAAGAGGTCAGGGTGCCCACTGTCATATGCCCATCCATAACCTTCTCTCCGCCCACCCACAGAACCAGCCCCATCGCCGCCAGAAACGACAGTGTCATGATGCCGGTCGACCGCACCCGGATATCCACCCGTTCATGCGCCAGCCCCAAGGCACTGGCCGAGGCCGCATCGAATTTCGCGATCTCATGCGCTCCTGCCGAGAACGCCCGCACGACGCGGATGCCGGCCAGGTTTTCCTCCATCACGCGGCTTAGCACCGACATCCGGTCTTGCAGGTCGCGCCACGTCAGTCGCAGGCGCAGTTGCGACACCGACGAAAACCACCCCACCACCGGCACGAAGCTAAGCGCCATCAGCCCCAGCACCCAGTCAATCCGCAGCAGCATTGTGCCGCCAAAGCCGATCAGCACGGTCAGCAACACCAACCGCACCAGCCCGGTAGAGAAAAACTGCCGCGCCCCGTCAAGGTCCAAAAGGCCCAGCGTGATCAGGTCCCCCGAATGCACCGAGTCGTGAAAGCCGAAGCTTAACCGCTGCACCTGTTCATAATATCGCAGCCGCAGTTCCACCCCGGAGTGGTGGTTCACCGCCTCGGAGAAGTAATTCTGAAAGGTCGTGAACACCCCGCGCACCGCCGACACTGCCAAAACCAGTAAAGCAGTTGTCCACAAGGCCTTGGTCGCGGCCAGGGTGCCCGAGGCCAGAAGCTGCGTCTGATCAATCGCCTGTCCCAAAAGCCGCGGGATGATCAGCTGCATGGCGGCAGACATCAGCGTCGCCCCCACCGCAAAAGCAACCTGCCACGGCGTCAGAAACGCTATCCGCGTCATGCGCCATAGCGTACGCAGCCCGCCCCGCACTGTATGGGCGTCTGCGATGGCCATGACCTCAAGCGGTCGTCTTGTGTGGTGGCGTTCGGTAGTCACAACGAAAGTCCGGGATGCCTGTGGCCCCGCGTCATGGCGTGGGCCCTTGTCCGTGCAACTAACGTCATTCTTTCAGCACGGGCCAGCCCTGAACGCCCGATTTCGGTAAATTTTTCCTTGGACCGCGCCGCCTTCACTTGCACGTCACCTGGCAGCACCGTCAGCGCCGTGTCGGTGACCGGCAAGCGCAGAAGGTCACAGGCAGCGGGCGGTCAGGATTGCCAATCCCTTCAACATTTCGCCAAATGCCGGACATTGAAAGCGACAAATCAACGCTTGCGATCCGTGCCAGGACTGATGGCCCGGACGTATTTCAGATAGGAAGCAATCACTTGCAGCCAGACCGCTGGTGTGTCGCGGTGAAACGGCGATGGTGCGATTAACCAATACGTTACACGACATCGGATAGGCTGGCAGCATCTGACCTCGCACCGTAGTCGGAAAAAGGGTTGCCGCCGCACGATGGCTGCGGCTAACGTTTGCTCAGCAACAATGAAAGATCGACATGTCAGGAAAATCGCAGTTTCTTGCCCGCGTGATGGCCATTGGCTTGTCGTTAGGCGTGATCGTCCCCCTTAGCAGCGCTGTGGTGCTTTACCCGACTGAGGCGGCGGCAAAGGCCCCAAAGAAATCAACCCTGCCCAAGCCCTATGTATCCAAGGCGCTGAAAGCCGTGCTGATGCCCGTCACCAAAGAGGTCGCGCGCAAGTTCAAGCTGGCCAAAGGGTCCAAGGGCGTCATGGTTGTATCGGTCAAACCGGATGGCATTGCCAAACTGGCGGGCCTGAAACCGGGCGATGTGATCAGCACCATTCTGGGCCGGCAGGTCAGGAAACCGTCCGATGTTGACACGATCATCGCTTATTACCTTGCAGGCGGCACGACAGACTACAAGATCGGCGGCACGCGCAAAGGCGGCCGCACCTATCGGGCCGCCACCTATATTACACCAGCGTACTTCTATGCCCCGATCGACGTCTATACCCTGTCAAGCTGGAGCAGCTTCAATTACGAAACCTACAGCTACAGCGAGTATGTCTCGTACTACTCGCAAGACATCTACACGTCCTATGAACGGTCCGAGAGCTATATTCAGGAAACCATCACAGAAACCAGTTTTGTTTCAGAAATGACCTCTGAGACGAATTACGAATACAGTTCCTATGACGAACAGGTCGTCGATGGCAGCTATGTCAAGGGGGGCTCTGGCGCTGTGTGGCAGGATGGCGAAACCGACGTTGTCTATGATCCGGCCGATGACCCAACCTCGCTTGAAGTTCCGCTGGATTCCGCTGCCGATGACGCAGACCCGTTCTCGGCAGATCAAGGCGATGCAGACTACGACACCGCAGCCATAGAGGCGGATGCAGGGACCGAAGCCGACCCGACGCTGTACGATAATGCCAGTGCCGCAGCTCCGGACGCGGCGGCAGAAGACCCCGCTGCCTCTCAAGACACAACAGCAACCGAAGAACCGGCGGCAACGCAAGACACAGCGGCAACCGACGATACGGCAGTTACGGCAGTTACGGAAGACCCGGCGCCAACCGACGATACGACAGCAGCCGAAGACCCGGCACAGCAAGATCAAGGTAGTATGGACGATGGGTCCGGTGCTGACCAATCATGCCCCGGACAGATCGTTGACGGCACTTGTGTAGATTCGTCGTCAGACACCGGAAGCGCTGATACCGGAAGCGCTGATACCGGAAGCTATGAGGACACCAGCAGCGCAGACTCGGGCGGCGGCGATTCCGGTGGCGGTGACTCAGGCCGTGGCGAAGAATACGTTCCCCAAGAATAGATCGTCCCCAATCAATACGGACCTGGCGCGGGTTATTATCGGGCACTCGGTAGTTCGGCCGGAACAGCGGCCATCCTATTTATTTTGCGTTACAACACTGTGGCCCTGCAGCGCTTGTCGCAAGATGAGGGTATTTCTGCAGCGAGCTTGCACAAATGGCGGGCCGAGGCGCAGGTGCTGCCCGATGCCGATGCTGGCCCACAGGGTTGGACATCGCGCGACAAGTTCGCGGCGGTGCTGGAGACGGCGGTGCTGACTGAGGCGCAGATGGAGTGGTTTAAGCCGTTCTTTCCCTTGTCTCATGGTGTGCCGCGGGTGGATGAGTGAGGAAGATCAGAAAATGATCCGGGGGATAATTTTCCTGACGACCGGGTGTTGAGCGGCATTATTTTCTTCAATCGCAATGAGTTACGCTGGCGCGATGCTCCGCCCATCTACGGGCCGCACCAGACCTTATACAACCGTTGGTATCGCTGGGGCCAGATGGGGGTATTCGCCAGAAACCTTCTGGAATTGGTCAGGCAGGACGTTGAGACCGAAATGATCATGATCGACGCGACGCATCTCAAGGCGCACCGCACCGCGTCGAGCCTGCGGAAAAAAGGGGCGCAGTCGGCTGATCGCGCTGACGAAAGGCGGGCGAAACTCCACGCTGCATGCGGTTTGTGACTGCAAGGGCCGGCCGATCCAGATGTATCTGAGCGCCGGTCAGCCCCGCGATTTCACCGGAGCCGCGGGGCTGCCGGGGGCCATGCCGCCGGTGAAAGCGTTGCTCGCGGACCGGGGCTATGATGCCGGCTTGTTCCGTAACGCATTGATTGATAACGGTATACCCCCGTGCATCCCGTCAAAGAAAGAACCGCAAGGTGCAGATCGGGCACGACGCCACCCT
>JAYSQA010000214.1:0-4539 GCA_043721775.1 Rhodobacterales bacterium
CAGGTCTGGCAACGCTGCATCTGGTCTACATAATCCTGACAAACAAATGCGCGCAGGAATGCCCAGAACTGTTTCATTGATCGCGTATCGCTTCAGCGATTAAACAGATTGAGCTTGTATCGGTAACGCATGAAAGAACTTCCCGACGGTGGGCGTTCACCCGTGGTGCCTGAAACGGCATCGCCGAGGTATTGGGCAGTCGGGCATCACTGGCAATGCCGTCGGTTGTTGTGCAGTGCCAAACAAGGCTCCGAAAGGGCCTGAATGCCTCGACCGTAATGGCGGTCAGCTTTGATAACGTCGCAATTCTTGCGTAAAGGAATACGCTCCTGCGGGTAACATGCGTGACGATCAGACGACCGAAAGCGTCATGACCGCAAGAGCAGCGTAGCGACCGAACTTCGCAAGTGTGACGATCAGTATGAACCGCCAGAGCGGTTCCCGCATCATGCCTGCGGCAAGGGTCAGAGGGTCACCGATGATCGGCGGCCACGACCCGAACAGGCTTACCCACCCCCAACGGCCATACCAGCCCTGGGCCTGAACAACTTGCCGTTCCGAAAACGGGAAACGTGTATGGTCGGAGAAGCGCATCAGAAACCGTCCGATGGTCCAGTTGACTGCCGCACCAAGGACGTTGCCCGCGGTTGCGACCAATAGAAGCAACCAAACGGGCTGTGTCCCGGCGAGAAGCAGTGCAACAAGCACGGCCTCGGACTGTGCTGGAATCAACGTGGCGGCGATCAACGCTGCGAAGTAAAGACCCATCAGGGCAAGCATCGGTTCAGGCCGCCTTTGACCGACAGCGTTGCAGGCTGTCTATCAGAGACGCTCGTGTTCGACACGCTGCCTCCGTGCTCCTGCAGGGACGCTCAGGCGATGACGTTGAGCATGAGCGGGTCACGCCGCGGTGTGGCGCGGGTGCGCACTGCTCACTCTGCCTGAACTGGGCAGCCCAGTCTTCTTTGCAGGGCCAGTCTTGTTTACGGGGCTGGGGCCATTCCCAAGGTCGGTTAGAATTGGACAATCCGGCCGATGATCCCCGCAGCATGCATCGGCAAGATGCTGCAAGGTTTCCATCATGCCCTGCATCTCGCTGATTTTCCGTTGCAGCCCGTTGATCTGCTCCTGTGCCAGACGCTTCACATCGCCACTCTGGCGGGACCGGTCTCGCCAGAGCGCCAGCAGCTCCTCGATTTTCTCGACTGGAAAGCCAAGATCGCGGGAGCGCCGGATGAAGCGCAGCATCTGCACTTCGGTGTCGGAATAGACGCGGTAGCCCGAACCGGTGCGCCCTGCCGCAGGGATCAGCCCGGTGGACTCGTAGTAACGGATCATCTTGGCCGATACGCCCGAGGCTTTGGCGGCTTCACCGATGTTCATGGCTGTGTCCTTACGCTTGTGTGGGTTGAAAGTGCCGCAGGCGGAGCGCGTTGCCCAGACCGAACATGCTCGACAGGGCCAACGTCCCGGCGGCGAATACCAGCGACAAAAGCACGCAGTAGGCCGGGTAAAGGGCACCGGTTGCCACCGGGATCAAGGCGGCGTTATCGGCGAAGGCCCAAAACAGATTTTGCCGGATGTTGCCCATTGTCGCACGGCTGAGTGCGATGGCATCGGAAATGGCGGTCAGTCGCCCTGACATCAGCACAAAATCCGCCGCGGCAATCGCAATGTCGGTGCCCGTGCCGACGGCAATGCCCACGTCGGCCTCGGCCAACACCGGTGCGTCATTGATGCCGTGGCCGACATAGGCCAGCCTACCCAGCGATTTCAGGCGTTTGACCGCCGCGACCTTGCCGCCTGTTAGGGCCTTGGCCACCACCTCGTCGATGCCGAGCGGGCTTGCAATGGCCTCAGCCGTGCGCCGGTTATCGCCGGTGATCATCACGACCTTCAGGCCAAGCGCATGCAGTGCGCGGATCGCGGCGGGTGTGGTCTCCTTCACCTGGTCCGCCACTGCGATGATCGCGGCCAGACGCCCGTCGATGGCGGCGTAAAGCGGTGTCTTGCCATCCTTCCCCAGCCTTTCCGACCCGGCGGCGAAAAGCGCCACGTCCAGCCCAAGCTGCGCCATATAGCGGTCTGCGCCGATCTGCGCCTGCTTCTCGGCAACCTCTGCCGCCACGCCAAACCCGGTCACTGAACTGAACCGCGTGACAATGGGCAAGGTCAGACCTTCCGCTTCCGCCGCCTGCACGATGGCACGCGCGATGGGGTGCTCTGATCTCGCCTCCACCGCCGCCACGGTGGCCAGCACGTCGGCCCGCACGAAACCGGGGGTCAGTGTCAGGTCGGTCAGCACCGGTTTGCTTTCGGTCAAAGTGCCGGTCCTGTCCAGCGCCACCACTTTGACACCTTGCAGCGCCTGTAACGCTTCGCCCCTGCGGAACAGGATACCCAGTTCCGCCCCACACCCGGTGCCGACCATGATCAAGGTCGGCGTGGCCAGACCGATCGCGCAGGGGCAAGCGATGATCACGACCGCAACTGCATTCACCAGCCCGAGTGTCAGGGCGGGGTCGGGGCCGAAGATCAGCCAGACCGCGAAAGTCAGCGCGGCCGATGCCATCACGACCGGCACGAACCAAATGGTGATCTTGCCGACCAGCGCTTGAATGGGCAGCTTGCCGTCTTGTGCCGCCTCGACCATTCGGATGATCTGCGCCAGCATCGTGGTTTCGCCAACGGCCGTGGCGCGGAATGCCAGCGCGCCGGTCTGGTTCACCGTGCCGCTTGTCACCGGTGTGCCTGTGGTCTTGGAAACCGGCACCGGCTCGCCCGGGATCATGCTTTCGTCGGTCCGGCTTTCGCTCTCGGTCACCACGCCATCGACGGGCACCCGTTCGCCTGGCCGAACCTCGACGATATCGCCGAGGCCAACCTCGGCGATTGGCACTGCAACTGTCTGGCCACCGCGCCGGACCTGTGCAGTCTTTGCCTGTAATCCGATAAGCCGCCAGATCGCCCCGGATGTGCGGCCCTTGGCGCGGGCATCCAGAAACCTGCCCAGCAGGATCAGCGTGACGATGACCGCCGCCGCCTCGTAACAGACATTGATCGTGCCCGCTGGCAGCACCTGCGGCGCAAAGGTCGCGACCAGCGAATAGCCGTAGGCTGCGGTGGTGCCGACCGCGACAAGGCTGTTCATGTGGGGGTCGCGCGCCACAGGGCGGGGTAGCCTTTGGTGTAGAACCGACGACCGGGGCCGATCAGAACAAGGGTCGTCAGCACGAATTGCATCCACCAGCTGACCTGCATCCCGATGGAGCGCACGATCAGATCATGAATCGGCATGAACAGGTGCGCGCCCATTTCCAGCACAAAGACCGGACGGGACAGCACGGCGGCCAGCGTAAGATTGCGCCGCAGATGCGCTTCTTCATCGGCCTTGCGGGCCGCAGTTTCCAGATCGGCGAGCGTGCGGCGCGCCGCATATCCCGCATCTGCGACGGCCTTGATCAGCAAGCGGCCGTCGGCTGCGCCCTGAACCGACGCCCTCTCGGTCGCCAGATTGACTGTGGCAGACGTGACCCCGGGCACGGCTTTCAGCGCCCGCCCGACGCGGCTCACGCAAGAGACGCAGGTCATTCCCTCGATCACAAACTCGACAGGTTGAGCAGGAACTGAATAGCCCGTGGATTTGTAGAGGCCTTGCGTGATAATTTTGGTAGCAAGGAGAGACCAAAGATGGGTAAGGAAGATCGGTTTATGGACGAGTTCAAGTGCGATGCGGTCGGCCAAGTTGTTGATCGGGGCGTCCCGGTGCGCGAGGTGGCTGCGCGTTTGGGGATCAACACCAAGTCGATCCACACACGGCAAAAGCAATTTTCGCGGCCCGCGAAAGTGATCTTGGAGGTTGATGCGCAAGCTGATGAGATCAGACGCCTGAAGCGTGATCCGGCTCGGGTCACGGATTTGAGCCGGACAAGAAAACAGTCTGGGAGACTGTTTTCCCGGCGAATGGGGACATCTTAAAAAAGGCGACTGCATACTTCGCCAGGGAATCCCGGTGCGGTATGCGTTCATTGCTGAGAACCGGTTGGTGTTTGCGGTAAGGGCCATGTGCCGGATGCTGATGGTTCACCCGAGCGGTTTTTATGCATGGCTGCGCGAACCCGTTTCTCAACGGACACTGGAAGATCAGCGTCAAACCAAGCTGATGGAACTGGCCTGCGATGACAGAGACGAGGTCTATGGCTACCGCAAGCTGCACGATGATCTGTGCGATCTTGGCGAAGAGACAAGCCCGAACCGGGTTTGGCGTCTTGCGTGACTGGCGGGCATAAAGGCCCAGATTGGTTCTAAAAAACGGCCTGGCTCCGATGGTGGCAGCCCAGCAGTCGTGGCGGACAATACCCTGAACCGGGAGTTTGACGTGGATGCGCCTGACCCGTTCTGGGCCACCGATATCACTTACATCCGAACGCATGAAGGCTTCCAAGGCGTTTTCAACCGGTCGTCGCAACAGTGGCACTATCTGTTTTCGTCAGGATTTCGTCTAGCGCCTCGGCGGGGTTTTTTCATCCGAGGGTCTTT
>JAYSQA010000215.1:0-7265 GCA_043721775.1 Rhodobacterales bacterium
CAGCGAGCAGTTCGTGCCGCTGCAAAGGCGCGGCGAACGGCATACTCACCGCTTCCTTCGGCCAGCAAACCAGTGCGTGCCTGTTCGACGCCGATGGTAAGCCGGTCCCGCAGCGCGCCAAGCTCTGACTCCTCGCGTTCCAGCAGCCGCAGACCAGCCCGCAGGGCCTCGCTTGCGTTCTGGTTGCGCCCCGAGGCGACAAGCCGATCGACGAGGTCAGACTGGGTGTCGGTCAGAACGACATTTCTGGTGGCCATGCCGCGCTCCTTCATCTTGATTGGCAATATATGCCAATGGACAATGCCTGTCCACCGCCTGCTTACAGTTGCACCTCCCTCCAATTCGCCACAATCAGCCCCGGCAGTCGCACTTCGGCTTCGCGCGCCGGACCCTCCAGGCTCAGGCGTTTGGGCAGTTCCACCTGCGGCACGAGGATGAAAATCGGCACGGCCGCCAGCCCGCGGCCGGTTTTGGATTTCGAGACGACCGCCCGGCCCGTGGAATTCAGCCTGGTTTTCGCCACCAACAGGCTGGGCTGTCCGCGCCGATAGACGAAGCGCAGACGCTGGCCGGTGCGTTGTTCCCAGCCGCCGGGAGTGATCCGCTGATTGCCGACGCCTTTCTTTCCGGCGGGGCGGTTGGGATTGCCAGCCAGAAGCCGTTTTTTGAGCGGATGATGACGCCCCGGTCAAAGGCGTCGACGGCCTTTGAGGCGATGGAATAGACCACCGCTGCTGCGCGGATCGAGGCGCCGGTTGTCGGATACAGCTTCTTGCGGACCGAATTGGCAAGGCTTTGGCCCAGCGCCGCACCGGTGATCTGGCTGCGCCAGGCGGTCTGCAATCCGCTGGCCGCCTCGGAAACCCCCGCCGTCACCGCACGTTCAGCGGCCTCAAGTTCAGCCTTCATGATTGCCCGGATATCGCCTTGGATATCAAGTAGCAGCTTCACTGCGCCCGCGTTTCGGCCAGCCAGACCAGCCTGTCACTGTCGCGGGTTGGGGTGCCTTGGATCTCGTGCAACTGGCCTGCGATTTCCACCGTGTCGCCTGCCGCCAGCACCGGCGCGTCGGTGAGGCGAATGTTCAGCAACACCGTATCGACCACGAACCGCCCCTCGCCGAAGCTGGCAAACCGGTCTGGCATTGCCCGGATCGCGCGGATTGCCAGCGCCGGGCCGGTGCCGCCGAGGCGCAGCAGCGCATCGACAGCAAGGTTCTGGTCCGCAAAGAGCGAGTCCGTCGCCCGATCGAAGGCGGTCAATTTGCGCTGGCTGCGGTCAGACGGACGCGGCCGGTGGTCTCGCCCGCACCGGCCCCGACCGCCAGCACCGCCACGCCGACCAGCTTGTTGGTGGCCACCACGTTGGTCACCCGCGCGGGGGGGGGGGGCGACATCCCAATAGATCAACTGGCCAACCGTCCAGGCTTGCGAGGCGGTCTTGGGCAAATCGTAAATGCCGTTCATTGCCAGAACCAGCGGGTCGCCGATCGCGGCGGCGCTTTCGGCAATGCCGACGAGCGAGCCGATCAGCACTGCCTGCCCCGATGTGTGGTGACGGCTGCAGCCACAAGCGTGACGCGGTTGCCGACGCCGATGAAGATCTTCATCAGATTTCTCCTGAGATTTAAGAATTATGGGGAAGGATCAGACGCCTGCGTTGCGGAACAACCCGCGCCAGTCGATGGCTTTGGAGGCGAAGTCATGGCAGGCTTTGATCTCCATGCCATCAACTTCGAAGCCCATCCGGGTTTCGGTGTAAACGCCGTCGCTGCCCTCAAGGTAGGCATATTCGACCGTGTCGATCCGGTTCGGATCGGCCGCCAGAAATCACGGATCGCCCCGGCGGCCGGGATCAGCCGCTGCTCTTCAATCGGCTCCAACCGTCCGGCGAAGGCATTGACGCCCGCCACCGCATTCGGGGTGGTGGCGAACCGGCGCACCCCGGGGGTGAAGAATAACAACAGAATAAACCGGCGGCACGGGCGGCGACCTGAAAAATTTTGTTGAAAAAGACTCGAAATTGTGAGATATTTTTAGGCGTCCAATGGGAATTAACATCATGGATGAGAAGTTGGTTGAGCATATTCGCAAAGGTGAACGCGATTCTACTGGCGCGGAGATAGAGACGATCTACAGCAGTGTCAGCCATATTTATGCCGTGTACGGCACGAATGAGCGGGTGATGGTGCAGTTTGCCGACAGTGATCAGATGGTCGACGGCGAAATGCTTGGAAGTCAGCAACGCAAGGCCCTTGCCTATCTCAATCCGATCCGGGGTGAAATCAATGGCATGCTGGACAGTTGGCGCAAGCTCAGTCGCGTCAATCAGACCAGCAAGCGCGCCAGAGCCAAGCACTTTGACCGCCGGACGGCAGATGCCCTGACAGTTGCGTTGCAGGGCGATCCGGACCACCACGCGCTTAAATGGCTGAAGGCCGTTAATGCAGAGATCCTCAAAGAGCGGATATCGACCGGTCGGGCGGAATATTTGATCGTCGCCGCGTTTTGTGCATTGGTTCTGTTCATTCTGGTCGGCTGGCTTTCCGCAGGACCGAGCACGACTGATAACTCTTCGCCAGTCAGCGACTTCATGGCGGCGAACAGTATCTGGCTGGCGACAAGTTTGGGCAGTCTGGGGGCACTGTTCTCGATCGCACTGGCCATCAAGAGCCGCACCGTCCAGCCTGACCTGCTGCGCAGTGAAAA
Organism: Rhodobacterales bacterium; assembly: GCA_043721775.1. Classification (GTDB taxonomy): domain Bacteria; phylum Pseudomonadota; class Alphaproteobacteria; order Rhodobacterales; family Rhodobacteraceae; genus Stagnihabitans. Next base: position 2,709 of record JAYSQA010000215.1, read on the forward strand.
CATGATCGATGCAGTGCTGAGAATCCTGATCGGCGCAGTATCGGCGGTGATCCTGTTTTCTCTTTTCAAGGGCAAACTGGTGGCGTTCTCACTTGGCGGTACGCCGATCTTACTCGACTCTGATACGCCTTCGGCCACGCATCTGGCGATCATTGTGGCCTTCCTGGCCGGCTTTTCCGAGCGTATGGTCGGCGACTTCCTGGGCTCGGCAGTTCTGGCTGGCGTTGGCGCGGGACCGGCAGCCGCAGATAATCCTGTCGTGCAGCGGGCCGATCAAGCGCCGAAGGTGGCAAATGAGATGAACCCCCTTGGCATTGTGACCGCTGATACGCCCGCAGGCGATGCACATTTGAAGCTGGCTGATGCCGAGGCAGAGTCGCATGACGATGCACATGTCGACGGCTGTATTTGTGACCTCACTATCGACGAAAGCGAGATGACGGACGACAGCGAGCTTCCCGAAGCGACCGGGGGCATTGAGAAGACCGCTTAGTGCAGCGCACAGATAGGAGGAAGCAGATGGCATTTTCGCTGGTTTGGTTGCCCGAGGTTCTGCGTGGAGCCGGGTTGAAGGTCGCCGAGACCGATGGTTGGGCCAACCGGGGCCGCCGCGAGGTGGGGACGGTCCGTGGCGTGATGTGCCATCACACCGGGTCATCGGGGTCTGGAAACATGCCGACGCTGGCTACTCTGAAGAACGGCAGAAGTGATCTGCCGGGTCCGCTTTCGCAGCTTGGACTTGGTCGGGACGGCACATACTATATTGTTGCGGCAGGTCTGGCCAACCACGCGGGTCCGGGCAAATGGGCGGGCGTTGAAAGTGGAAACACCAATTTTTTGGGGATAGAGGCTGAGAATAAAGGCACGGCTTCCGATGTTTGGCCCGATGTCCAAATGGATGCCTACCGCCGTGGCGTGGCTGCGATTCTCAAACATGTTGGTGCCAGTGCTGATTTTTGTTGCGGGCACAAAGAATATGCGCTGCCTAAGGGCAGGAAACCGGATCCCCTGTTTGACATGGATACATTTCGTGCCGATGTGCGCGATATTATGCGCGGCGTTGGGGTCATAAGGCCACTTATTCCGGCCTCGGACCCGGTCAGCGGCAAGCCAACGCTGAAGCGCGGCGCGCGGGGTGCCGATGTCAGATTAATTCAGGCAAAAGTTGGCGTCGAGGTCGACGGAATATTCGGCCCCGCAAGCGAGGCCGCGCTCAGGATATTTCAACGCACCGCAGGATTAGTGGATGACGGAATTGCAGGTCCGAAGACCTGGGGCAAGATTCTTTTGCCTTAGCTGTCGAAGCCTGGCACATTGCATTGACCCTCGACGTCTGGCATTGGTCATCGCGCGGGCGACGCTGCGTGAATAACTGCGCTTGGCGATCTGCTGGGCGATGGTGGAGAACCCGGCACGGGTTTCCAAAAGGTCGATGGTGGCATCCTGCAGCGGGTTGACGCTATCGAATTTGGGCGGCGCCCATTCGACCGGGATTTCAGAAGTCGGGATCAGCCCGGCCGCGAAAGCCGCCTCGCAGAACCATTGCCAGATCGGCTGGCAGTACATCGGCATGATCGTCTGCCATTGCATCGCCTCCACCATCCGGCGGAATTCGTTCAGACCGACCCGGCTCGATGAAAAGTCCACCTGACTGAGATCGCCGGTCAACAATTCATACGGCACCCGCCAGCCCGCTGCGATGATGTGCAATTGTACGCGGTGCCATTCATAGACCCCGGCGGTCGAGGCCGGTTGGTTGAACTTGCTGTCTTTCCCTCCCCGGGCATAGGCGATCAGTCCGGGTTCAAACTGTTCAATCCGGTTGCGGTCGGCATCCTGCACCACGGGGGCGATCGACTGCTGGGTTTCGTCATCGCCGAACTGACTGCCAACAAGGCAGGCTTCGGTCTTCTTGCGCACCAACTCGGCGCGCTGCCAGTCATCGACATGGCGCAGCGCCACCATCGCCGGGGTGCCCCAGGGAACGCCGCGCGATTGCACCCGCTGCCGCTCAAACAGATGCGCCACCCGATCGGCGGGGATGCGCACGGACGCGAACCGGCGGCTGAACACCGGCGCCGCATCGCCGGGATGATCGGGATACATCCAATAGGCCACCCGGCGACCAGCGCTGTCATGCTCAATACCATAGCGGACGCGGGCCCTACCGGGGCGATCCTCGAACTTGGCCACATCGAGGTGGTCGGCCCCTTCAGTTCGATCTGCAAGGGCACGACCAACCCGGCCGAGCGCGGGCGTCGGACGCGCAGGGCAAACACATCGCCGCCCTCGATGGTTTCGCGCATCGCCAGCGACAACAGCCCGTGAAAATCTGTATGGCCATCGGCGTCACAGTGATCCGCCCAGCGTGCCCAGAGATCGTCGACCAGCTTGTTCATGGCCTTGTCCGCGCCTGCAGCCCTCGGCCGGATGCCGGTGCCGACAAGACTGTTGACCAGCACCGCCACGGCTTTCGCCGCCAGAGGGTTGTTGCGCACCAGATCCCGCATCCGGTCGCGCAGCAGAGGAGCGGCCAGACCGATTTCTGCATCAGCCGCCTTTCCGCTCGTGGTCCAGCCATCGGTGCCGCAGCCTTTGGCCGAACCATCGTAAGCGCGGCGGAGATTGCCCAGCGCGATCCGGGCAGCATAGCGCTGCGAGGCGGCGCGGGGCGAGATCAACGCCACCGTCCGGTCGATCCGGCCCCGGCGGATGGTGGGCGGCGTCTTTTTCACCGCACACCCCGGCGGAAACCGGCGAAGCCCGCGACCGGCAGTGGCGACCCACCAGCCTGCGCCATTGCGGATCCGATGACGCGGACGCGGGACAGAAGATCTGCGGCATTGCCATACTCCACCGTCCGGCCGTCCGAGGTCACGCGCAGCGTTCCCGCGGCATAGGCCGGCTTCAGGGCGTCGAGTTCAGCTTGCGTCCAGGCCAGGTCAGAACCATTTCTTTCTCGCGCCCATCCATGGTGTGGCGGGCCGTTTTGCGGTTGTCGGTGATGCGGGCCGGTTCGGATGCCCCGCAGGCGGGGCTTCCTTGGGGCCGGTTGGCCGGTCGAGTTGCGCCGCAAGCTGTTCCCAGCGGCGATTATCCCAGCGATCAAGGCCCATCAGCCAGGCGGCGGCGCGGGCATAGACCCGGTTGTCGAGCGCCTCGTTGCGCTCGCGGGTCTGTGGCCATTTCAGCAGCTGGAAGCCCTGCCGGGTCTTGATCGTCATCAGCTGTTCGGCGGTCAGCTGCTTCATCCAATCGGCGGTGGTGCCGTTCGGGATGTGCACAAAGCCATGCGGCCACTCGCCGCCCGTGGCCAATTCCTCGTCGGTTGGGGCGATCAGCCGCAGAAACCGATAGGTCTCGCTCTTGAACACCGCACCGGCAACCTTCCACAATTGAACACTGCGCCGCAGTTTCCGCCCGGCTTCCGTCACTTCGACATACGTCGGACCATCCACCGGCGCAGAACGGTCAAATCCCGGCACGCCCTTGATGGCGATCACCTGAACCCGGCCCTGCGCCCGCACCCATGAATAGACAGCGTCGGTCGTGACCCCATCCCCGGTATCGATGGCCAGGCGCGCGAGGCCCATCCGTTGGCCGCCAGCGTGTGGCCAGGTCTGGCTGAGGATCGTTGTCACCTGATCCCAAGTCGCAGGATTGGCGATTTCGCCTTCGACAACGATGTGATCCACCAGCCACGACCGCATATTGCGGCCCCAGCCCCAGATATCGACCTCAATCCGGCCCTCACGCTGAACGTCCGCCCCAGCGGTCAGAACAAGGACGCCCTCCGGTGCCTGCCCCAATTGCCAAGGCTCGCGCCGTTCATAGACGCGCTGCCAATCCGGGGCCTCGCCGCGCTCCTGCCAAGTCTCACCTAAAACCGTGTTCTTGAGCGTCTTTAGCGCCGCATCGTTGCCTTGGGCGGCCTCCCAACCCCGGGCGATTTCCTCCCAGGACAACCAGCCGAGCGGCGAATAGAGCCCGGAAATATGGAAACCAACGATCCCGGCCGCCCTTGCCGCCATCACCTGTTCGGCGGAGGCCGTCGGCATCCAGTCGGCCCCGTTGGCCTCCGCCATCATCCAGGGCTTGTGGCGTTCCTCGATCGGCTCGTCGCAGGCCTCACAGACGTAGTGGGTACGGTCGGGCAGACCTTTCGGCCAATGCAGCCGCTCGAATTTCAGCCATTGTAGGGCACCACAATGCGGGCAGGGGACGTGATAACGCTGCTGATCGGACGCCTCGTATTCCCGTTCGATGCGACTGACTCCCTTGATGGTCGGCGTAGAGGCGAGAAACAGCTTTGACCGGTGGCCGAAGCTGATCGTCCGCGCCTCGGCCAGCGCAATCGGATCACCCTCTCCGTCGACATCGCCCGGATAGGCGTCGACCTCGTCCAGAAACACCCAGCGGGCAGGCATCGACCGCAGGCCGACCGCCGAATTCGCCCCGGTCAGGATCAACTGTCCGCCCGGAAAGCGCTTGCCCAGAACCGTGTTCCCGGCATCCCGCGAGCGCGATGGCAAGACCAGCGCCAGCAAATCCGGGCTT
>JAYSQA010000216.1:0-2457 GCA_043721775.1 Rhodobacterales bacterium
GCATCGACCTCCTGCAGCCAGCCGCGTTCGATCATCCTGTTGACGGCCATCTTCGCCGCCGCACCGGCCAGCCCCTTGGGCAGCGGCATGGCGATATTCTCGGGGCGCTGGGCCCCGGCGCTGAGGATTTTGGTCTGGGTTTCTGTCAGCTTGGTCATGACGGGTCTGGACCATTGCGGTCTCGACTTTCAAGGCGGAGACGTATCGTTTTCTGCGGCTGGAACGCCCAAGTGATGAAGATAGGGCGCTGGGCGTATGTGACGCGGCTGGCACGATGCATCTGCCCAGCTGGGCCGACACCGAATGGCTGAAGCAGCTGGTGGCCGAGCAGATGGTCACGGTGCGCAACAAGCGCGGCTTCGGCCACCAGGAATGGCAGAAGATGCGTGAACGGAACGAGGCGCTGGACTGCCGAGTCTATGCTCGCGCCGCCGCGTGGATCCTCGGCGCGGATCGCTGGGACGAGGCGACATGGCGGTCGCTTGAAAGCCAAGCTGGCGTGGAAACCAAAGTGATCCCCGCACCAGAGGTGGTGGAACCGACTGCGCCCACCGCTGGAGCCGTGCTGACACCACGCCGCCGCCGTTCGGGCGCGGTGACTCCGAAATACATGAGGTAGCAAGAATGACACTGGCCGAAATGCAGGCGCTGCTCAGCGCCCTTCTGGGCATGCGCTTTGGCGGGGTCCGGTCAATCACCTATGACGGTCGCCAGATCAGCTACGGCTCGGATGCCGAACTCGCGACCGCGATCTTCGATCTCGAGCGCCGGATCGCGGCGGCCGATACCACCGTCGCGCGGTCACGGGTGTCGCGGCCCTTCGCATCGAAGGATCTGTGATCATGGCCACGACCAATTGGCGGTCCCGCCTCGGCGCTTGGGTCGGCGGCTTCGGCGTGCCGGGCGGGTTTGATGCCACCTCCGGCCAGCGCCGGTTAAAGGGCTTCACCACCTCCCGCGCCCATGTCAACGCACTGATCGCCGCCTCCGGCCCGGAGATGAACGCAAGGGCGCGCTGGCTGGTGCGCAATAATGGCTATGCCGCCAACGCGATTGAGTCGTGGGCCGCCAACACGGTCGGCGATGGCATTTCACCGAATTCGTCCATTGCCCAAGCCGCCCGCAAGGATGCTGTCCAGCGGCTCTGGCTTGCCTGGACTGATGATGCAGATGCCGAGGGGCTGACGGATTTCTATGGGTTACAGCGTCGTGCCGCCCGCGAGGTGTTCATGACCGGCGAGGTTTTCCTACGCTTCCGGCCCCGCCGCGTGGAGGACGGGTTGGTGGTGCCGCTGCAGGTGCAGATGCTGCCATCGGAAATGCTGCCGCTTCAGCACAACGCGGTCGACGGCAACGGGAATGTCATCCGCCAAGGCATCGAGTTTGACCTGGTTGGGCGACGGGTTGCGTTTCACTTCCTGCGCCGCCACCCGGGCGACAGCACCGATCCGGGGCTTTCGGGCGAAACTGTGCGGGTGCCCGCCGCAGACGTGCTGCACATCATCGACCCGGTCGAGGCAGGCCAGTTGCGCGGCGTGTCGCGCTTTGCACCTGCCATCGTGAAGCTGTTCCTACTCGATCAATACGACGACGCCGAGTTGGACCGCAAAAAGGTGGCAGCGATGTATGCGATGTTCGTCACCTCTCCCGCACCGGATAACCCGCTCGCCCCGCCCGACGAGGAATATGAAGTGGCCCCCGGCCAGGTGGTCCGTCTAGACCCCGGCGAGGACGTGACTGTCAGCGCGCCAGCGGATTCCGGTGCGACCTATGAGCCGTTCCAGTATCGCACCCTGCTGCAGATATCGGCGGCGCTGGGCATCCCTTACGGGTACCTGTCCAACGACGGGGCAAAGGGCAACTTCTCGAACTCGCGGCTGTCGTTGATTGAATTCCGCCGCAGGGTCTCGGCCTGGCAGCATTCGGTGATGGTGTTCCAGATGTGCCGTCCGGTCTGGGCTCGGTTCATGGATACGGCTGTGCTGGCGGGTACCTTGCGACTGCCCGGCTATGACCGCCGCCGCGCCGAATATCTGGCCTGCAACTGGTTGCCTACCAAATGGGATTGGGTCGATCCCCTGAAAGACGCCAATGCCGAGATCGCCCAGATCGAAGCTGGCTTGAAATCACGCACCCAAGCCATCGCCGAGCGCGGCTATGACGCCGAACAGGTCGACGCTGAAATCGCGCGTGAGCGAGACCGGGAACGCAGGCTTGGCCTCGATTTTCGCCGTCCGGGATCGCCTGCGCAGGCACCGGGTGGCAGGGACCCGAACGCTGATCCGAATGCGCCCGATCCGAATGTGCAGGATCAGACTGCGCCGGATCCTAACCAGGATCCCGCCCAAGACGCGGCATCATAGGAGGCAAAATGATGTTTCACGCGCAGATTGCCCAGCGGGCGTTCAACACGCCGCTGTTGGTGGAACCGTCAAAGGCCATGGCGTTTCTGTCGGG
>JAYSQA010000217.1:0-3162 GCA_043721775.1 Rhodobacterales bacterium
CTTCTTCGCGTCCAGGCTCGCATAACGATCTGAAAGATCAAAGAAACCCATCTGCGACATGACGACCAGCCCCCATCTCACACTGGACCAGTATCTGCACCGCCGTCAGAGAGAGCGCAATCTTTCGAGGTGCCCTTGAGCCTGTCGTTGTTTTGCGCGGGAAACGGACATCTGCCAACCTGTAGAATTGCTTATGCGAAATACCTGCAGGCCTATGGTATAGCAAATCGAAGCATTTTGCAATGCTATGGACATTCCAATCATCTGCGAATGCAATGATATGGCGTGGCAAGACGAACGGATTTGCCATGCTAAGATGTGGCAGTCCAGGGGCCAGCCTGTGCGAACAGCAACCGTTCAAAGGAGATAGGGCTGATCAGCCATCCTATCTTTCTTGCCCTTTGTCGGCAACTTACCGGTTCCCGTCGATCCACTTCGAAATCAGGCCCTTGTCGCGGAAGCATTCGTCCGGCACGGCGCGCCGCTTCATGCGCGCGAGGCGTTCGGCAAAGGCCACCTGCTTGGAGGACGGCAGGCTGTCGAGGGAGGTCATCTTCGCGTGGAACGGCTGCCCATGATGCCGTGGAACGCGGGCCCAAGATCGCGTGGAATAGGTGCCCATCTTCCGTCGAATGCGCAGTTATGACTGGTGCCGAGTGGCGACGTCGATGGTCACATCCTGAAGACCGGAAACGACAGCTTCCGCTTCAAGGCCAGCTCAGCAACAGCAACCCGGAAAGAGAAGGAGGTCACACATGCCTTGACCACGGCCTGACCCCCGGAACATACCCTTCTGGTCGGTCAGTTCTCGATGCAAATCCCGGGCCAGTTTCGCGTGGAAATTAACACGAATGTTGGTAAAAGCGAAGCCAGCCGGGCCAATAGGGCTCCACCGGGCCATCCTGATCCAGATAGCTTCGGTCAAAATCGGCAAACTCGACCAGACCCCTGAAATCGTCGAAGGTCACCCGCCCGTTCTGAAAGGTCATCAGTCCGTTCTCACGGAGTTCCTTGCGCATGCGGTTAATGTGCACAGCAGAGAGGCCCAAGGCATCGGCCAGATGGTACTGCGTGAGAGCGCAGTCATAGCCAGTCCAGTCGCCCAAGCCTACCAGCTTCAGCCGGGCCGAAAGTTCCAACAGCAGATGCGCCGTGCGTACCGGCGCTGGGCGTTGGCCGACGCTGACCAAGTGTTCGACCACCATCGCCTCGTCGCGGGAGGTGCCCCCCATTTTATTCTGTTCCCCTGAAGGTCACGGGCTTCGGGATCAGGCAGAAAACCACTTGCCTTCGCGGCGAGCAGGTCGAAAGCAAAACTGGCATTTGTGACGATCGAAGGCTGGAGGGCTTGTTTCCGGGAATAGCGGTCGCGATCAAATTCCTTTTCCGACAAAGCAACCAATACGCGTTTGCTGCGTTTAAATATGCGACAAATCGAAATCGGCGCAACGCGTGCGGTGCTTTCGAGAAGCGTGTGCCGGGTCGTCAAGCAGCGCACCGGCTCGGAAAAGAATCAGGAGATCGCTATGACCATTCGCACTGTCGGTCCAAGTTCCGACTACGCCACCATTGCCGCTGCAATGAATGCCGCCGGACCCGGTGACACCATTTTTTTGCAGGCCGGCTACAGCAACGAAACCGCGACCGTCGACTTCAGCGGCATGACGATCTACGGCGATGCCAGTTCACGCGGCATCGTCTTGCACCTTGGAGCCGCCGTTGCGACCGTTTCGATGACAGGGCTGGCCCCGTTTGATCTGCATGACGCAGCCGACGGCAATGGCATCATCGGCAATGCCGGCAGCAACCACATAACCGTCAGCGGAGGTGTCGACGCCGTGGACGGCGGGCTTGGGGTTGATCGCCTTATCGTCGACTATCGCCATGCCACAGGTGCCGTCACGGGAGACAGCACATCACACGTCAGCGAGGCCGGCGGCGGCGGTCGCAGCGTAACGATAACCAGTGGCACCTTCGAACATTTCACCATCCTGACGGGCTCGGGTGCCGATACCATCACGACGGGCGCAGGCAATGACGTCATAAAAACCGGCAGCGGTGCGTCGACCGTGTCGGCAGGGCAAGGCGCGAATTTCATTTCTGGCGGCGAAAATTCGGACACCATCACCGCCCTTGATGGCGGAAACCGGATATATGCCGGCGATGGCGCCAACACCGTTACAACTGGCGGTGGGCGCGATATGATCTCCACCGGAAGAGGGGCCGATACGATCGTCGCGGGTGGAGGAGTAGACAATATCTACCTGCGCGGCGGCGCCGATACTGTTGACGCTGGGGCGGGACATGACCGTCTGCACATCAACTATGCCGCAATGGCATCAAACGTGACCGGAGGAATCACCGGTGGCGTTCTGGCTGGCGGCTACGTGGGGCATATCGCGGACAGTCTTGGAAACTCGGTTAACTTTCAGAGCGCGGAAAGCTTCACCGTCACGACAGGAGCTGGAAATGACACGATCATCACCGGATCCGGTGCGGATATCTTGCGCGGCGGCAACGGGAACGATCATTTCAGCGGCGGCAAAGGCGCCGATCAACTGTTCGGCGATGCTGGCGATGACCGGCTTCGCGGTGGTCTGGGCAATGATGTCATGACGGGGGGCAGCGGTGCCGATGTTTTCGTGTTCGGCACAATACGGGAAACCGGCGTTCTGGGCGGTCACGACATGATCCGCGACTTTGAAGTCGGATCCGACCACATCGGTCTGGTGAGCATCGACGCAAACTGGAATACTTCTGGCAATCAGGCCTTCCATTTCATTGGCTCGGCTGGGTTCACGTCCGCCGCAGGACAACTTCGCTTCGCAGATGGTTTGATCACAGGCGATGTCGACGGTGACGGACGATCCGATTTCACCATAGAACTTGGCGCGGTGCTTGGCCTGTCGGGGGATGATTTCTGGCTTTGAAAGGATCTTTCTCGCGGAAAGCCTGTCTGATCAATCTGGCTCTCCGATCGGAGGGTCACGGCCGGGAACAGCAGGGCGTGACCTTCTTTTGGATCTGAACTGGAATGCGGGATTTGCAACGAACGAGACAGCTGGGCGCAAAAAAACGTCTTGCGGCTCCGAGGCCGTAAGGTCGTTTCAGTCTTTCCCTCTGCGCGGCCAACACCCGTTATCGCGAAAACCCTCTGGCTGA
>JAYSQA010000218.1:0-9660 GCA_043721775.1 Rhodobacterales bacterium
TGAAACCCCCGCTTCTGACAGTGGGTGCGGGGGTGTGAAACCCCCGCTTCTGACAGTGGGTGCGGGGGTGTGAAACCCCCGCTTCTGACAGTGGATGCGGGGTGTGAAACCCCCTCTCGCCGGGGCGAGGGGTGTGCCCCCCCGCTTTTGCCACCCTGCCGTTGCACATCGCCCCAGACCACGCCCCAAGTCACCAGCACTTGACCGCCAAGCCGTTCCGCGCCACACCGCGCCCATGGTTCCGATGGAAAAACTCGCCCAGATCTCGCAACGCTTCGACTATGTCGAGGCGCGGCTGAATGCCGGCGGCTCTCCGTCCGAAATCGCCGACCTCTCCCGCGAATATTCCGAACTTGGGCCGGTGATCGCCGAAATCAACGCCTACCGTCATGCGCTTGATGATCTGGCGGAAGCCGCGATCATGCTGGCAGACCCCGAGATGCGCAGCCTGGCGGAAGAAGAGATGCCCCGCCTCAAAGCCCGCATTCCGCTGATGGAGCAGGCCCTCAGGCTGGCGCTGTTGCCGAAAGATGCCGCCGATGCCCGCCCTGCCATTCTTGAAATCCGCCCCGGCACCGGTGGCGAAGAGGCCAGCCTTTTCGCCGCCGACCTGTCGCGCATGTACCAGCGCTATTGCGAACGGATGGGCTGGACGTTCGAGATCATGGCAGAGCAGTTCACCGACCTTGGCGGCATCAAGGAACTGACTGCCCACATTCAGGGCGAAGGCGTCTTTGCCCGCATGAAATTCGAATCCGGTGTTCACCGCGTCCAGCGCGTGCCCACCACCGAAGCGGGGGGGCGCATCCACACCTCGGCGGCGACGGTGGCCGTGCTGCCCGAGGCGCAAGAGGTTGACATCGACATCCCGGCTTCCGATATCCGCATCGACACCATGCGCGCGTCGGGGGCAGGGGGCCAGCACGTCAACACCACCGACAGCGCCGTGCGCATCACCCACCTGCCGACCGGCATCATCATCACCTCGGCGCAGAAATCACAGCACCGCAACAAGGATATGGCCATGGCGGTTCTGCGCGCCCGGCTCTATGAGATGGAGCGTGATCGCATCAATTCCGAACGTTCCGCCGACCGTAAAGCTCAGGTCGGATCCGGAGACAGGTCCGAGCGCATCCGCACCTATAACTTCCCGCAGGGCCGCATGACCGATCACCGCATCAATCTGACGCTTTATTCGCTTGGCCAGATCATGGATGGCAACCTGACAGAGGTGCTTGACGCCCTGATCGCTGATGATCAAGCCGTGAAATTGGCCGAAGTGGCCGGTCTGGCTGAAGTTTCTCGTTTGGCTGACGCAAGATGACCGCCGCCCTGACGCTTCGCGACGGCATCACCGCTCTGCGCGCAGCCGGCATCGAGGATGCCCCGCGCGATGCCCGCCTGCTGATGGCAAAGGCGATGGGGGTGCCCGCAGACCGGCTGACCCTGCACCTGCAAGACCAGCTTGTCCCGCAAGCCGCCGTTGCCTTCGCCGATCTGGTCAAGTTGCGCGCCAGCCGCCAGCCGATGGCGCAGATATTGGGCGAGCGTCTGTTCTGGGGCCGCAGCTTTGAAGTGACCCGCGATACCCTTGACCCCCGCCCGGAAACCGAGGTTCTGGTGCAACAGGCGCTGAACCACCCGTTCAGTCGGCTTCTTGACCTTGGCACCGGGTCCGGCTGCATCCTGATCTCTTGCCTTTTGGGGATGCCGCAGGCGTCTGGCCTTGGCGTTGACCTGTCCGAAGCCGCCCTGCGTGTCGCCGCCCGCAACGCTGACCGGCATGCCCTGACCCGCGCCGATTTCAGGATCTCGGACTGGTTTCGCGCCGTGTCTGACAGCTATGACCTGATTGTCGCCAATCCGCCCTATATCGCCGAGGCGGAAATGCCCCTGCTGGCCCCCGAGGTGCGCGACTGGGAGCCGAAAAAGGCCCTGACCCCGGGCGGCGATGGTCTGGCCGCCTACCGCGCCATCGCCATCGGCGCGCCCGCCCACCTTGTGCCTGGCGGCCGTCTGCTGCTTGAAATCGGGCCGACACAGGGTGCCGCCGTCACAGCCCTTCTGAAGAAGCAAGGCCTGACCGGTTTGCGCATCCTGCCCGATCTTGATGGCCGCGACCGCGTGGTTTGCGCCGAAAAGCCAGGGACTTGAAAACCCGCGGGCCAACAGTGTCACCGGAGCCACCCGGCTGCCGATTGCGTGCTATTGTCGAAGAATCTTCTTGCCCCACGGCTTGTGCTGTGGTTAGTCAAACCCATGCAAGCTGACGCGGAAGGCCGTTCTGGCTACCACGAAGCTTGCGGATGCCCGCCCTTTAGCTGATGTTTCCTGTGGTCGATGCGACCAGGGTGATGGGGCAAAGGTCAACCGGATCAAAGGACAACATGCGCTCTTCCAAGTCCCGTTCGCGTTCGAAGACGAACCGCCCGCGCACGCTCGGCAACATCATCAACCGTGTGTTCGACAGTTCCGGACCCGATGGCAAGGTGCGCGGCACCCCCGCCCAGTTGATCGAGAAATATCAGTTCCTCGCCCGTGACGCCCAGCTGTCGAATGACCGCGTCGCCGCCGAGAACTTCCTGCAACATGCTGAGCATTACACCCGCCTTCTGGCCGAGGCCAACCGCGAGATGGCGTCTGAACAGGAAAGCCGCCAGTCTTACAGTCAGAACGGCCAGTCCAATCAGAACGTTCAGGGCAACCAGAACGGCCAGCCAAATCAGTCCAACCAGAACGGTCAATCCAATCAGAACGGTCAGGCGTCACAACGTGACCGCCCGCAAGGCAACGACCGGGGCGACTACCGCGATGAGCGGACTTACGATCAGCCGGAAGTTTCGCGCCATGATGTCATTGACACCAATGGTGAAGAAGATGCCGGACTGGTGGAAACCCCCGAAGCCGGCACACGTGACAACCGCCCCGACCAACGCGGTGATCGGCAGAATGATCGCCAGAATGATCAGCGCACCGACCGCCCAACTGACCAGCGTAATGACCAGCGACCTGCCCGTTACGACGACACCCAGCGTGCCCCGCGCTACAACGACAATCGCGGACAGCAGCAACCGCGCGCCCAGGAGGGCCAGCGCAATGACGCTAACCGCCCAGACAACCAACGCCCAGACAACCAGCGTCCAGACAACCAACGCCCAGACAACCAACGGTCCGAAACTCAGCGCAATGACGGCAACCGCAGCAACGAGCAGCGCCGCACCTATCCGCCTCGCGTCGATCAGCACCGCAACGAACCGCGCGGCAACGACCAGCAGCCCCGTCAGGACCAACCGCGTCAGGATCAGCAGCCCCGGCAGGACCAGCAACCCCGGGCCGAGCGTGCCTACCACCCGCAGCAAGACCGCCCGCAAGACCGCCCGCAAGAGCGCGCAGCCGAAGCGCCTCGCGCTGAGGTGAAGGTTGACGCGCGGCCAGAAATGCGCCCCGACGTGCGGGCTGAAATCCGTGCCGAGGTTCCGCCGGTCGAGGTCAAGGCAACCAACGTGATGCCGTCAGCCCCGCAGCCTGCTGAAACCAAGCACGCCGAAACCAGGCCCGCAGCAACTGTACCGGCAGCAACTGCGCCCGCCATCGCATCAGCTCCGATGGAAAACCCCGCAGCGCCCAAAGCCAAAGCGCCCAAAGCCTCTGCGCCAAAACCTGCCACGCCCGCAGGCGCAAAAGCCAGCGCCGCCCCTGAAAACACGGCGTCTGAAAGCGCCGAATCTGCCGCCGGGGCCGAGACTGCACCGAAAAAGCCGCGCCCCCGTGTCGCCAAAAAGCCGGTCGAGACCGGACCCACCGAACCCGTAACCGAGTGACGCCGCACCCGTAACCGTGTGACGCCGAACCTGTTACGGATTGATACCAAAGGGGCGCCTCAGGCGCCCCTTTTCACAAAGGCGCGTGCAAGCGCGCAAAAGCGTTCCAGCGAAATCTCCTCGGCCCGCGCCGTAGGCGCAATGCCGACGCTCTCCAGCACAGCCCCCATCTCCGGCCCCAGCGCTTTCAGGCTCGACCGCAGCATTTTGCGCCGTTGGCCAAAGGCGGCAGCGACGATGCGGTTCAACACCTTCTCGTCGGCGGCAAACCGCGGCGCTTCCAGCCGTGTCAGGTGAACGACGGCGGAATGTACCTTGGGTGCGGGGGTGAAGGCCTCGGGCGGCAGGTGCATGACGATCTTCGCATCCGACCGCCATTGGCACAGCAGGGCCAGCCGCCCGTAATGCTCGTCCCCGGGGCGGGCGGTGATCCGCAAGGCCACCTCGCGCTGAAACATCAAGGTCATCGAGGACCAGAACGGTGGCCAGACCTTGGGCGTCAGCCAGCGGATCAACAGTTCTGTGCCGACATTGTAAGGCAAATTCGCCGCAATCCGCACCGGAGGCGTCAGCAGGGCCGCCATGTCGATCTCCATCGCGTCGCCCTCAATCACCGTCAGACGGCCCGGATAAGCAGCAGAAATCTCGTTCAGGGCAGCAATGCAACGCGGGTCCTTCTCGATGGCCACCACGCGCCGCGCGCCCTCCACCAACAATCCACGCGTCAGGCCCCCCGGCCCCGGCCCCACCTCCAGCACATCCGACCCGGCAAGATCGCCCGCCAGCCGGGCAATCTTGGCCGTCAGGTTCAGATCAAGCAGAAAATTCTGCCCAAGTTGGCGCTTGGCCACCAGATCGTAGGAATTGATCACCTCACGCAAGGGCGGCAGTCCGTCAATCGTGGCCAAGGCACTCTCCTCGCAGCTTTTGCCCTGATTGGCCCGGAATGCCGCCCACCGCAAGCCCGCAGCAAGCCCGCAGCAAGCCCGCAGCACTTGGTCTTCGTCTTCCCCAAATATCGCACAGGGGGTCTGGGGGGGGGCACCCCCCCCAGCCGGGTCCGCCGAGCGTGCGTCGTAATGTTCAGACCGCGATCCTGACCGGCCCTGTCCCCGCGCCGGACAGGCTTTGCAGGATGCCAGTCGTCACCGCAAAGCGGTGGTTCGGCTTGCCCGCCGTCGCCCAAACCCCGGCAAAGTCCAACACCCGGAACCACACCCGCGGCCGTACCCGGGTCAACCGCCGTCGCAACCGCCGCCGCCGCAACCGCCCTGCGGGTTCAGGCCGCGGTCTTCACAACTGGCGCATCAAGGCGATGGGCGGCATGTGCTGCTTTCACGCAGGGTCAGGCTTTTCGACAACGGGCACCTCGGCGGGCGGTGATCCCGGTCCTGTCAGGTCTTGGCAAGTCCTGCGCCGAAGTCCCGGCACTGGGTGCAGCACCAAAGGCCTGCTTTTGTCGCCTGCTTTGGTCTTTGCCCGCAATCTGTGCCGCTGGGCTGTGGTATTCGGACCAGCCGCACATCGGGATGCGGCGTTTGCGTGGTTGACCGCAACATGGGGCCGGGTCAAAGCTGCCGCATGGATGATGATTTTGCCGCCAGCCTCACCCGGCTGCCTTTGGTGTTTGACGTCGCCGTCGCGGCCGAGATCCGACGGGCCTTTGCCGCCTTGCCGCAGCCTTTGCCGGATTTGCTGGCGGCCAGCGCCTCTTGTGCGCCCTACCTGCGTGATCTGATGCGGCGCGAGGCTGGATGGCTGGAAACGGCCCTGATTCAGGCACCGCAAGCCGCTTTTCAGGACGTTCTGGAAAATCTGACAGGCGTGCTGCTTGACCGTATGGGTGCGGCCCTGCGGCAGGCCAAACGGCGCGCGGCGTTGCTGATTGCCCTGGCCGATCTGGGCGGGGTCTGGGATCTGGGCCAGGTAACGCGGGCCTTGACCCAGTTGGCCGACCGGGCGGTGCAGCTTTGCGTGACCACACTGGTGGCGGATGAGATCCGGCGTGGCAAGCTACCCGCAGCCGGGCTGGGCACGGACGGCACCGATGGGGCGGCCATGGTGGTGCTGGCGATGGGCAAGATGGGGGCGTTTGAACTCAACTATTCCTCGGACATCGACCTGATCTGCCTGTTCGACGAGACGCGCTATCCCGGCACCGAGCAGGAAGCCCGCGCCGCCTTCATCCGTGTCACCCGCAAGATGACCAGCCTGCTGTCCGATCTGACGCCCGAAGGCTATGTCTTCCGCACCGATCTGCGGCTGCGCCCGGATGCCTCTGTCACGCCGGTGTGCCTGTCGATGGCCGCAGCCCATGCCTATTATGAGGCCGAGGGCCGCACATGGGAACGTGCTGCCTACATCAAGGCCCGTCCCTGTGCCGGCGATATCGCGGCGGGGGAACGGTTCCTGCGCGGCCTTGTCCCCTTTGTCTGGCGCCGTCACCTTGACTATGCCGCCATTCAGGACGCCCATGACATGCGCCTGCGCATCCGCGACTATCGCGGCCTTAACGGCCCCCTGACGGTCGAGGCGCACAACGTCAAGCTGGGACAGGGCGGCATCCGCGAGATTGAATTTTTCACCCAGACCCGACAGTTGATTGCCGGGGGCCGCGACCCTGACTTGCGCGCCCGCACCACCGAAGGCGGCCTTGCAGCACTTGCCGCCAAGGCCTGGGTGCCGCCCGAGGTGGTCGCTGAACTGACCCAAGCCTACCGCGCCTTGCGCGAAATAGAGCATCGTTTGCAGATGGTGCTGGATCAGCAGACCCAGACCATGCCCACCACCCCCGAAGCGGTGGCGCGGATTGCCGCCTTCTGCGGCATGGATGACGCCAGCTTTCGCGCCGCTTTTCTTGATCGTCTGCGCCGGGTTGACCGGCTGACCGAGGGCTTCTTCTCACCCGCCCCCGCCGAACCAGCCCCTGTTCTGTCGCTTCAGGCGCAAGGCATCGTCGAGCGTTGGCCGCATTACCCGGCCCTGCGGTCAGACCGGGCGCAGGCGATCTTTGCCCGCCTGAAGCCCGGCCTTTTGCGCAAGCTGATGCAGGGTGCCGAACCGGACGAGGCTTTGGTGGCGCTGGACGGCTTTCTGTCGGGCCTGCCCTCGGGCGTGCAGATTTTCAGCTTGTTCGAGGCCAATCCGCCCCTCGTCGATCTGATCCTTGATATTGCCGCCACCGCTCCGGCCCTTGCGCGCTATCTGTCGCGCAATGCCGCCGTGCTGGACGGGGTGATAGGCGGCGCGTTCTTTTCGGCCTGGCCGGGGGTGGCGGGGCTTGTGGCGGACCTTGCCCGCCGCCTTGATGGTGCGGATTACGAGCGGGCCTTGGGGGCCACCCGGCTTTGGATGAAGGAATGGCATTTCCGCGTCGGCGTGCATCACCTGCGCGGGCTGATTGATGCGTTTGAGGCGGGAAAATCCTATGCAGACCTTGCCGAGGCGGTGATTGCGGGCCTGTGGCCGGTGGTCGTGGCCGAGTTTTCACGTCGTCACGGCCCGCCGCCGGGGCGGGGTGCCGTGGTGGTGGGGATGGGGTCACTGGGGGCGGCGCGGCTGAATGCGCAGTCTGATCTGGACCTGATCGTGATCTATGATCCTTTGGGGGAAGAGACCTCCGCAGGCCCGCGGCCCTTGGCCACGCGGCCCTATTTCGCCCGTCTGACGCAGGCTTTGGTGACGGCCCTGACCACGCAGACCGGCGAGGGGCGCCTGTACGAGGTTGACATGCGCCTGCGCCCCTCGGGCCGGCAGGGGCCGGTGGCTACGGCTATGGCGGCGTTCAAGGCTTATCAGGAGGACGAGGCCTGGACGTGGGAACACCTCGCCCTGACCCGGGCGCGGGTGCTGGTCGGGGATGCATCCCTTGGCGGTGAGGTCGAGGCATTCCGGCGTGATCTGCTGAAACGCAAGGGGCAGGGCGCGAGGGTCAGGCCAGACGTCGCCGATATGCGGGCACGTCTGGCCGAGGCCAAGCCGGGCGAGGGCGCGTGGGACGCCAAGAACGGGCCAGGCCGCCTGATGGACATCGAGCTTTGCGCCCAGATGCTGGCCCTTTTGGCGGCAAGCCCGGCGCGCGGCGTGGAACGGCAACTCGCCGCAGGCAGAGCGGATGGCCTAACCGATGGCAGCGCGGGTGCCAGCGCGGATGGCAGCGCGGATGGCAGTGCGGACGGCAGTGCGGACGGCAGTGCGGGTGCCAGTGCGGATGCCAGAGCGGATGGCCGAACCGGCGGCAACCTGTCGCAAACGGACGAGACGGTTCTGCTGGATGCGTTGAGGCTTGACTGGCGTTTGCAGGCGGCGTCGCGGCTGCTTTCGGATCGGGCGCTGGACCCGCAGACGATGGGGGCAGGGGCGCGGGCTTTTCTGTTGCGCGAAACCGGGGCTGGGGACGGTCAGGGTTTGGCGCAAGCCCTGGCCAAGTCGGCAGCCAAGGCTGCGGCGGTGATCGACGGGCTTACAAAAAAGGACTGAAACGTGGACAGAACCGAAGCCGACCCCAAGGGGCTTGTGCGCGAAAGCTATGCGATCGAGGGGATTACCCTGGCCGAGTGCCGGTCGATCTTCATTGACTGGGCGCTTAGCCTGAAGGTCGGGGCCGATACCTCTGCCGCGATCACCGTGCTTTTGGAACAATACGGCACATCGGCGCCAAATCACCCGATGACGCTGACGCTGACGGCCGGGCTTGAAGCGCCAACAACACCCACGCGGCGCGGCGGCCGGTTGGGGCGGCAAATTTCCTGACTGTGCCGCCCAGGAATTTTCGGCGAAAATTCCTGGGGTGCCGCGTGCGGGTTCAGCGGTCCAGCCGCCCCATCCGTCCGCCGCGACGTTTGGCAAGACGCGGCGCACGGTTGGGCAGGTCGTCCAGCACGGTCTGGCGTTCGGTGCTGCTCATCAGGCTCCAGCGGCTGATCTCTTCGATGGACCGGTAGCAGCCGACGCACAAACGTTCTTCGGGATGGATCACGCACAGCTTGATGCAGGGCGATTGCACCTCGTTGCGGGCCCAGATCTCGTCATTCATGCATCTTCTCCGGGGTCCAGATCGGCGGCCCTTTGGCGTGACAGAGTGTCAAGCCGATCAAGCGCGCCTTGCAGGATATAGCCGGCTGCAACCTGATCAATCACCTCGGCGCGACGCTTGCGGGACGTATCCGCCTCCAGCAGCGCTCTTGTGGCTGCCACGGTTGACAGGCGTTCGTCCCAGAAGGTGATCGGCAGCGACGTCAGCCGTTCCAGATTGCGGGCAAAGGCGCGGGTGGATTGGACGCGGGGCCCTTCGGAGCCGTCCATGTTCAAGGGCAGGCCAAGGATGATGCCCTTGATTTCCCGCGCCCGGATGATCTCCAGGAGCCGCGCGGCATCATCGGTGAATTTCACCCGGCGGATCACCTCACTGGGGGTGGCGATGATGCGGCGCAGGTCGGAAATCGCCACGCCCACGGTCTTGTCACCCAGATCGAGCCCGACAATCGCGGCGTTGCGGGGCAGGGTGGCGTGAAATTCTTCCAGTGTCGGCAGGATCATGGCGCGGTTTCCGCCGGTGCCGCCGGTTCTGCCTGCGCCGCATGAGCCGCCTGTGCCGCCTGATCCAGCACCGCCAGCGCCGCCGTGTCGCCGACAAATTTTTCCCGGGCGGTGGCCAGCGTCGCAGCGCTGCGGGCAGCCTCTCCCAGCACGGCAAGCGAGGTCACCAGCCTTGCCCAATCCGCCACCGGACCGCCATCGGCCTGCAGCCGCGTCGCCAGCTGATCGACCATGCCGACGATCATCGCCTGCCGGTCTGCTTCGCTCATCTCGCCCGCTGCGGCGAGGTCTTCGGCACCGG
>JAYSQA010000219.1:0-4565 GCA_043721775.1 Rhodobacterales bacterium
AAGCCGCAGCATGGCCATGTCATCCGCCTCGGCGGCGATGACCGGTGCCAGTTGCAGCCGCGCGGCCAAGGCGTCGAAGGCCAGGCGCAAGGAGGTGCCTGGGCCGGGCAGGATCAGCGGCTCTTCGGCCAGCAGCGCCAACAAGGGGCGCGGCACGGCCCCTACCCGAAATGGCGTTCCGATCAGGCTCACAGGTTGCTCTGCCAACTGATGCACCAGCCAGGGGCTGCCCGCCTCACGGCTTGGCGCAAGGTTTGTCAGCACCACGTCCAGAGCGAGCGCGTCAAGGTCGCGCAGAAGTTCTGTCTGGCTGCCGGACCGCAGCACCACCTCAGCATCCGCGCGTCCGATCAGCGGCCGGACAAACTGCATCTGGAAGTTGCGCGACAGCGTCGCCAATGCGCCTACCCGCATCGGCCGTCGCGCCTGACCCGTCTCGCGCAGGGTCGCGGTCAGATCATCGGCAGTGCGAAAGATCGCTTCAGCATGGTCAAGCGCAATGCGCCCCGCTTCGGTCAGAACAAGTCCGCGCCCGCGCCGTTCAAAAAGATCATGGCCCAAAGCTGCCTCAAGCGTCTTGATCTGGGTGGAAAGGGCCGATTGCGACAGGTTCAGCCACCGGGCCGCGCCAGTCAGCGTGCCATCGGTGGCGACGGCGCGGAACAGACGCAGGTGATGCAGGTTCAGGACGTCCATTTATTTCACCAAACAGAACGATATAATCTAAATTATGTATTTTTCTGGAAGTTACACAAGCGATATCTAGATGGCCATACCTCTTGAACAGGAGCCTGCCGGATGACACCGCTTCCATCCCTGACCCTTCTTGCCCCAACCCTGCTCCTGGCCGTGGCAGCAATTGCCGCAACCCGACCGGACAGCCGGCCCGGCCTGCTGCCACGCTGGGCCGAAGGCGCAGCCATTGCCGCCCTCGGACTGGCCATGGCTGGGGTCGGCCAGCTTCTGATCCACGGCGCCTCGACCCTGTCGTTCGGCTCGGGCGCAGGCCTGCTGGCGTTCCGTCTTGACGCGGTCAGCGCCACCATGACGCTGCTCGTCAGCTTCGTCGGCTGGGTCGTGGTACGCTATGCGAGGACTTATCTGGACGGAGAGGCGCGCGAGGGGGCGTTTCACGGTTTTCTGCTGGCCACGCTGGCGGTCGTGCTGGTGCTGGTGCAGGCGGGCAGTCTGGGCGTTCTGGTGCTCGCATTCCTTGCGGTTGGTCTAGGCCTGCGGCAGTTGCTGCTGTTCTACCCCGAAAGGGCCGAGGCGCGGCGAGCGGCGGCCAAGTTCTCGCTGGTCTGGGGGGCGGGGGACGCCGCACTGATCCTGGCGGCGGGGTTGTTCTGGGTGGCATTCGGCACGACGGATGTGGTGGCGCTGGGAGCGGCGGCGCAAACCGGGCTGCCGCTGGCGGCAAAGGTTGCCGTGGCGCTGGTGGTGCTGGCGGCGGCCCTCAAGACCGCGACCTTTCCGCTGCACGGCTGGCTGACAGAGGTGATGGAGGCGCCGACCCCCGTATCGGCTCTGCTGCACGCGGGCATTATCAACGCGGGCGGCTTCCTGTTGATCCGCATGGCCGAGGTGGTGCAGGCAAGCCCCGGTGCGATGGCGGCGATGGTGATGTTGGGGGGTCTTACGGCGCTGTTCGGGGCGGCGGTGATGCTTACGCAAAGTGCGGTCAAGACCGCGCTGGCCTGGTCCACCGTGGCGCAGATGGGCTTCATGCTCTTGCAATGCGGGCTTGGCCTGTGGCCGCTGGCGCTGCTGCATATCGTGGCGCATTCGTTGTACAAGGCGCATGCGTTCCTGTCGTCGGGCACAGCGGTGCGGGCGGTGGCCGCGATCCGGCGGCCGGGGCCGGTGGCGGCTCCGGGGCTTGGTGCCGTGGTGAAGGCCTTCGCAATGGCGCTGGTGCTTTACGGCGCGGTCGCGGTGGGGTTCGAGGTGCTGGCCGGGCCCAAATCGGCGCAAGGGCTGGCGCTTGGTGCGATCCTGATCTTCGGTGTGGCCTATCTGGTGGCGCAGGGACTGGCGGATGCCGCACCCAAAGCGCTGACCCAGCGGACCGCACTTGCCTCGCTGGCGGCGGCGGTGGCCTATTTCAGCTTCCAACTGGTTGCCGGTGCACTGTGGGGTGCATCACTGCCCGCGCCGCCGGCACCGGATGCGCTGGAATGGGGGCTGATCGTGCTGGCGATCCTGTCCTTTGGCCTTGTTGCGGTGGCGCAGGCGCTGTTTCCGCTCTGGGCGCATCATCCCGCCTCGGCCGCATTGCGCGTGCATTTGGCCAACGGGCTTTACCTCAACGCGCTTCTCGACCGGCTGATCGGCGGCTTTCGCGCCTCTAGGCCGATCTGAACCTTTGCCTTTCAGGAGACTGACATGTTCATCAAGCACGCTCAAATCGCCCCGGCCCGGATCACCGGCCTTCTGAAGGCCGCCGAGGCTGCGGCCCGCGCCATCCCGCCCGCCTTCCCGCTGGAGGCAACGGTGGCCGTCAACCCCTTCCTCGGCCAGACGGGCGAAGATCTGACACTGGCATCTGCAAGGCTCGCCCGGGTCGCGGGGGTGCGCCTGACCCGGCCGCGTGCCGACTATGCCGCCAAAGTGGCCGCAGGCACAATCGCCGACGAAGACCTTGCCGACGCCCTGATCGCCTGTGCTTCGCCCCTGAAGCCCGTCGATCTGGCCGCTCTGAAGGGGCGGCTGCATGCGCCCAGCCCTGACATTCCGGCCCTGCCGACGCTGGCGGACCTTGCCGCGCGGGCGACGGGACGCGACTGGCCTGCGGTAATCGGGCGGACCATCGGCCTCTGGGCCGCAGGGCATTTTGACCGGGGTCAGGCGCTCTGGACACCCGCGCCGGGACAGGGGGCTTTCGCCGCGTGGCGCGCTTGGGCCAGCCACGACCTGACGCCCGAGGCGGCCGGTCTGTCAGGGTTTTGCGCCCATGTGGCCACTGCCCCCGACACGGCCGAGCGTGCCCTGCTGCGCGCCTGCGAAACGCTGGGGATCACGGAAGGCGCGGCCGAGACGGTGTTCCACCGGCTGCTGGTCGATCTGGCCGGTTGGGCACAGCATGCGCGCTGGCTTTTGTGGCAGGCTGAACTGGCGGGGCAGTCGGACGCGACGCTGACCGACCTGCTGGCGATCCGACTGATCTGGGAAGAGGCGGTCTTCGCCCATGCCCCGCAAGTGGAAGGCGAATGGGCCCGCACTTTTGCCGCCCATGCCGAACCCGTGGCTGCGAGCCCCGATCAAGTGATGGACGCCATCCTACAAGACGCCGCCGAACGCGCACATCAGCGGCGGTTGGAGGCCATGCTGACAGGAACGGAACCGGGCATAGCGGAAGCGCGCCCAGCGCTTCAGGCCGCCTTCTGCATCGACGTGCGTTCCGAAGTGTTCCGGCGCGCACTGGAAAGCGTTGATGCCGGCATCGCAACCCTTGGCTTCGCAGGCTTCTTCGGCCTGCCCATCGCGCACCGCAGCTTCGGGTCTGACGTGGTCGAGGCGCATCTGCCCGTGCTGTTGAATCCCGGCCTGGCTTCGCACTGCGCTGGCACACCCGAGGTCGAACAGGCCGCCTGCATCACGGCCCGCACGGCCCGCACCTGGGGCCGGTTCCGCCAGGCGGCGGTGTCGTCTTTCGCCTTCGTCGAAGCGGCGGGGCCTGTCTATGGCTGGAAGTTGGTCAAGGATGCGCTGGGGCTCGGCGGAAACGGCCCGGGCACCAATGCCGCGCCGCAGCTTGATGTGGCGCAGACACCTGCGCAAAAGGCGGCAAACGGTGCTGCCGTGCTTAAGGCGATGAGTCTGACGGCCGGCCATGCGCGGCTGGTGCTGCTCTTGGGCCATGGCGCGCAGGTTACCAATAACCCGCAAGAAAGCGGCTATCACTGCGGCGCCTGCGGCGGCTACACGGGCGAGGTGTCGTCTCGGCTGCTGGCGGCGCTGCTGAATGACCCCGAAACGCGGGCGGGCCTGCCGGACCACGGGATCGACCTGGCCCCGGACACGCTGTTCTTGGCCGGGCTGCATAACACCACGACCGACGAGGTCGCGCTCTATCCCGACAGCCCGGCACCGGGTCATGCGGCGGATCTGGCGCAGGCACAGCGCTGGCTTGCGGTGGCAGGCGGGCTGGCGCGGGCTGAACGGGCGCTGCGGCTGCCGGGGGCGACGGCGGTCACGATCGCGGCACGGGCCGCGAACTGGGCCGAGGTGCGGCCGGAATGGGGCCTTGCGGGCTGTGCGGCCTTCATCGCGGCCCCGCGTGGGGCGACGCGCCATTCCGACCTAGGCGGGCGGGCTTTCCTGCACTGCTACGACTGGCAGGCCGATGCGGGCTTTGCCACGCTCGAGCTGATCCTGACCGCGCCCGTTGTTGTGGCGAGCTGGATTAGCCTGCAGTATTATGGCTCTGCCGTGGCACCAAGCGCCTTCGGGGGCGGCAACAAGCTGATCCATAACGTCACAGGGGGCATCGGTGTGATCGAAGGCAACGGCGGACGGCTGCGGGCGGGCCTGCCGTGGCAGGCGGTGCATGACGGGGCGGGGCT
>JAYSQA010000220.1:0-16946 GCA_043721775.1 Rhodobacterales bacterium
GTCGATCAGCGGCGTCGCGGCGGCGTTGGCATTGGCATAGCCGGTGAATTCCGTGGCTTTGGCGATCACCTCGGGGCGCAGCATGTAATCCAGGAACAGATAGGCCTGATCGACATTCTTGGCGTCAGCCGGCATGGCCCACAGGTCAAACCACGCCGGGGCCCCGGTCTTGGGCACGAAATAGTTGAGCGTGACGTCCACGCCCGCTTCGGCCGCGCGCGACTTGGCCACGGCATAATCGCCGGACCAGGAATTGGCGACGCAGATTTCCTTGTTTGGCAAAGCGGTCAGGTAGTTGGCATTGTCGAAGGTGGTTATGTATTGCCGGATCGGTTTGAACGCCTCGACCATCTTGTCATAATCAGCCTGGGTCGCGGTGTTCGGGTCGATCCCCAGCCAGGACAGGACCGCATAGCCGATGTCGGTCGGGCTATCGAGGATCGAGATTCCGCAATCGGCCAGTTTGGCCGCATTTTCAGGCGTGAAGATCGTCGCCATGTCCGACAGATCGGCCTCCGGCAGGCGTTCTTTCACCATGTCCATGTTATAGGCAAACCCCATCGAGCCCCACATGTAAGGCTCGCCATACTCGTTGCCCGGATCAAAGCCCCCGGCCACTTTCAACAGGGTCGGGTCCAGATTGCCCCAGTTCTTCAGACGCGATTTGTCCAGCTTTTGATAGATGCCTGCCTTGACGGCCCGGGGCAGGTCCATGCCGGAATGGATCACCACGTCATAGCCGTTTGATCCCGCCAGCATCTTGGCCTGCATCTCTTCAGCCGAGGCATAAAGGTCATAGACCACGTTGATACCGGTTTCCGCGGCAAAATCCGCGATCGTGGTTTCGCCGATATAGTCCGACCAGTTGTAGATGTTCAGCGAGCCCGCATCCGCCCAGGACGGCCGGACAAAGGGCATGGTCAGCGTGGCGCCGAGGCCAGCCAGCGCAGTCCGCCGTGCCAGTTTCATCATACTCTCCCACATGCCGCCGTCTGTTGCGGGGGCTTTATCGCACCGAGCCTACCCGCCCTGTTTTGACTGGCAAATCAATTCCGCATTCCGGCTGCGCATTTCCGCATCTGGGGGCGCCTCACGCAGCGTCATGACCGGCATCAGGGCACGCAAGCCGTCGTGATGGCGGCGCAGACCCCATTCCAGATCGGACAGGTGGAACCCGTCAAAGGCATTGGACTTCATCGACTCGTTCGACCAGATCGACAGTTGCTGATCCTCGGCCGAGGTTTCGCGGTCGATCCGCCCGGCTAGATAGCGCGCCAGACGCTTCTGGCGAGGCTCATCCGGATGACGATACTGCCGTCCGGTCAGCCGGGTCAGGCCGGGGCTTTGCGGCAGGTCGTGGTAGAACTGGATCGCCTCGGGCGTGAAGGCGAACACGGTGTTGGGAAACAGGCCGTAATAGGTCCAGGACTGGCGCAGATGGCCCGGCAGATCGGGGCGCGGGACGGAGTGTTTGACATATTCCTTCACCGACCAGCGCCGGCCGGGTGCATCGCCAAACGCCCCAGACGAAAAGGATAGGCCCTGATCGAGCCAGAAGTCGCGGTAGGTGCGCCCGTACAACTCTTGCAGGCCGGGATGCGCCATGGCGACATGATAGCCTTCGTTGTCCACATCGCGCACCGATTTCCAGTTGACCGGCAGGTCCGAGGACCAATCCGCCATCTGCACGGGCAGGATGCTTTCCAGGTCATAAGCCGCAAAATCAGCAGCATAGGGGGCAAGCAGTTCGGCCACCGGGGCTTGCGGGCCGGGGTGGAAGCGCAGGAACAGGACGCCGTGGAAAATCTGCAACTCCATCGGTTTCGGGCCGAATTGGGCACGGTCCAAGGCCCCAAAGCTGGTGGGCACGGCGGCGTCCCGCAGGGTGCCGTCGGTGTTGTAGACCCAGCCGTGAAAGGGGCAGACCATCGCCCCGTTGCAATGGCCCTGCACGCCGTCCACCACCCGTGCGCCACGATGCCGGCACAGGTTGTGAAAGGCCCGTATCACGCCATCCTGCCCGCGCATGACCAAACCACGCTCGCCCAGCATGTCGAACGACAGCCAGTCTCCGGGGGCGGGAATCTCTGAAGTATGGCCCGCAACCTGCCACGTTTTGAGGAAAATCTTCTCCCGCTCCAGCGCGGACATGGCGTCAGAGTGATAGGTCCAGGCGGGCAATCCGCTGCGGTCCCATGCATTGGGCACCGGCACGGTGCGAAACGGCAGATCGTTCATTGGTCCTCCATCGGGGCCATGACCCATTGGTGTAAGCGGTGGATTTCATAGTCCTGCCGCAGCAGTTGCCCGCATGTGTTCATTTTGGCAGCGTAGCCGTACTGGTCAGGGTGTACGGTGCGTGGGGGGGTGTGCGGCGGGTGGGGGGTGTGCGGCGCGTGGGGAGTGTGCGGCGCGTGGGGAGTGTGCGGCGGGTTGCCGGTCATACGAGGCTGGCCCCTAGAGCACGCATCAAGGCCGGTGGGACGCAAAGCCCCCGGCACCGAAAGTACCGGGGTGGCCGTGCATGTCATCGGCTTGAAGGCGTTCTTCGTGGCGGTAGCCGAAGGGGATGACCCGTCGGCTTTCAGGGTTGCCCATCCTTGGCAGCGCGGTGCGGGCCGAAGACAAGCTTTCCGCGCCTTCCAGGCTGCGAAGATGGCCCATATGAACATAAAGGCCCCCATCGGGTGCTTTTGACGCGATCAAGGCTGCCTGCGTCAGGTCTAGCCGCGTCATATCAGACCGCACCAAGTCTCGCTGCGTCAGGCCTCGCCGCGTCGGACCGCAATGCCGGATGGAGGCTGTGATGTGCGGGGTCTTGGCCGTGGCCCGTGCAGCCCCGGCGGCGCAGGCGCAGAAGCGGTGCGAGCCTTCCAAAGGCAGGCGCGTGACCGCCTTTTGCACCGGGGCCTTGGGCCAGATCAGGTCGCGGTGTGGCGGGTTTGTCTTTGGCAGGGCAGCCGTTCGCAGGCCAGTTCCATCCCGTTCGATCTTGGTACGTCCCTCGATGATGCAGGGGCGCAGAATTTTGACTGTCTCGTCAATCAGAATTCTTTGCGGCAATATCGTGGTGAAAATCCCTCTGTTTTTCAAAGGCGTGATTGGATAACACCAAGAGATCACCGGAGGGCGCATGACCGACGTTCAAACCTTAGCCGAGCCGCCGCCGCGCAAGATGATCCGGGAAAGCCGGCGGGCGCAGTTGATTGAAGCAACCATCGAGACTTTGGCCCTGCGCGGTTATGCCCGCACCACGTTGACGGAAGTGGCGCGCATGGCAGGGCTGTCACACGGGCTGGACAACTTTCATTTCGAAACCAAGGAGAAGCTGCTGTCGGAAACCCTTGCCTGGCTGGCCGAGGAATACCGGCTGAACTGGCTGTCGTATCTCGAGGCTGTAGGCGATGATCCGGCGGCGCAACTGGCAGCGCTGCTGCGGGCGGATTTCGATCCGGCGGTCTGCACTTCGGCGTGGTTGCGGGCCTGGTACAGTTTTTGGGGCGAGGCGCAGAGCAGGCCCTTGTATCAGGTGCAGTGCGGGTCGAACGATGACGCCTATAATGACCGGATGGAGGGTATCATCGCCCGCCTGATGACTGAGGGTGGGTATGCGGGCAATCCGGTCAGGGTGGCGCGGGTGTTGCGCGTGACGACCGAGGGGGTCTGGCTGGACATGATGACCTTGAGCCCGCCCTACACGATTGAGGAAGCGCGGGCGACCGTGCACACCTGTGCGGCGGCGTTCTTTCCGCAGCATTTTTCTGAAGCGGGATTGCTCTTGTGAGGTGGCAGCGGGGGGCTGCCGCCCCCCGCACCCCCTGCCCGGAGGAGGGGCTCGCCCCTCCTCCGGACCTCCACCGAGGATATTTATGAACAAATGAAACGGGCAGAGGCGTTGACTTTGGGTTTGACGGGTCGCCAAATGCGTTGTGTTTGGGGGGAACCATGACGCCGCTGGAGAAGGTCAAGGGATTGACGTGCTGGAGCGGTCCGGTGGAGGCGCAGCCTTTGGGCGGCGGGATCACCAATTTGAATTTCGTGGTGCAGGATGGGCCGCGGCGGGCGGTGGTGCGGATTGGCGATGACATTCCGGTGCATCATATCTTGCGGTTCAACGAAGTCGCGGCCAGTCGGGCGGCGTTTGCGGCGGGGGTTTCTCCGGCGGTATTGCACCAGGAGCCGGGGGTTCTGGTCATCGACTTCATTGCCGGGCGGACGATGGCTGCGGCGGATTTGCGGCAGGACACGGTGCTGGACCAGGCTTTGGATCTGGTGATCCGGGTGCACCGCGAGATGCCGAAGCATCTGCGTGGGGCCTCGCTGACCTTCTGGGTGTTCCATGTGATCCGCGACTATGCCCAGACTTTGCGGGCGGGACGTTCTGCGCATCTGGACGCCTTGCCGGGTTTGCTGGCTGAGGCTGCCGTGCTGGAGCGGGCGGTGGGGCCGATCGAGATGGTGTTTGGGCACAATGACCTGCTGCCAGCCAACTTCCTGCAGGATGGCTATCGGATGTGGCTGGTGGATTGGGACTATGCCGGCTGGGGCTCGCCTTTGTTCGACCTTGGCGGGCTGGCGGCGAATGCCGGTCTGGCGGAGGTGCAGGAGCGGCGGATGTTGCAGCGCTATTACGGGGGACTGGATGCGGGCCTCTGGCGGCGCTATCTGGCGATGAAGGCGGCGGCTGCGCTGCGCGAGGCCATGTGGTCGATGGTGTCGGAAATCCACTCGGAGCTTGCGTTTGACTATGCTGCCTATACGGCGACCAATCTTTCCACCTACCTTATGGCGCTAAACGCCTTCAGAACCGTTTGAGGATATCATGGACCTTCCCACCACCGCGAAAGCCGTTGTCATTGGCGGCGGCATTGTAGGCGCATCAACCGCCTATCATCTGGGCAAGCTGGGGTGGAGCGATACGGTTCTGCTGGAGCGCAAGAAGCTGACAAGCGGGACGACGTTTCATGCGGCGGGGCTGGTCGGACAATTGCGCACCTCGGCCAATATCACGCAGCTTTTGGGCTATTCGGTGGACCTGTACAAACGGCTGGAGGCTGAGACCGGCCTGCAAACCGGCTGGAAGATGAACGGCGGTTTGCGGCTGGCTTGCAATGCCGAACGTTGGACAGAGGTGAAGCGGCAGGCCACGACCGCGCATTCCTTTGGGCTGGAGATGCATTTGCTGACCCCGCAGGAGGCGCAGGATCTGTGGCCCTTGATGACGATTGATGACCTGGTGGGGGCGGCCTATTTGCCGACCGACGGGCAGGCCAATCCTTCGGATATCACGCAGTCTTTGGCGCGGGGGGCGCGGATGGCGGGGGTGAAAATATTTGAGGATACTCCGGTAACGCGGATCATTGTCGAGGCGGGCCGTATTCGCGGGGTGGAGACGCCCTTCGGCACGATTGAATGCGAGAAGGTGGTGATTTGCGCCGGTCAGTGGACAAGGGACCTTGCGGCCACGGTGGGGGTGAATGTGCCCCTAGTGTCGGTTGAACATCAGTACATGATTACCGAACGGATACCGGGGGTGACGCCGGGCCTGCCGACGCTGCGCGATCCGGATCGGTTGACCTATTGGAAGGAAGATGTTGGCGGTCTGGTTTGGGGCGGCTATGAGCCGAACCCCAAGCTTTGGGCCAAGGGCGGCATTCCGGCAGGTTTCCATTTTGAAACGCTGACGCCGGACTGGGACCATTATGAACAGTTCATGGACAACGCAATTGCCCGCGTGCCAGCTTTGGCCACGGCGGGGGTGAAGCAACTGCTGAACGGGCCGGAAAGTTTTACACCGGATGGGAATTTTATCCTTGGTGAGGCGCCGGAGTTGGCCAATTGCTTCATTGGCGCGGGGTTCAATGCGTTTGGCATCGCCTCGGGTGGCGGGGCGGGGATGGCTTTGGCGGAATGGGTCGCCAAGGGCGAGGCGCCTTATGACCTGTGGCCGGTGGATATCAGGCGTTTTGGCGGGGTGCATCGCAGCCTCGATTGGGTCAGGGCGCGGACGGTGGAGGCTTATGGCAAGCATTACACCATCGCCTGGCCGTCGGAGGAAATGCAGTCGGCAAGGCCAACCCGCCGCTCGCCTTTGTATGCGCATTTGAAGGCCGCGGGGGGGTGCTTTGGGGAAAAGCTGGGGTGGGAGCGTCCGAACTGGTTTGCTGTTGCCGGGGAGGAGCCGGCAGACCGCTATTCCTATCAGCGCCCCGGTTGGTGGGATGCCGTGGCGCGTGAGCATAAGGCGGCGCGGCAGGCGGCTGTGCTGATCGACCAAAGCAGTTTTGCCAAGTTTACCCTGAAGGGGCCGGATGCGGCCAAGGCGTTGGGCTGGATAGCGGCGGGGAATGTGGACCGGGCGGTGGGAAGCCTGACCTATACCCAGATGCTGAATGATCGTGGCGGGATCGAGGCCGATGTCACCGTGGCCCGGATCGGCGAGGAGGAGTTCTACATCACCACCGGCACCGGCTTTGCCACGCATGACTTCCACTGGATATCAAAGAACCTGTGCGGGAATTGCCAGCTGGTTGATGTGACCTCGGGCTTTGCCGTCCTGTCTTTGATGGGGCCTTGCGCGCGGGAAATCCTGTCGCGGGTTTGTCCGGATGATCTGACCAATCAAGGCTTCCCGTTTGGCCGGGCGCATCGGATATCAGTGGCCGCTTGCCCGGTGCTTGCGTTGCGGGTGACTTATGTGGGCGAATTGGGCTGGGAGTTGCATGTGGCCAGTGAAATGGCCGTGACGGTCTATGAGGCTTTGATGCGGGCGGGGCAGGACCTGGGGTTGGTCAATGCCGGCTACCGCGCAATTGAGACGCTGCGGCTGGAGAAGGGCTACAGGGCCTGGGGGTCGGATATCGGACCCGATCATACGCCGGTCGAGGCGGGCTTGGCTTGGGCTGTGAAAATGAAATCCGGGCTGCCGTTTCGCGGGCGCGAGGCTTTGGTGGCGCAGGTTGAAGGCGGTGTGAAGAAGCGGCTGGCGACCTTTGTGGTGGATGATCCGGAGGTGATCCTGCTGGGGCGTGAGACGATCTATCGGAATGGCGAGAGGGTCGGCTGGCTGTCCTCGGGCGGGTTCGGGCATTGGTTGGGGCGGCCCATCGGGCTGGGGTATGTGCGGCGGCCGGGGGTGGATGCGGGCTATCTGGCGGAAGGGGTGTGGGAATTGGAGGTGGCCTCGGAACGGGTGGCTTGCCGGGCAGGGTTCGAGGCGTTGTATGATGTGAAGGGAGAGAGGGTGAAGGCGTGATTGCACGCGTGCAATGCGGCGTAATAGGTTGATTTTGTTGGTAAATTTGGTGTGGCGCTAGGGATTTGTTAAGGAGTGGGGAAGATTTCGTGCCTCCCCGTCTTTCTGCGGAATCCCCGATTGCTGTCAATATTGGATGATGGACGCTACTTGTTGGAGGTTTGATATGTTCGGAAAACTGCTCGGAATGTTCTTCAAACGGGAAGAGCCGCCGGTTGAGGACGACCGATGGCGCATGCCTTCGACCGTGCCTGAGACGAGACCTAAGACAGTAAACCCGCTGAAGGGTCGAATCAGAATCCCGATCAAAGGCAATGGGAGTTTTGCCTTCGACATCGTGGGTGAGTCCCATTATCAGGACGCACTCGAAGCAATCGCAGGAAAGAAGACGCGGGATGGCAAGGAACTGCGCTGTACAGCGACCGTTTCGCGGGAGGTTGCAAACCCGAACGATCCGAATGCCGTGAAGGTCGAAATTGGCGGCAAGACGGTTGGCTATTTCGGCAAAGCGGATGCGAAGGACTATGCAGGGCAATTGGCGAGTATCGGTGGTGGCACCTCTGACGTGGCGGCCATGATCGTAGGCGGCTTTAAGAGCAAGACCAAGGAAGGCCATTTTGGCGTGAAGCTGGATATCACCCGCCATTCGTGAGCGATCGTCTTGCCCGATTTGTCCCGCGACAAATCGGTCCGCACCTTGCACCACGCCTCTTGGTCTGCGGCTTGCGCCTTCGACCAATGGGCCGGGTGGCCTTCCACAGGAAGACCCCCTATTCGGCCCCGCATCCTGCTAGGCCAATTGCGCACTGTCCGATCAAGGCTGTCGGGTGGGGTTAAACCGCAACACCGTTGCGGCGCCGCCGGGGGGGGGCGTCAGCGATGGCCCGGCAATTCCTTGTTCACACCGGGTTCGCCTGCGTCCAAACCTCCAGCGCCTCGACCTCCTCCGGGGTCATCCTCAGGCCCAGTTTGCTCATCCGCCAGTTCTCATCCGCCGCGTGCGTGGCGAATTCGTGGGTCATCAGCCAGCGCAGTTCGGCTTCCAGTTGGGCTTTGGCGGTGAGGGGGAAGTCGCCGCCGGGCAGGGGGCTGCCTGCGGTTCAGGCGGGTTTCATGGCGGGGAAGAAGGGGGCGAGTTTGGTCAGCGCATGTTCGGCCAGGCGGGGGGGTGGTGATCTTGCCGCCGAAGATGTTCAGGATCGGCGGAATTGGCGGGGATTTGCCAGCGTTTGCGGGCTTGGGGTTCAAGCTTGGCACTTAATCACGCGTTGCGGCGGTGACGGATTTGGCGCCGTCGGATTTGGCGCCGTCGGCGTTAAGCGGGCGGATGGCGGAGCAGGTCCAGACGATGTTGGCCCCGGTCACGGGCGTGCGGAAGTACTGGTAGGCGAAGGTCAGCAGGTAGTCGCGTTCCTCAGGGGGGCTTTATGGTCGGCGTCGGTGGTGCCGATCAGGGTGAAGTCCCGCCCATACGGGATGGCGACGATGATGCGGCCGTCGGGCCCCTGGAAGAAATAGCAGCGGTCGTGGTCGTAAAGTTTGCGCGTGACGATGTGAGTGCCGCGCACCAGCCGCACGCCTTCGGTCGAGGAGGTGGGCAGGACGTCTTTCATCACCGCGCCCACCAAGGGGCCAGCCGTGTTGACCACGGCGCGGGCGTGGTCAACACGGCTGCCGGTGGCATTCTTCGCTGGTGACGGCCCAAAGGTCGCCTTGGCGGGCCGCATCGGTGACGCGGGTTTGCGTGAGGATCGTGGCCCCAAGTTGGGCGGCGTCGCGGGCGGTCAGGGCGACAAGGCGGGCATCGTCAACCCAAGGGTCAGAATATTCGAACGCTTTGGTGAAGTGCGGTTTGAGGGGGCTGCCTGCCGGGTCTTGGGTCAGGTCAAGTCTGGCGGTGGCGGGCAGGACTTTGTGGCCGCCAAGGTGGTCATACAGGAACAGGCCAAGGGGCGGACAGCCCGTCGGAGCGGCGGTCTTTCAGCCATGGTATGACGGTGCCCAACAGGCGCGAGGTGGGCGTTGCGGCATCAAAGCGCAGTTTGGGCTACAGGGGCAGCATGAAGCGCATCGGTCAGGATTTGTGCGGCATGGCGGCCAGCAGGGTCTCGCGTTCCTCCAGCGCTTCACGCGCCGGGCGGAATTCCAAGTATTCCAGATAGCGCAACCCGCCGTTGAACAGTTTGGTAGAGGCGGAGGATGTGGCGAGGTCGGCTTGTTCGGCCAGGGTCAGGCCCCGGCCCGCAGCGTTCCGGGCGATGGCGCAACCGTTGATACCGCCGCCGATGATGAAAAGATCGGAAATATGGTTCAAGGCAATGCCGCTTTTTCCGCTGGAGATGGCAGCAAGCGGCGGGTTGGGTCAAGGTTTTGGGGCGCGGATGTTCGGCAATAGTGAACGCGAAGAAAAGCGAATATCAGACGCGCAGGCGGCGCATGGTGATGATCTGGTTCAGCAGGCCCAGGGGCGGCACGGCGCGGAACAGGTCGCGCATCATGGCGATGTCGGCTTTTATTCCGGTCCAAAGCCCATATTTGGCGGATTTCACCGGGCTTTTGACACCGGGCAGGCGGACGACGGCAAGGGGGGATTTGTTGGACAGGATGACAGAGTTCAAGAACACCTCGAACCCGAATTTCGGCAGGCGGTTCAGGGCGTCTTCGTGGCCTGCCAGAAGGTCCCGGCGCAGCGCGCGTTCGCCGGAAATGTAGTCAAGCCCGATCCAGCGCCACAGGAACGGGGCGTTGTCGCGCAAGCTGACGGACATATGGGCGCGGCCCGCTTTCACCGGGGCGATCAGGGCGGTCAGGTGGTCAGGCGACAAGCCGGTCAGGTCGGCATCAATCAGCAGGATGATCTCGGACCGGGTTTGGGCGAAGGCGTGGGCCAGGGCTGCGGTCTTGCCGCCGTTCCTGGCAAGGGTGATCAAGCGGGCTTGCGGGAAGCCCTGCACGACGGCAGAGGTGGCATCAGCGCTGCCGTCGTCGATGACCAGAACCTCGTCAATCTGGGGGTGGCCAAGGACGGCTTGCAAGACGGACCCGATGCGGGCCTCTTCGTTATAGGCGGGTATGACGCAGGTAAGCTTCATGCGCGCCGCCGCTGCCAAACGAGGAGGGCTATGATCGCCACCACGACCACGGCACCCAACGAGGCGCGCCAGATCCAGGTGTCGATGGCGGAATAGGCCGAGCCTATGAACCAGCCGATGGCGGTGAAGACGGCGGTTTTGGGGAGGGTGCCCAGCAGGTTCCACCACATGTATTTGGCAAAGTTCATCCGCGCCGCCCCCGAGGCAAGCATGACGGGCAGGCCTGCCGAATGGGTCCATTTGCCGATCAGCAGGATGCGCGGGCCGTTCTTGGCGAACTCGCCTTCCAGCGACAGTTGCCGGGCGGCGGTCATGCCAAGCCGGGCCAGCCAGCGATCGGGCAGGATAGCCGGGCCAGCGCGGCCGATCCAGTAGTACAGGCCGTCGCCGATCAGGTCGCCCAGCAAGCAGACAAGGTAGACGCCCAGCAACGTCATGTAGCCAAGTTTCGCAAGGTAGGCGGCGATGACGGTGACGATGGGCCCCTCGAACACCGCCATCGGGCCCACAAGCCATAGGCCGTGGTTTTGCATCAGGGCGAGGACAGCGTCTTGAGTCATCTGGATTTGGCATCTTTCGCAGGAGCATTTTGGGCGGTGCGGTCTTTAGGCGTGCAGTCTGGGGTGTTTCAGTCCTGGGCGGTGCGGACTTTCGCCGTCGGGTCTTGGGCTGGGGCGTTTTTAGCCGTGACGCTTTTCGCCGTGACACTTTCAGCAGGGACGTCTTGGGCGGTGACTTCGGAAGCGGTCATGGCATTGCCACGCCATTCAAAGGAATTACCTCGCCATGCCGCACACCACAGCATGGGCAGCAGGGCGTCGCGGACCATCCATGCGGCGATGTCGGCGGGCGAGCGTGGCCAGTTGCCTGCGGCAGCAAGGATGTATTCGGGCAGATACCACAGGAAAAGGAAGGTGGGCAGGGTCCAGAGAGGTTGGCCGGAGGCAAGCAGCGCCAGCGTCGGCAGGGCGGCACCGGCGAGGATCTCGGGCAGGAACAGCATCGGAAAGCCAAGGCGGCGGACTTTGGCCCAGCGGACCTGACGGCCCCACACCACCTTCGCTTTGCGCGGGCCTATCGGTTGTTCAAAGAAGCGGCCTGGCAGGCTGACGACCTTGCCCGCAGCGCGGACGGTTTTGGTGGAGGCGACATCCTCGGCCATCTCACGCCCCAGAATGGCGATGCCGCCGACGGCGTCCAGCACGCGGCGGTCCCAGAACAGCATCTTGCCTTGGGCATAGCCGTTGCCAATGGCGGCTGAGGCCATCTGGAATTTCGCCTGAAAGGTGTTGAGGAAGGCGCATTCCAGCCGGGCGGCAAAGCCATCAGGCCGGATGCCGATGGGAGGGGAGGATACGAGGCCGGTGCTGGGCGAGAATTCCGCCATGCAGCGGCGCAGATAGTCGGGCGGCAAGAGGACGTTGCTGTCAGACATCAGGATGTGGTCATACTTGGACGCGCTCCAGCCTTTGACAAGGTTGTTGAGTTTCGGGTTGCCGGAGACTTTGTCATCGCCTGTCAGGATTTGGGCTGCGACGGCGGGGTACTTGGCGATCAGGCGTTGCACCACGGGCACGGCGGGGTCGGCGGGGTCTGCGGCGCAGAAAATCAGCTCGAATGTCGGATAGTCGGCGCGGAAGGTGGTTTCCAGCGTCTCCTCAAGGAAATTCTCAAGCCCGCAGACGGGGCGCAGCACGGTGACCGGGGGCAGGGGCTGCGGGCCTTTGCCGGGTTTGCGCCACAGCGCTGCAAGGGCTGCGGCTGTACTTGCAACTTGCAGGGCAAGGCAGATGATCGCGAAGGTAAGAAGGGCAGCGCCCATGCCAGTGTTTCCGTGCAATTCGCGTTCAATCCGGACTTGAGTGCCTGACGTCAGGCACCCGAGGCAGCGTTCTGAAACTCCATATGCACGTCTGCGGCGGCCATTTCCACCCCATGCTGCGCCCAGTCGATCAGACGCAGGCGGCCAGAGGTGGTTTCAACCAGCGCAGTGGCGTTTTCCACCCAGTCGCCGCAGTTGGCATAAGACACGCCGTGCAGGGAATGCAGGGCGGGTTTGTGGAAATGGCCGCAGATGATGCCATCGGTGCCGCTGGTGCGGGCAAGGTCGGCCAGACGCTCTTCAAAGGCATCGCAGGCGCGCACGGCGTCGTTGAAGCCCTTCACAAGCCGGTCGATCAGCGCCCATTCGCGCCAGCCGACCCGGGCCCGCTGACGGTTGATCAGGTTGATTGCGCCGCGCACGCCGCTGTCAATGCGGGCAGAGATGCGCGACAGGATCGGGAAATGCGTCTCAAAAATATCACCCTCGTCGCCGTGGACCACCAGATAGCGGCGGCCTTCGGCGGTTTCATGGATGATGCGGTCAACCACCTCGATCCCAAGCATGTGCTGGCCGATGAAGCGGCGGAAGAAGGCGTCGTGGTTGCCGGGGGTATAGATCAGCCGTGTGCCGTGGCGGGCGCGGTCGAACAGGATGGCCAGAACCTGATGCTGGGCCGGGGTCCAATAGGCGCCCAAGGGCAGCCAGGTGTCGATGATGTCACCGACAAGATAGATCACGTCGGCGGTGTGGCCCTGGATAAAGGACAGCAAAGCCTCGTCCCGGCAGGCGCGAGAGCCAAGGTGCAGGTCGGATAAAAACAGCACCGGAAAGTGGCGGGCGCGCGGGGCGGGGTGCGGCGGGGTCAGCAAAGCCTCGGCGGGCAGGAAGTCGGATGGCCTGAGGTCTGATTGCCGGAAGTCTGCGGGCCGGAAATCTGCTGACCGGAAATCTGCGTTCGGAGGGCTTTTGTGCGGGAAATCTGCAATGTGCATCGTCATCGGTCCCGTCCCCTTGCTAAGCGGCCACTCCATCGGCCTGCCGGCATTTTTCCGGCGTTTGACCGTTAACGCTGCCACTTTGGCTTTCCGTCGCGTCAGGCCCAAGTTTTCAACTGCGTGATAGGCGGTTTCTGCGACGGCGATATGACAGATGCTGCCGATTGCAACCACAAGCGCTTGCGTTGGTGAACTGCCTTGCACCAAAGGGCAGTGGCCGGGGCCGGGGCCGGGAAGGGCCGGTGCGGTGCTGGTGGTGCTGGTGCTGGTGCTGGTGCTGGTGGTGAGGGCAATGGTGGCGATAGCGGCTGTTATTGACATGATGGGGCATCCCGGCCTTGTCCGTGGCATCAGGCCGGGGACGCGGCAGTCAAAGGTCTTGACCGGAGTGGCGCAACGACAAGATCCGGCCCGTGACCCTTGTTCTGCCTGCTTTGCCGCAAGACCGCTTTAACCTGCGGCAGCGCAGACCTTTGCATGTGCAGCAATCGGGGTTGCCGGGCCATGGTTCATAGCGGCGGGCTTTTGCAGCGGCGGGCATTTGCAGTGGCTGGCTTTTGCAGCGGCAGACCCTGACAGCGGCGGGTCCCTGAAAGTAGCAGGACGTTAAAGCGGCAAGCCTGCATCGGGTTTCAACTGCTCCATCACGATCTGGCTTTGCACCCGGCCTACCGAAGGATGCGCCAGAATCTGGGCTTGGATCAGGTGGTTCAGGGCGGGCAGATCGGCGCACCAGACGCGCAGCAGGTAGTCGGCCTCGCCGGTCAGGGTCCAGCAGGCCACGACTTGTGGCAGGGTGGCGGTCAGGCGGGCAAAGCTGCGGGCGGCGTCGGGGGTATGGGCGGCCATCTGAACCTGAACAAAGGCCTGCACGGTCAGCCCAAGTCGGGCAGGGTTCAGCTTTGCGGTGTAGCCCAGGATCAGGCCCTCGTCCTCCAGCCGTTGACGGCGCCGGGCGGCCTGACTGGCCGACAGGTTGAGCCTTTCGCCCAAGTCCTGCGCGGTCAGGTCACTTTTGACCTGCAAAGCCGACAGAATCTGCTGATCGGTGGCGTCAAGCGTGCGGAACATGCGCGGGATATCCTTGTTTCCTGCAAGTTTGGCGCAATAAATCACCAGTTTCCAGCCTGGAATGCGCACCATAAGCGCGGACCATGCGCTATTATTGACGGATGAGCCAAAGGAGCCTTCATGGGACCGTTTCCGCATTCCGCCCCGCGTGCCACGATCAGTGCCGAAAACCCCGCCGGAACTGATGGCTTCGAGTTTGTCGAATTCGCCCATCCCGAACCGCAATCCCTGCGCGACCTGTTCAGCCGCATGGGCTTTGCGCTGACCGCCCGCCACAAGACCAAAGCGGTGGAGTTGTGGCAGCAGGGCGATATCAACTATGTGCTGAACGATGAACCCGGTAGCCATGGCCGTGAGTTCGTGGCGGCACACGGGCCTTGCGCGCCCTCGATGGCGTGGCGGGTGGTGGATGCGGCCCATGCCTTCGCCCATGCGGTGGCCTTGGGGGCGGTGCCTTATGTGGGGGTGAAGACGGTGGAGTGGCCGGCGATTGTGGGCATCGGCGGATCATTGATCTATTTCACGGATGTTTACGGGCCAGATGCGATCATATCGGGTGCGCACCCCTATGGCGCTTTTGATTTCATCGCCTCGCCCAAGCCAGCGGGCGTGGGGTTTCACTACCTCGACCACCTGACCCACAATGTCCACAAGGGCAACATGGACGTCTGGTTCGACTTTTATGAACACTTGTTCGGGTTCAAGCAGATCCGGTTCTTTGACATCGAGGGCAAGTTCTCGGGTCTGCATTCGCGGGCGCTGACCTCGGCTTGCGGGCGCATAAGGATACCGATCAACGAGGACCGGGGTGAGACCGGGCAGATCGTGGAATACCTGAAGCGCTATAACGGCGAGGGCATCCAGCATATCGCGGTGGGAAGTGAGGATATCTATGCCTCGACCGACGAGATTGCGGCGCGCGGGGTGACGTTCATGCCCAAGCCGCCGATGTCTTATTATGATCTGTCCAGAACCCGTGTCGCAGGCCACACCGAGCCTGTCGAAAGGCTGGCGCGGCATGGCATCCTGATCGACGGCGAAGGGGTGCTGAACGGCGGCGAGACGCGGATATTGCTACAGGTCTTCTCGCGTACGGTGGTCGGGCCGATCTTCTTTGAATTCATCCAGCGCAAGGGCGATGACGGCTTCGGTGAGGGCAATTTCCGCGCGCTGTTCGAAAGCATCGAACAGGATCAGGTCGAGCGCGGGGTGCTGAAAACGTCCTGACCTAAGGTTCAGGTAGGATGGGCGATCCGCCCATGGTGCCGGTAACATGGGCAAATTGCCCATCCTACGGGTGAATGATTCCAGAACGGTCGCGGGGTGACGGGCGGGGCGCTGCCCCGTGCCCCGGAGTATTTCGGCAAAGAGCAAGGGCAAGAGGTGCAGAGGGCCAACGGACTTTGGGGCGCGTGCGTCGTGGTGACGGGTTTGGTGTGTCATGCGGTGGTCTTTGCTGGGTCTGACCCTGTGCGTCATGCCTTGCGCGGCTTTGACCCTGTGGCATTCTGGCCGCGTTCTGGCCGCGTTCTGGCCGCGTTCTGAGCGCAGAGCGTGTTCTGATTTGAAAATGCGGCGATCTGAAGGCCCGCTCCGGCCTGGTGTTCCCGTCCGGTCTGGAATTGGCTGCCCGGAATATTGCGACATCTGACCGATTGGGACACGCCGTCCCACATCCTGTGTGGCGTGCGGTTCACCGCCGTCCTCTGGCTTGCGGCACGGCACCCGAGCCTTTGCTGGCGGCGGCTGATCGCCATCGGCCCGTAAAGCGGGCGGGAAGGTTCCGCAAATTGCCAGCTTCAACATCAAGTGTTATCGGGCGGGGACGGTCGGAATGGATGACTTCGGGGAACATGTGATCAATTCGGTCAGCGACTTAACTGCGATGGCCCTCAGGTCTTGCCATCGCCCCCTAAGCGCCGGTCCGGGTCAGCCTTGGGCTGATTGTCGGCTTCACGGCGGTGACGGGCGGTATGATCCGTGATGGCCTTGCCGGTGCTGTGTCAGTAATTAATCCAGAGTGTCAGCAATCAAGCCGGAAGAGCACGGCTGGGGGCGTCTGATCCCGAACGGAATTGTCTAGGATCAGGTGGTTACGGCCGATCGGGTTTTCGCCGTTCACGCTTGCACAGCCAGCGCTGTAGCGCGGACATGCTGGTGTGGCGGTCAGGGGGGAAAGCCGCCTTCACGGCAGAAACTACCTTTGCGTAGGTTTCGGTGTCGATGCGGCAACGATGAACGCTTGAAGTTCGGGGTCCGCTTCGATCTTGGCAAGAATGCCTCTGCGGTGGGCGCTGCGGTGTTCGGCAAGGGCTTCCACGCGGGTTTGAGGGGCGTTCAACGGGCGCTTCAACTGCCGTTGAAAGGCTCTCGCGGATGGTGCCTGCGATGCGGATCAGCTCTGCCGGGGCCTCGCCAAGCTGGGCACTGGCGGCGATGGCGCGGGCAATCAGGCCGGGGTTGCGGGTATTGGTCATCATCGGTTATTGCCCTCTTGGCAGGCGTGACAGGGTGCAATTCTCTGTGCCGTAGCACGGTCGTTGGACCGGAGCGCCAGGCGGGGTTTCCTGGAAACCGGGTGAGAGGCCCCGCAGTCTGCCCCAAACCCACCGTGCCAACAAGAGTGAGACATCTTACTGTCTGAAGTTTACACTCGGGGGCGCGGGAGAACGGTCTGATGGTACTGCCCGAACGTCTGCCCAGGGCTT
>JAYSQA010000221.1:0-20853 GCA_043721775.1 Rhodobacterales bacterium
GATGAAGGTCTGGTCCGAAAGCCTTGATCACGCCTGGTGCAGCCCGCGCATCCCCGGCATGTTCGAGATGGAACAGGCGCTGGGGAATGAGATCAACCGGGCGATCACCGGTCAGATCACCGGCAAGGAAGCGTTGGAGAATGGCCAGAAAGCCTGGGCTGCCATTCTGACCAAAAACGGCTTCGGCACCGACAAAGCGCCGGTCAAGTACGCTGACGTCAAAGCTGGCACCTATGTGGGTGCGGGCAAGCCGCTGCCGTTCTGATCCGATGGCGACCATTGCTCCAGCAGGTCGGCCCGGTTTGGCTGGGGAGGGGGTGGCGAAAGCCACCCCCAACCGCCCCCAGTTGCGCAGGCGTTCGCCCCACCTGCGCGCGGCGTTCCCCTATTTGCTGGTTGCCCCGGCGCTGATCTATCTGCTGGCGATCACTTTATATCCCGGCATCTTCGCCATCTACCAAAGCTTGTTTGTCGTGTCCTTCAAAGCCTGGACCTGGGCCGGGGTCGACAACTACACCACCCTGTTGGCTGACCGAGAGTTCTGGCAGGCGCTGAGCGACACAGCCATCATCGGCGGTATATCTCTGGTGGTTCAAACCGTGATCGCTTTGGCGATTTCCTATTTCGCCTACCGCGATCCCTTCATCCGCGGCTGGCGCATCACCTATCTGATGCCGATGCTGTTCATGCCGTCTGCGGTGGCCTTCTTGTGGAAGCTGGCGTTCAATGACGGACGGGTGATTTCCGACATTCTGATGAAGCTGCATATCACGTCGGGCAACGTGGACTGGCTCGCCTCGATCCCGCTTGCCCGGCTGACGCTGATCGTGGCCGATGTCTGGCAGTGGACGCCTTTCCTGTTCATCATCTTCGTGGCGGGCCTTCAAGGTCAGGATCAAGAGATCGAAGAGGCCGCCCGTCTGGATGGCGCAAGCTGGCCGTCGATCTTCTGGAACATTTCTTTGCCCATGATGCGCCCGATCATCGTCGTGGCCGTTACCTTACGCGGCATCGATATTACCACCATGTTTACCAACGTCTACATCATGACACAAGGCTCTCCGGGCGGTGCGACCGAGACGATGAGCTTCTTCATCTACCGTCAGGGGTTCCGTATGTTCAACTTCGGCTACGCTTCCGCGGCCTCGGTGCTGATGTTGGTTCTGACCACCATCGTCGCACAGACCGTGGTGAAACGCGCCTTCCATTCAGGGAAGAAATGATGGCCCGAGCCAAACGCAAAAACCGCAGCGAAAGCATGCTGATCCGCTATCTGGTGCTGGGATCATGGGCGCTGGCCTGCCTGGCCCCGATCATCTGGTTTCTGTCGATCGCCTTCCGCCCCCGGACAGAAATCATCGGCACTTTTCCAATCTATTTCCCCACCCTGTCGCTGGATGCCTGGTATCAGCTGATCAACGACTGGCCGATTGCCCAGTACCTGCGCAACTCTCTGGTGTCTGTGACCGGATCGGTCATCATCGACCTCGCGCTGGCGATTCCCGCCGCTTTCGCCCTGTCGCGGTACGAGTTCAAGGGGCGTGAGGATATCGGCTTTTACATCCTGTCCACCCGGATGATGGCCCCCGCCATCGTCGCCGTGCCGATTTTCTTTCTGTTCAAAAATCTGCACATGCTCGACACCGTCTGGGCCTTGATGCTGGTCTATGCCGCCGTCAACCTCAGCCTCGTGACATGGATCATCCGCAGCTACATGCTGGATATCCCCAAGGAACTGGAGGATGCCGCCCGCACCGATGGCGCCAGCGATTTGCGGATATTGTGGGAAATCATCATCCCCGCCTGTCTGCCCGGCATCATCACCGCCGCCGTCATCGCCGCGATTTTTGCCATCAACGAGTTTCTGTTCACCCTGCTCATCGCCTCGACCGAAAAGGCTTATACGATGTCGGTGGCGCTTGCCAACTTCACAGGCGGCTCGGATGGCGTGATCTACAATGCAATCGCCCTTGTGTCTTTCCTCGCTTTCGTGCCGATCCTGATCCTGGTGATCCTGATCCAGAAGCACTTGTCGCGCGGTCTGACGATGGGTGCCGTGAAAGGATAAGCCATGGCCTCGATACAGTTGAACAACATCGTTAAAAGCTACGGTGCCTTCGTTGGCGTCCGCGAAATGACGCTGAATATTCATGACGAGGAGTTTCTGGTCCTGCTTGGCCCGTCAGGTTGCGGCAAGACCACAACGATGCGGATGATCGCCGGCCTTGAACAGCCGACCGAGGGTGAGATCGTCATCGGCGATGAAGTGGTCAACGGCGTTGACGCCCGTGACCGCGATGTGGCGATGGTGTTTCAGGGCTATGCCCTTTACCCCAACATGTCGATCTACGAGAATATCCGCTTTCCTTTGCGCATGCGCGGTGTCCCCAGGGCCGATCAGGATGCGCTGATCCGGCAGGCAGCTTCGATGGTGGAACTGGGCGAATACCTTGACCGCAAGCCCGCCGCCTTGTCGGGTGGCCAGCGTCAACGGGCCGCATTGGCCCGCGCCGTCGTG
The DNA here is from genome assembly GCA_043721775.1 of Rhodobacterales bacterium. Lineage (GTDB taxonomy): Bacteria > Pseudomonadota > Alphaproteobacteria > Rhodobacterales > Rhodobacteraceae > Stagnihabitans. Next base: position 2,519 of record JAYSQA010000221.1, read on the forward strand.
CGCCAGCCGCAGGTCTTCCTGATGGATGAACCCCTGTCCAACCTTGACGCGAAACTCCGCGCTTCGATGCGGGTGCAGATCAAGCATTTGCAGCGCCAGCTTCGGGTCACCACCGTCTATGTGACCCATGACCAGATCGAGGCGATGACCCTGGCCGACCGTATCGTCATCATGGACCGTGGGGCCATCCAGCAGATCGGCACACCGGATCAGATTTATTCTGATCCCGCAAACACCTTCGTCGCAGGCTTCATCGGTTCGCCGCCGATGAACCTGATCGCGGGCATGGCCACGGACGGCACCTTTATGGCGCAAGGGGTCAAGGTTGCCTGTCCTTCGGCGCTGTCCGGCAAGGTGACGCTGGGCATCCGGCCAGAGGATTGCCGCGTTGGTGGCGACAACGTGCAGGGTATGGTGTACGGCGTCGAACCGACCGGCGATGTCACCTATCTGACCGTGGCCACCGGGACCAAACAAATCGAAGTCAAAGCCGCTCGCGATTTCCGGTCTGACATCGACGTTGCCATCGGCATCAACTTTGATCCGGCCCGGCTGTACTTCTTTGACGAGGCAGGCCTGCGCATCCGGGGGGCGGTATGAGCCCAAGGTTTGACTATACCTCGATGGGGTTCATCACCTTTGACGCTTTGTGTCGTCCGGTCACCCAAATCCCCCCGGCTGGCGACACCTATTTTGTCGAGGAGTTGACGCTTGCGGTATCCGGTGCTGCCGGAAGTGCGGTGATCGTGGCAGCTAAGCACGGGCTGAAGTGTCAGGCTGTGGGCGGGGTGGGCTATGACGATATGGGCGACTGGGTGCTGATGAAACTGGACCGCTTTGCCGTCGACATTGAATTGATGCAGCGGTGCGAGGGGTATACCACCTCATCCTCGCTGGTCACAACGCGGCCCGACGGCCAGCGCCCCGCCTTGCACAAACGCGGTGCCACGGATGGGTTTTACATCACCGACGCGCAAATCGACCGCGTGCTCGACACAAAAATTCTGCATGTCGGCGGGGTTGGCCTGATGAACCGGATGGACTTGGGCCGGACGCAAGAGGTGATGGCCGAGGCCAAGCGGCGTGGCGTCATCACCACGCTGGATGTCTTTGCCTCCGCCGCCGCCGACCTGCCCAAAGTCGCGCGCCTGTTGCCCTACACAGATTATTTCATCCCCTCGGAAGAAGAAGCCCGCGCCCTGTCCGGCCTGAATGATAACCGCGATCTGGCACAATTCCTGCTCGACAGGGGTGCTGGCTGCGTCATCCTGACCCTTGGCGCGCAAGGCGCGTTCTACCGGCACCGTGATGGAATGGAATTTCACTCGCCGTCCTATCTGGTCGATGTCAAATGCACCTGCGGCTGTGGCGATTGCTTCAACGGCGGCTTTGCCACCGGGCTGCATCTGGGCCTGACCCCCAAGGAATGTGTCGAACTGGGGCAGGCGTCCTCTGCACAGAACGCCACGGGTCTGGGCAGTCAGGCCGGGGTGCGCGATCTGGCCCGCACGCGGGAATTCATCGCCACAACACCGCATCGGTCCAAGGTCTAGCTTCCCGCCCGGCCCTGTTTGGTCTATCCTAAGGGGCGAAAGATGAGGATGAAAATGCGGAACCCAAGCCCGCTGCCCGATGCCATGCCGCTGCGCGATGCGCTGCGCGGCTTGCGCCATGCGGTGCGGCGCGGGGGGGAGACGTTTCTGGATGCCATGCCCGTCGATGCGCTGCCCCGCCCGGCTGCGGAACTGGCGGGCGTGGTGCTGCGCGAAGTGGGAGAGATTGCCAGGGGCGTGAACGAGGTCGCCTCTGGCCTTGCGCGCCTTGCCCTTGGTGCCGGTGCCAAACCGCCCGGATCGTTGCAGACCCTGACCGCTCGACACGGCGCAGAGGATGCGTTTGCGCAAGGCATTTACGCGGCACTGCGGTCGGTTTTGCGGCGGTTGAATGCGCCGTCGGCCTATATCAGCGAGACGGCGGCGCGGTCGGCCTATCTTGCCCTCACGCACGACCAAAGGCTTGGCACTGACACGGCCATCGCCGCCGCCCTGTCTCTGGCGTTGGCCGAAGCCAAGGTGCTTCGCGGTGCATCTGCCGAGGATGCGGCCCACGTGCGCGGCCATTCCCTTGAACCGACGGCGATTTTTGCGGTTATGCTGTGGCTGCAATCCAACCGCAGCGAGGCCGAGGATGAGGCAGCACTTGCATCGGCAACCGACCTTGCCGTGGCGCTTGCGTCCGAAGCCGCCGCGTCGTTTCGCGCCTGTGACAGCAAACGGCTGGAAGCCCTTTATGCCGAGTTTGCCTCGCATGTCTGATCTGCCGCCCCTGTCCGGCAGCCTGCCGCCGACGAACGAGCCGTTTCGGATTGCGGTCCGTCGGATGCGCTGGTTCCGCGCCGCGTTCGAGGCGTATGTCGAGGCCATCGGTGCCCGCATCGGCTGCACCTACAAGATTGACGAGGCCAGACTTGCGGCCATCTTCGTGCGCTGGCTTCGATCCGTCGAACGGCAAAAGCCCAGTAACGCCAAGGACCGCCACGATTATTTCGAATTTGCCGCCGGCCTGATGCTGCGCGAACTGACGGCGGATATGCCGCTGACCGTGGTAACGCAGCCGACCAAGGCCGGCGAAGGCTCTGCCTCCGCGTTCTGGCCGGAAGGCTATGTCTGCACGATGTTCTGCCTGACCGTGCATTCCGCCGCCATGCAGCAGGAATTCAAGGACAAGCCAGAGGTATCGCCGGCGATCGACGACCTGCGCCATTGGTGGTCGTTCAAGGAAAACGCCCGGATGGACGCGGCTTTTTCGGTCGGCTTCCTGCAAACCTTGCTGGGCCACCAACCCAACTGGATGATGCCGGATGTGTTCCGCGCAAGGCTAAGCCACGAGTTGAAAGAGTCTTAGGTCTTCTCGCTGACAAGGCGTTCGGCCACAAGTTCATCAACAATCAACACTGTCGGATGCAGCAGTTTCAAGCCAGCCCGGATCACCCCAAGCTTGTGCCATCCGCCTGATGCGAGAACCAGATTTCGGGTACCGCGCAGGTCAAGCGGATTGACGGCCAGGACGCGTTTGTTCACCTGGTGATCGACAATGTTGCCCTCGGCATCGACGAAATGGCAAAGCACATCGCCAATGGCCCCGACCCGCTCCAGTGCGGCCAGTTCTTCACTCGAAAGCAGCCCGTATTCCCGAAAGACCGAATGCGGTGTCAGATCGCCAACCGACACAATGGCCATGTCCAGTGAACGGGCCCGCAGAAAAATGTCACTCATCCCGGTGTGGCGGACCAAAGCGTCGCGTGTGGTCGTGTCAGGTGCAAAAACCGGACCGGCCATCATGTAGCATTCAGCCCCCAGCCGTGCGGCCACACGCCACGCGAATTCTGAGGGATTCTGGTCGCTGACCCGGGTCAGGCCGCCCAGCAATGACATGACGCGGATGCCATCAGGATTGCGTGGCACGATGGCGGGCACCGATGCCGACAACGTCTTTCCCCACCCCAGCCCGATCGTCATATTGGCGGCAATCGCTTGCGAAATATAGGCGCCAACCTCGGCCCCGATGATGTGGCGCAGTTGCGTTTCATCTTGCGGTGTCGGTACAACGACAGCCTGGGTCAGACCCCAACGGTCTTCAAGCGCACGTTCCAGTTCGACACAATGCGACAGTCGGGTTGTGACGCGGATCTGAACCGTGCCATCCAGCCGCGCTGCCGACAGAATGCGCAGAACGCGTGAACGGTTCATGCCGACCTTGCTGGCCACTTCGTCCTGGGTCAACCCCTCGACATAGTAAAGCCACGCGATCCTGGTCTTCATATCCTCGCTGATATCGGGTGTAATCACGTTGGCAGGGCCCTTGCTGAGTGCGTTGGGACGGAATGTAGTCATTCCGCCCCAAGGTCCAGAATGATCAATTTGACCGGCGGCGCAAGAGATCGACCAGCACCGCAATCAAAACCACAGCACCGACGATCACCCTTTGCCAGAAGCCAGACACGTTCATCAGCACAGTTCCGTTGGCCAGCACTGTCAGCAGCAAGGCGCCCATCACCGTGCCCACGATCGAACCCTGTCCTCCGCGCAATGAGGTGCCGCCAAGGATCGCCGCCGTGATCGCCCCCATCAGCCAGCCTTCCCCGACGGATGGCTGTGCGGCGTCCATGCGGCTTGCAAACAGAATTCCTGCCATCGACGCCAGCATGCCCGACAGGCCAAAAGCGATGAACTCGACCCGCCGGGCCGGAATACCCGCCAGGATCGCCGCATCGCGGTTGCCGCCAACGGCAAAGATGTTTCTGCCAAACCGGGTCTGGGTCAGCATCCAGATCAGCACCAGCGCTACGGCGACAAAGATCAGCACCGGCACCGGAATCCCGAAAGGCTCTCCCTTCCCATAGATCGTGAAGCTTTCGCCCAGCGGCCGGATCGGATAGCCCTTGGTGATTACCAACGTCATACCAGCAAAGATTTCCCAGGTGGCAAGCGTCACGATGAACGGGTTGAGCCTGAGCCAGGCAACAAATACCCCGTTGATCGCACCCAGGCAGAACCCAAAGCCCATGGTGAACGGAATCACCAACCACGGCGGAACCCCCCACTGGGTCAATGCGATAGCCCCGATGATCGAGGACAACCCGGCGCCAGCCCCGACGGAAAGGTCGATCCCGCCAACCAGCAACACCAGCGTTTGCCCCAAAGCCACAAGTCCTACAAAAGCCGCCTGCCTTACCACGACCGAAAGGTTGTAGGCCGAAAGGAAGTTGTCGCTGGCAAGGCTTAGCGCCAAGACCAGGGCCACAAGCGCCACCATCACACCGCTGGCCTCCCACGCCCAGAACCGGGACATCAGGGCCGCTTTCTGGCGTTTTTTACTTTGTGCGGTCATCGCAGTCCCCAAAGAGTTCATGTTCATTCCCCTTCCGTCAGTTCATCGCCATTTGAAGCAGGCCTTCCTGCGTTGCGTTCTGGCGGTCGACGACGCCCTTGACCGAGCCCTCGTGCATCACGAGGATGCGGTCGGCCACATCCAGCAGTTCTTCCATTTCAGACGAGATCACGATGATCGACAGGCCGCGCTCTTCAGTCAGGCGGCGCAGCACGCTTTGAATCTCGAACTTGGCATTGACGTCGATGCCGCGTGTGGGTTCGTCCATGATCATCACCTTGGCCTCTCGCATCAGCCAGCGGGCGATGATGAATTTCTGCTGGTTGCCGCCTGATAGGCTGGTGATCGGGTCTTTCAGCGAGTTGAACTTGGCTTTCATCTGCACGGCCAGGCGTTCAACTTCGGCCAGCATGTCGCGGTTGCGGATGTGCAGAAGGCCAGTAAAGCGGTCGATCGTCGGTAGGGCAGTGTTCTCGGCAATCGACAACAGCGGGAAGATGCCCTCTTGCTTTCGCTCTTCCGGCAGATAGATCAGCCCGGCCTGAATCGCGTTGAAAGGGCCCGCAAAAGAGACAGGTTTCCCCTCTAGGCGGATCGTGCCGGATTGGGCACGGGTAGCCCCGAAAATGCATTTGGCCATCTCGGTCCGGCCGGAGCCGATCAGGCCGGACACTCCGAGAATCTCTCCCTTGCGCAGCGTGAAAGAGACGTTGGCGAACTCGCCCGCGCGGGTAAGGCCTTCCACCTCCAGCACAGGTTGCGTCGTGGCCGATGCCCGGATGGTTTGCGCCCCGATCTTGGGCGGACGGCCCGCCATCAGCCGGACCATCTCATCGCGTGAAGCGTCTTTGGCGCTGAGTTCGCCGACATGGACCCCGTCGCGCAGCACGGTAATCCGGCTGGAAAGCCGCCGAACTTCCTCCAAACGATGCGAGATGTAAAACGCCGAACGGCCCTCACGGGCCAACGCCTCGATAAAGCGCATCAGCACTTCTTCTTCGCGGTAGGTCAGGGAGGCGGTGGGTTCGTCAAAAATGATGATCCGGGCCTCGGTGGCGGCAGCGCGGGCGATCTGTACCAACTGCTGCTGCGCCTTCGACAGGCTGGAAACCTTGGCACGTGGGTCGATGGAATTGTCAACCTCGTGCAGATGGCGCGTGGCCTCATCGCGTGTTTGCCGCCAGTCAATGCCCGCCCAGCGGCTGCGATGCGCGCCGAGGAGGATGTTTTCGTAAACTGTCAGGTCCGGCACCAGACTGATTTCCTGCGGGGCGATGGCGATGCCGTGGCGCTGGGCGTCTTTCGGGGTGTGGAATTTTACGGGCGCGCCGTCGACGAATAACTGGCCTTCCGATGGAGCCAAGCGACCGCAGATGATGTTCATCAGTGTGGATTTGCCTGCCCCGTTCTCACCGATGATCGAATGAATCTCGCCGCGGTTCAGCGTTACGGACACGTTGCTCAGCGCATGAACCGGGCCGAACGATTTCGAAATGGCGCGGGCTTCGAAAACGGGAGTGGTCATGGCGCGGTCTCCGGGTGGGTCTGGGCCAATATGGCTCAATGGAAAAGGGTTGGGCACACCCGCAGGTGCGCCCAACCGAATTCAGTTATTATTTGCAGTCAGCTTTGGTCAGGAAATGCGAACCGGTGTTGTGGAACATCGGGATCGTGTGGTTTTCGTTCATCGCGACCATGTATTTTATCGCCCAGTACCCCATATCCCACTGACGTTGTGCTTTCAGCGCGTCGATCACGCCTTTGCAGACAAAGTCCACCGCCTCGGGCAGGTCGTCCATGCCGACGATGGCGACCTTGCCAGCAAGGCCCGCATTTTCCACAGCACGTGCCGCACCAATCGGGTTTGACGCGTCTGCGCCGAAAATCCCCGCAAGGTCCGGATTGGCGGCCAGCGCAGATTCGGTCAGCGAAACGGCCTTGTCCAGATCGTCATTGTCGGGCTGTTCGAATACGATCTGCATGTCGGGATGCTCTGCAAGCGCTTTCTTAAAGCCGGTGATGCGCTGCACGTGGTCAGAGGCGGTCAGGCTGCCCGAAAGGATGGCAATCTTGCCCTTGCCGCCCAGCTTCTTGGCCAGAAAATCACCCAGATCGTAGCCGTCCTGCTCACTCGACTTCGGGCCGATGAACGGGAAGGCGTCATCGCAAAACGAGTTGAAGGTGATTGTATGGATGCCAGCGGCCACCGCCTCTTTCAGCATCTGCACGTTGGTGGCCTGATCCAGACAGGCTACGGCCAGACCGTCGGGCTTACGGCCGATATCCGCCTCGATCCGCTGGTTCTGATCGACGACGTCGGCTAGCGGCGGCTGGTCCCAGATCATGTTGATCTTGATGCCTTGTTTGGCGAATTCGTCGACCGCGAATTGGCCGCCTGCGGCCACAACGTCATACCAGGGGTGAATGACCTTCGGAACGAAGATAAAGGTCAGTTCCTTGGTGATTGGCGTGATCAGGTCCGCCTGACCTGCGGCGAAAGCCGGTAGAACCGCCGCGAATGTGCACGCCGAAACGGCAAGTGCCGCCAGACCTTTCATCAGAGTTTTCATGGGTTTTCCTCCTGTTATTCCCAAAGATGGTGGTTCGTCCGGCCCGAGCCTTACGCGGCTTTGACCGAACAGCTTTTCATGAAGGCCAACGTGTCGGCCAAATTGACGACGCCCGCTTGACTACCAAGGCCCGTTGCATTCAGCGCCGATGCCGCCTGCGCAAGCCGAACGGAATCTTGTGCACTCATCCCGTTCAACAGGCCCGCCGCGAAGCCTGCATTGAACACGTCACCACAGCCGCAGGTGCATATGACGTTGACGTTGTAAGCGGGAATGGTGAAGCAAAGACCGGTGCTGTCACGATAATAAGCGCCGTCAGCACCCAGCGTGAAGATGCAGGCCTTTGCCCCCAGCGCTATGAAGACGGCGGCCATCTCGTCCAGGCCCTCCAGCCCGGTTAGCGCCCGTGCTTCCTCGACTGAGGGGATGAAGTAATCGGTCCAGGGCAGAACGGCCGCTACGTCCGGCATGTCGTTGGCCGAGCCTGCAAAGACATCGACCGTCGTGATGCAACCGCGTGCTTTTGCGTACTGCATCAACGCGGCATTCGGTGCGCCGTCCATCGCATCCATCAGGCCGACGCCGCCAAGGTGAAAGACCTGCGTATCGGTGACAGCATCAAAATGATCCTGCGTCACCGTAAAGCTGCCCGTGGCACCTTTGACATGCAAGGCGGGCCGGGTTCCGTCCGCCCGGGTCAGAACGATGGAGCTTGAGGTCGGCACATTGTCAAACCGCTGGAGGCCCGACGTATCGATGCCAAACTGCTGCAGTCGGTTCACCGCCCAGTCGCCCATCATATCCCGCCCGTAGCCACCCACTGCCAACGTCTTCAGCCCCAGCTTCGCCGCAACAATCGCCGCCGTTCCCGCCGCACCCGATACGGCCATGGTAATCTCACGGATGAAATTGGTGCCGCCGCCCGCTGGCACGGCTTCGAACGGCCACCCAAGGCAGTCGAACGTGTAGAACCCCATGGCCACATAGTCGTTGCGCATTTGTGTTCCCTCCTCAAGCATGTGCACAAAGGTAGTTGTACAAATAAGTTCATGTCAATGCAAATGTTTGGTCTCATTCTGTCGAAAAACGCCAGAATCAAATCTAAATCATTGGTAATACTGGATTACTTCAATGAGATAATTTTCCGATTGCAAATTTTGAACCGATCAAGTTAGATTGTAAATTATATTTGTTCACGGAGGCACCCATGAAGGCTGCGATTCTGACTGCGCCAAACGAACTGGCGATCAAAGAGGCGGCTGATCCCGTGGCCGATAGGGGCGATCTCGTCCTTAGGGTTCGCGCCGCGACGATCTGCGGCACCGACATCCGCATCTTCAGGGGTCGCAAGACCGCAGGTGTCCGTTATCCATCAATCATCGGGCACGAATTCTCGGGTGAGGTGGTTGCTGCGGGCACGGGCGCGCCGTTCGCCATCGGTCAGCGCGTTGGCGTGTGTCCAGCTATTCCCTGCGGTCACTGTGCGCGATGCCTGCGCGGTAGCGAAAACCTGTGCCCCGATCTACAGGCCATCGGGTACGAAATTGACGGCGCTTTTGCCGAATATATCCGGGTTCCGGCCCGGGCCATCGCTTTGGGCAATGCGCATCTCTTGCCGCAGACGATAAGCCATGAAGAGGCGTCTCTGATAGAACCATTGTCCTGCGTGCTGAATGGCCAGAACAAGGTGGGGCTGCGGCAGGGCGACACGGTGGTGATCCTCGGCTCCGGGCCGATCGGAACCTTGCACATCAAGCTGGCACGGCTGCGCGGGGCTGGCCGCGTCATAGTCAGCGAGCCGAACGCGGCGCGGCGCCTTGCCGCGCTGGAAGCGGGCGCAGATGCGGTCATTGACCCAAGTTCTGGCGACCTGCGGGCCGCAGTTCTGGCAGAGACGCGGGGACTTGGGGCGGATGTGGTCATTTGCGCCATCGGCATTCCGGCGCTGGCGGCCCAGGCGGTTGGCTTGGCCGGGCTTGGCGGGCGCATCAGCCTTTTTGCCGGGTTCAACAAGGGCGAGCTTGCTGCCATCGACATCAACGCCATCCACTACAACGAACTGCGGCTCGTCGGCGCCTTCGGCCTGTCGCGCCGCGACTACGTTGATGCGATGCACATGATCGCCGACCGCCGGATCGAGGTTGCCAGCATGGTCACCCATCGGTTTGGCCTCGCGCAGGTCACCGACGCCTTTGCCATGGCCGAAAGCGGTGCTGCGATGAAGGTGGCCATCGTCGATGCCTGAAATCGAGGAGTTTGACGTCATCATCCTGGGCGCAGGCATCAATGGTTGCGGCACCTACCGCGACCTGTGCGCGCAAGGGGTGCGCTGTCTGCTGATTGAACGCGAGGATTTCTGCGCAGGCGCCTCGGCCGCCTCGTCACGGCTGATGCACGGTGGGTTGAAATATCTGGAAACCGGGGAATTCCGGCTGGTGCGGGAATCCCTGATCGAACGCAACATGCTGTTGGCCACCGCCCCGCATCTGGTGCATCCCTTGGAATGCGTGGTTCCGGTGCGGTCGGTCTTTGGCGGGATCATCGGGTCTTTCGCCCGCTTTCTGGGGATCAAATCCAGGCTGGCCGACCGGGGGTTTCTGATCACAGCACTGGGTCTGACGCTTTACGACATCTACGGTCGCACTCTGCGGCAAATGCCCCGTCACCGAATGCTGCGCCGCCGGGCCTTGCGCCGCATGATGCCGCAGTTGTCAGATACCATAACCGGGGCCGGGGTCTATTACGAAGGCCACATCACCCATGCGGAGCGGCTGGGACTGGAACTGGTTCTGGATGCCGAAACGCTGAACCCCGCCAGCCGGTCCGTCACCCATGCCGAGTTGATGGGGGCAGAGGGCGGCGTTATCCGTTATCGCACCGATGCAGGAGAGGCGTGGGCCAGCGCCAAAGTCATCGTCAATGCAGGCGGGGCCTGGATTGATCACATCAATCACCAGTTGGGGCTCAATTCCCACCTGATGGCGGGCAGTCGCGGCTCGCATCTGGTGATCGACAATCCGGACCTGCTGGCAGCGCTGGCCGGGCGGATGATTTACTTTGGCACAGCCGACGGGCGGGTGAACCTTATCTATCCGTTCGCAGGCAAAGTCCTCGTCGGTTCGACTGACATTCCGTGCGCTGACCCGGATTCGGCCGTCTGCACGGATGAGGAGGCCGACTATCTGCGTGCGGCCGTGGGCGAGGTCCTGCCCGGCATTCCAATTCGCCCGGAACACATTGTGCAACGGTTCTGCGGCGTGCGGCCCTTGCCCCGATCAGACGGGGAGGACATCGGGGCCGTGACGCGCGACCATTCGATTGCAACCTTGGCGCTTCCCGGAACCAGGATCCCCATCCTGTGCCTGATCGGCGGCAAATGGACGACCTTTCGGGGCTTCTCGGAACAGGCGACAGACGAGGCTCTTCGCCACCTCGGTTCGCCCCGCAAGGTTTCGACGGCGGGAATGGCGATCGGCGGCGGCAAGGACATGCCGCGCACGGCGGAAGGTCTTGCAGCTTTGACCGCCGAACTTGCGACCCAAGCGACCTTGACGCCCGCGCGCGTGGCAATTCTGCTATCGCGCTATGGCACCCGCACCCGCGACTATCTGGCTGGCCTTGATGGCGCGGAAGAGACACCCTTGCGCGGCTGCCCGGACTATTCGCGGCAAGAGATTCACCACATCTGCCGAACCGAGCGGACCAGGACTATCGAAGATATACTGCGCCGCCGCACGCTCATGACGTTGACTGGCCAGGATACCGCAGACCTGCACGAGCAGATCGCGGAAATTCTGTCATCGGTCCTTCAGGGGCCGTCCGGCATTTGACACCATCAAGCGCGGGCGTCGCCGTTTCTGTAAGCCCCGAACCTTTCAGGCCCGATGGCGGTTTCAAATCCCCGGCGATCAGGCCCGAAAGCCATGCCGCGTGCGGCAGATCAGCCAGAAAGCTGAACGTCGTCGATTGTGACCTTGCCCCGATCTGTGAGGCGTCCGGCCAAAGTACCGGCCCTCGATTCCATTTTGGCCTGCAAGGATTCGAACTGCGATGCCAAGCATGGCGTATTGCACAAATAGTACGACACTTAGGTTAGTGTGCAAGCGGGATGTTCGATAGACGACTATCAACAGGTGACGCGTCCGCTTGTGACGGCAGCGACAGTCCTGCGTCTGAGGATTGTGATATCTCAGGTATAAAAGCCGCAGAAGTGATCACTTTCTCCATTGATATCAGGTACTCAACGCAAAAATGACGGCTGGCCGGCAGCCACATGCTGCGGGCCCCTGCGCATCCTCTTCGGCCGTACGTGAAAAGCCGGTATCCGCGATCATTGATGCTTGACAGAAAGATTGCACATATTATACGAGTTAGTGATAAATGTTCGACGGGGGCGGCATGGCGGAAATCTATGATCATACCGGTGCGCCGGTCACGCATGGCCGGGCCCGGGTAAACGGCATTCGAATGCACTATGTGACGGCAGGTCAGGGCGAACCCCTGTTGCTGTTGCACGGCACGCCCAAGACCCATTTCTACTGGTACAAGCTGATCCCGCTGCTGACCCCGTACTTTCGCGTCGTTGCCCCCGACCTGCGCGGCTTTGGCGACACCGACAAGCCGCCAGCGGAAGAAGGCTACGACAGCCTGACCAATGCCCGTGACGTGGCCGCGCTGATGACCCATTTGGGGCACGAAAGCTTCCACCTGCATGGCGAGGATCGCGGCGCAGAGTTTGCCTACGCCCTCGCCGCTACTGAAAGGGCTCGGGTCAAGACCCTGTCATTTTCAGAAATGTTGCTGTCCGGCGAGGGGCTGGAGGAGTGGTCGAATTTCACGCCGGAAAACGTCGCGTCGCAGTTCAACCTGCGCGGTGTCTGGGTCTGGCACATCCCGTTCTTCTGGATACCCCATCTGCCCGAAATGCTGATCACCGGGCGCGAAAGGCAGTTCTGGGAGTACTGGATCAAGGCCGAAACCTGGAACCCCAACGCCATCACCAACGAAGCGATTGACGAGTGGATCGCCAGGCTGTCGGCTCCGGGCGGGTTGCGCGGCTGTCTGGAAACCTACCGGGCGGGGCTGAAGAATGCCCGCATCAATCAGGATCTGAAACAGACCAAGCTGACCCTGCCGATCCTGACCATTGGTGCGCCGGAATTCTTTGGCGAACTGGTGCGCGGCCAGATGGAAAATGTGGCGCTTGGCGTGGAACGCTCCGAAATCTTTCAGGAATGCGGCCACAGCCTTGCGCTTGAGGCGCCCGACCGTCTGGCGCTGACCTTGCGCGAATTCATGCTGAACCGGGCGTAGGCCGCAAACGCCACGACCATATCCCAAGACCAACGACCTTGGCGGGCCTTCTGGCTCAGGAGACTGCCTTGTACCCTATAACGGAGGAGAGACCCATGAAACACCTGAACTTGAAACGCGCCGCACTTGCCATGTCCGTCGCCCTGCTGCCCAGCTTTGTGCTGGCCGATGTGGCCGCCGATATCAAGCACCCGCTGTGGTACAAGGCCCCGTCTGACAAGACGATGGAACTGGCCAAGCTGGACAACCTGGACGGCGTTGTCGTTTCGGACGGGCAGGACGGCGCCAAGGGCTTCCCCGCCGCTGACCTGAAGTTGACCGACGAGCAGATCGCCAAGGTCAAGGCTGGCAACTTCACGGTTGCGATCTCGATGGGTTGGATGGGCGACGATTGGGCTAGCCAGCAGCTGATCGGTCTGAAAGAGACCTTTGAGTCCATGGGCATCAAGGTCGTGGCCGAAACCAACGCCAACTGGGACGACGCCAAGCAGATCTCTGACCTCGACGCCATCGGTGTCCTGAAGCCGAGCCTCTTGGTTTCGATCCCGCTGAACGGCCAGACCACCGCTTCGGCCTATCAGAAGATCGCCGCGGCTGGCACGAAGGTCGTCTTCATCGACCAGGCCGTTGAAGGCATGACCGCTGGCAAGGACTACTCCTCGATCATCTCGTCGGACAACCTGCAACTCGGCATGTATCTGGCCGACGAACTGGCCGACGCGCTGCACGGCAAGGGCAATGTCGCCGCGATGTACTATGCCCCCGACTTCTACGTGACCAACCTGCGCTACGAAGGTTTCATCGCCCGCGTTCTGGCCAAGTATCCCGACCTGCACGTGATCGTGGCCGCTGGCCACAACAACCCCAACAAGGGTCAGGAAGTGGCGGACGGTCTCTTGGCGCGCTATCCGAACCTCGATGGCGTCTATGCCAGTTGGTCGATCCCGGCGATGGGGGCTGTGACCTCGGCCACCGTGGCGGGCCGCACGCCCGACAACTTCAAGATCGTGAATGAGAACTTCGACCAGATCGTCGCTCTGAACATGGCGCAGAACGGCTTCATCGCCGGCATCTCCTCGCAGCGTCCCTATGACCAGGGCGTGGCCGAAGCCAAGACCGGTGCGCTGTCGCTGATCGGTGAGCCGACCCCGCCCTACATCGTCGTGCCGCCGGTCAAGGTGGAACGCTCGAATTTGGCGGCATCGTACAAGACAATCTACCGCGTTGACCTTCCCGCCGAAATGGTTACGGCTTTGGCCAATTGACAGACTTGGGGCGCGGCCAGACCCGCGCCCCTTTCCGCAAGGAGTTTCAGCCATGACCGAAGCCCTGATCCTCGAAATGACGGATATCCGCAAATCCTTCGGCACGATCCCTGTGCTGAAGCGCGCGGGCTTTTCTTTGTGCAAGGGCGAGATTCATGCCCTGATGGGTGGCAATGGCGCTGGAAAGTCGACACTGATGAAGATCCTGACCGGGGTTTACACCCGCGATGGTGGCGCCGTGGTGATAGATGGCCACCCGGTTGATATACGCAACGCAGCCGACGCCGAGCGCGCAGGTGTGGCGATGATCTTTCAGGAATTCTCTCTGGTGCCGACGCTGACCGTCGCCCAGAACATCTTTCTAAAACGCGAGCCGCGCTTTGTCGGCACACCCTTCATCAACGGCACCGAAATGGTACGCCGTTCGCGCGCGATCTTGCAGGAACTGGGGGTGGATATCGACCCCGATGCTTTGGTCAGCAGCCTTAGCGTGGGCTATATGCAGATCGTGGAAATCGCTAAGGCGCTGTCGAAAAAAGCGCGGATTCTGGTGATGGATGAACCGACCTCATCACTGTCAGAGGCCGAGACTTCGGCGCTGTTCGATCTGGTGAGACGCCTGCGTGCCTCGGGCATTTCCATCGTCTACATCTCGCATCGCATGGCGGAGATTCTAACGCTGTGCGACCGCGTCACGGTGATGCGCGATGGCGAGACGGTGATGACGGCAGACTGCGCCGACCTTTCGGTGGCCCGCATTGTCGAGGCGATGCTGGGCGCGGGGAATGCCACCGCCTTCGCATGGAAGGACCGCCATGTGCCAGCGGATGCCCGGCCGGTCTTGCAGGTGCGCAACCTGCGGCTGGCCAAGCGGATCGAGGATGTGAGTTTCGAGATCCGCGAAGGCGAGATTGTCGGCCTTGCGGGCCTGATGGGCTCTGGCCGGACCGAGATTGCAGAAACCTTGTTTGGCCGCCGCCGTGCCGTTTCTGGCGAGGTGCTGTTTGACGGCGCGCCGGTGACCAGTCAGTCCGATGCCATTGCGCGTGGCATGGCACTGGTGCCAGAGGACCGCCGCAAATTCGGCCTCGTTCTGGATCATTCGGTGCGCGATAACATCATCCTGCCGAACCTGCACCTTTTTACCCGATACTTTCTTGTGCAGGACGCTGTCGCTTTACAAACCGTTCAAGACACGATCCGCGATCTGTCGATCAAGACAGATGGGCCGGACAAGCTGGCGCGGCTGCTGTCGGGCGGCAATCAACAGAAGATTGTGATCGGGAAATGGCTGGCCCGCGCTCCGAAGCTGTTGATTCTGGATGAGCCAACCATCGGAGTCGATATCGGTGCGAAGTCAGAGATCGTGGCGACCGTGCGTGCCATGGCTGACAAGGGGATGGCGGTGCTGATCATTTCATCGGAACTGGAAGAGCTTATGGCCATCACCGACCGCATTCTGGTTTTGCATGCCGGGCGCATCTCGCAGGACATGAACCGTCGCGATGTGGCGACAGAAGAGGAACTTCACCATGCAATCCAAGGCCACGACCACGCAACGCCCAAGCTTGGCGCTGCCTAAGGTTCAGTTGCAGAACTACGTCGTCTATATCTTCTTTGCCGTGGTGCTGGCCTTCTTCAGCATGGTCATCGGCGACAAGGGTTTCTTGTCGGTGATGAATCTGTTCAACATCGCGCGCACCACGGCCATGATCACCGTGATCGCCGTGGCAATGACTTTCGTTATCTCTGCCGGCGAGCTGGACCTTTCGGTAGGCTCCATCGCAGCACTTTCCGCGCTGACATGTGGTCTGGTGATGCAGGCCGGGTTCGCCTGGCCTTTGGCCGTGCTGGCGGCGCTGGCGTCCGGTCTGATGGTTGGGTGCCTCAATGGGTTTTTCGTGACGATGATCGGGATTCCATCATTTCTGGTGACGCTGGGGATGATGCAGTTCATCCGCGGTCTCGACATGCGGGTGACCTATACCAACCCCATCGCCATTTCGAACAAGACGTTCAACATGCTGTTTGGGTCAGGCAACCTGTTTGGCATCCCCTCGCTATTGCTTTGGTCAGTGGCCGTGGCGCTTCTGGGCTTTGTGGTTCTGAAATACACCGGCTTCGGGCGCGAGATCCTTGCCACCGGCGGCAACCGCATGGCTGCGGAATATTCCGGCATCAAGACCCGCCGGGTGAAGTTTGCAGCTTTCCTGCTGTCAGGTGCCGCAGCGGCGCTGGCCGGGATGCTGTACTCCGGCATGATGCAGACGGCGCGCTTCAACTTCGGCGAGGGAGCCGAGTTGATGGCGATTGCGGCAGTGATCTTGGGCGGCACCAGCCTGTTCGGCGGGCGCGGCTCGATCCTCGGCACCTTTGCAGGCTCTTTGCTGATCGGCACCATCAACAACGGTCTGATCATCATGGGCCTGGATGTCAGCGAACAGATGATGGTGGCGGGCGGGATCATTATTCTTGCGGTGGCTTTTGGCAAGAAGCCCACGGGCTGAAGCTGCGCAAGTCGCAAGCAACCAGACTGTTCACGGGCCAGTGCCACCCCTGTCGTCACTTCACGAAGTTACCTCAGGCCAGTCGCGCCGATCAGTGTTTACGACATGAAGCTGATCCGCAGCGTCGGATGACGGGGCAACAATGCACCGGTAATCCACCCCGAAAGTAAGGGGCTGCATAAGCAGAATTTTCTTGGCACGTTGAACGAGGAGATCCTGAAAGAAGACAAGCAGATACACTGAGCCGCAGATCCCGCGTCAGGCAGAGGGTGGCATGCTGGTGGCCGAGCTTTGCCGGGCGCATGGTATGAGCACCGCGTCATTCTACATGTGGCGGGCGAAGTATGGGGGCATGGATGCGTCGATGCTTGCCCAGACGGGCGCCCTTGCGCAATCGCCCGGCAGAGATGAAGCCGAACGAGGTGCGATCAGGCGGTGATTTCAGCTACTCGGTTCCGTTCGATCTTCCCAAGCTCCATGATTTGGAACCGCAGCTGGCGCTTTCGTACGGTTCCTCAAACTTGTCCCGGGGCGGCACGGACAACGTCACCGGTTTCGGATGGCGGCTCTCCGGTCGGTCACGAATAGATCGGGTTTCCGTTGCCGGGGGAGCCCCAACATTCGATGATGGTCAGGATATCTACAGGCTCGATGGCGCCGATTTGATGGCGTGCAGCGGTTCAGGCGCCACAACGCCTTTCATGCAAAGTGCCACGCAGCATTAACCGCTGCGCTATCTGCCGGACCACCAAAGCGCCAGCTGCCTGGCGGGCGGCAATTTGATCACACGGGTCGAGAGCTTCCAGAAAATATACTACGATTCATCCTCGAACACGTTCACTGTAACGCAGCCGAACGGTCGGCGCTATGTGTACCGCTCGGTGGGGTCATTTTTTGCCTATGCGAGTACTGCCGCCGATGGCGACAAATTCAAGATGGCCCCGCGGTCCCGTTGGCTGCTGGCAGAAATCATCGACACGCAGGTTGATGCGAGTGGGAGCGTCAAGGTTTACATCAACAAAGTGACGATTGACTATGCGGTTGGGGAACAGGTTGGCGGCGCCAACACAGATGGGACGATCCGCGACGGATTTCCAGAGCGGCCCTCGCGCATTTACTATGCAGGCTATGTTGTTCAGTTCAACTATTGCAGGATCACGCCTGCGACCGACACCAACTCCACCTGCCCGACGACCGGCCCGACCAGCTTTTCTATCGGAACGGCCTATCTGGGCACTCAACACTACCAGTTGACGTCGGTTCTGATCTGCAGCAACGCATCTTGTACCAATGCAGCAGACCGGATTCGGGGCTACAATCTGGTTTACTCCTCCAGCGCCCTGACCAAGACGGCCCTTCTGCAAACGGTCCAGACATTCGGAAAGGCTATGAGCCGTAGCGCGTCGACGGGAGTCTTGAGGGGAAGTGCCACGCTACCGGATGTGACGTTCGAGTACTCGGCCGATCAATATGCGCTCACGCAGAAGACATGCCCTGGCGTCGAACTGCATTCGAACTCCGTAATGGCGGATATCGATGCCGAGCCCCCCTTGTGAAGCTCCTATATTTGTCAACACTGGGATTCCAATGTTTCTGGTCGGCAAAGATGCCTGAAGATTTCGCGGACGATGTAGCGTTTCAGGCGCCGGATGATCTCGCGCTTGCTTTTGCCTGCGATGGTGCGTTTGGCAACGTAGCTTTGTGTAGCTTTGTGTGGCTTCATGATCCCGCATTCGGACGATGGCGACGCGGTAGAGTGCGGCATTGGCTTGCCGGTTGCCGCCCCGGTT
>JAYSQA010000222.1:0-8856 GCA_043721775.1 Rhodobacterales bacterium
CTTCAACGCGCTGATGCTGGAAGCGGCAGCGGCATAAACAAGGCGGATATCCACTTGGAAAACGCCCAAAACCTGTTCAAACAAACCGAACCACCTCAGTATCCGTCATCACGATGCGCAGCGTGGTGCCGCCCAGTGTTGCCGGGTCATAGTCGAAATAGATGGTGTCGATGCCCGCGCCGCCATCAATGGTCGAGACGGCATTGCCAAGCTCGGTTACATGGATCTGGTCATTGCCATCGTCGGCATAAACTCAATCGGCGGATAATCCGGTGACAACGCCGCTTGCATCGCCAAGATAGATAACATCGTCGCCCGCGCCACCACAGACGATATCCCCCCACAGACCGGCCACGATGGTATCATTGCCGTCATCGCCGGTCAGATAGTCATTCCCCGCCCCGCCCCGCCCCGCCAAGGATCTGGTCGTTGCCCAAGCCGCCGTAAACGCTGTCATTGCCGTATTCGCCCTGAATCGTATCGTTGCCAACGCCGCCGTCCAGCGTGTCATTGACAGTTTCGCCGAAGCTGACAGTCAGGTTCGGTTCGCCGTTGATCAATTGCAGTGGGGTCGAACTGCCAGTCTCCGTCAGATAAGAGTTGAAATGCGAACCAGTGTTCGCCGTGACAGACATACCCGCCGGAATCGTTGACACCAGGACGGATTTGCCGTTGCCGTCGATCCAGTGGAAATCGACGGCGAAGGGCGCATTGTTGTGGAAGGTGCCCGTGGAGTCGACGCTGCCGGTCGAGGCGTAGTCAGCCGACGTGACCTGAGAGCTGTCGCCCATGATCAGGTCATTGCCCGCACCTCCATACCCCAGATCGGCACCGCTGCCGCCCCAGATATTGTCGTCACCTGCACCGCCGTCCAGCGTGTCATTGCCGTCTTCGCCTTTGAGGTGGTCGTTGCCGTCCTCTCCCATAAGGCTGTCATGGCCAGAGTTGCCGCAGATCGAATCATCGCCCGTGCCGACACAGGCCTTGTCGTTCCCGCTGCCCAACTGGGCCGTATCATTGCCGGCCGCGCCATAAACGGTGTCGTCCACGGCACCCGCTTAAATGCTGCCATTGCCACCAGCGGCGTCATTCGAATCATTGCCTGAGGTGCCTGTCAGGCTGTCGTTGCCCTAACCGCCTGCAATCGTGCCCATCCCAATGCCGGGCCGCGGGGCCAGGCCGACCCAAGGCTTGGCCGCGTTGCCCCTGATCTGCAACGCGGCTGGCAGGCCTGGGCTTGACCGTGCCGCAGCGCCGCGTGTGGCGAACAAACGACCGTCACACCGCAGCCCCCCATCAGCGGCAGACGCCTCGCCAGTTCCGGGCCGCAGCCTGTGGTCCGGGGGCGGGCCTGACGTAGTGCTGGTGCGGGGATTCAGGCATGATGGCTTCCTTAAAGCGGTATCGCCAAAGGATAAGGAGATGAGGTTACCGAAGCGTTTCCAGCGGCTGTGCCTGCTGACGTGATGAACAAGCCTCATTCTGACGGCAGCCGCACTTGGTCTTTTGCAGCGGTCGCAGGACAAACCGCTGGACGTTGCACATCATCCCGCGTTTGGGCTGCACTTCAGGCGGATGCTTCACTGGTCATATTCGGTTCGGGCGCGGCCGGTTCGAAATGCGGGTTCTGGTCAATACAATCGCATTCCCGGCAGAAAACGGCGAGAAAGTATCAGTGATCTGCTGTTGCCGTAGTAGCCCCAAGGCGCATTCCAATTGTAGCCTTCTTTCAAAGCAGAAGTGAAAAACGCAGGCGCACAATCGCAAACACCGAACCCAGAGTTCGGACTTGCGCCCGGAGGAAACGCTAGATGAAGCCAGACTTGGAAGTCGTCCAGATTGGACGCTCGCAATCGTTCAAGGCGTGGGAACACGGCTATCCGTATCACACGGTCCGCTGGCATTTTCATCCGGAATACGAAATTCACCATGTGGTGGCGACTGCGGGGCGTTACTTTATCGGCGACTTCATCGGCAACTTTGAGCCGGGCAATCCTGTCCTGACCGGTCCAAATCTGCCGCACAACTGGGTCAGCGATGTGCCCGAAGGTGTCGTCGTGCCGTTGCGCTGCCGTGTCGTGCAGTTTTCGGAAACCTTCATCCCGGATGCGCGCGCACTTCTGCCCGAACTTTCGGCCTGCGCGGATGTGCTGAACCTCAGCCGCCGGGGTGTTTTGTTCAGCCCGGCCACCGCAGCGCTGGCGGCCCCGCTGCTTGCCGAACTTGTCACCGCCCAAGGCATCCGCCGGCTGGAGGTGATCATTGGCGTGCTGGGGGTGCTGTCTCAGGCCCGGGATACCAGACTTCTGACCTCGACCGGCTATCTGCCCGACCCGTCGGGCTTCATGTCCACCGGCATCAACGAGGCTTTGGCCTATATCAACGCCAACCTGACTGAACCGTTTGGTGAACAGGATCTGGCTGATATTGCGGGCCTTGGCCTTTCAACCTTTTCACGCAGTTTCCGCAGGCATACCGGGTTGGCGCTTGTCAAATACGTCAACCGCCTGCGCATCAATCTGGCCTGTCAGCTTCTGATGGGGCCAGAGCATTTGAAGATCACTGATGTCTGCTTTTCCTCCGGCTTCAACAACATCTCGAACTTCAACCGGCAGTTTCTGGCGCAGAAGGGCATGACGCCCTCTCTGTTCCGCGCGTTGCTGGAGGAGAACCAAAGTGCTGCGCAAGCAGCATAAGACGATCAAAGCGCCGTCCTGCGGCGTGATGAGGGAGGACTATCGCCAAGGCTGACCTGAAAGACCACGGGTTTCCCGTGATCAGGTAAGGTTTGCCTTACGACACCAAAACCAGAAGGCGCAAGGGCGGCGGGACCTTACGGTTCCCCGGACGGTATCTTTTGCGCCCAAGGCCAAGCGAAGAACGGCCCGGCTGCGGCGACCCGCGCAGTCTGGCCGGACGAACGAACACGCGGTCGCTATGAAGGACGACATGAAGACCCTTTCCACCCCGACCAGTGCGCTTGCACTGACCACCCTGATGGGCTCCACCGCTTTTGCAGGCCCGACCAGCGTTGTGGCATTCCTGATGCCCGATCAAGCCTCGACCCGCTATGAACAGCACGACTTCCCCGGTTTTCAGGCCGGGATGAAGAAACTTTGCCCCGATTGCACCGTGGTCTATCAGAACGCCACTGCCGATGCGACGCTGCAACAGCAGCAGTTCAACTCTGTCATCGCCCAAGTCGCCAAGGTTATCGGGCTGGACCCGGTTGACAGTGCTGCCGCCGCCGCCTTGGTCAGCCTGGCCTAAAGCCAGGGCATCAAAGTGATCGCCTATGACCGCCCGATTCCGGACAAGACCGCCGATTACTACGTATCTTTCGACAACAAGGGCATCGGCAAAGCGATTGCCGTGTCCTTGATGGACCACCTGAAAGCGATGGGCCTGCCCATCGACAAGGGCGGCGTTCTGCAAATCAACGGCTCGCCCACTGACGCGGCCGCCGGCCTGATCAAGGACGGCATCCATGAAGGCATCGCGGCGTCCGGTTACAAAACCCTGGCCGAGTTCGACACCCCCGACTGGGCTCCGCCGAAGGCGCAGGAATGGGCGGCAGGCCAGGTCACCCGCTTTGGCGCTGACATCATCGGGGTTGTGGCCGCCAATGACGGCACCGGCGGAGGCACTGTGGCGGCCTTCAAGGCGGCTGGCGTGAACCCGGTTCCGCCGATCACCGGCAATGATGCGACGATTGCAGCCTTGCAACTGATCATCGCGGGCGACCAATACAACACCATCTCGAAGCCCTCGGAAATCGTCGCAGCCGCTGCCGCCCAACTGGCCGTGCAGTTCCTGAATGGCGAGACGCCGAAGTCTGACATGAGCCTGTACAATACCGCCTCGCAGCTTTTCACCCCCGCCGTCGTGGCGCGTGAAAACCTGAAAGCGGAAATCATCGACAAGGGCATCAATACCGCTGCCGAACTTTGCGTTGACCGCTACGCTGCGGGCTGCGCAGAACTTGGCATCAAGTGACCTTGTGATACGTCGCCCGGCCTCACCCTGTGAAAATGGGGTCTCAGTGCCCGGGCGACACCCTTTGCAACAGAAGCGCGCCATGAATACCCCCAAGACCCCAACGGGCGAGCTTTTGCTGAGCCTGCGGGGCATTTCCAAGAACTTCGGCGCGGTGTCCGCGTTGACCGATATTGAACTGGACGTTCATGCTGGCGAAGTTGTGGCCCTTGTCGGCGATAACGGCGCCGGCAAATCCACCTTGGTGAAGGTGCTGGCCGGGGTGCATCAGCCAACCTCCGGCAGCATTTCCTATCGCGGCAAACCTGTCAGCCTAAGCAGCCCTTCTGCCGCGTTGGAACTTGGGATTGCCACGGTGTTCCAGGACCTTGCCCTGTGTGAAAACCTTGACGTGGTGGCCAATATCTTTCTGGGTCAGGAACTGAATCCCCTGCGCCTTGACGAGGTGGCGATGGAGGTTCGGGCCTGGACCCTGCTCAATGAACTCGCCGCCCGCATCCCTACGGTGAGCGAACCGATTGCCTCGTTGTCAGGTGGCCAGCGCCAGACTGTCGCCATCGCCCGGTCATTGCTGCTGAACCCGCAGATCATCATGCTGGACGAACCGACCGCCGCCCTGGGCGTGGCCCAAACCGCCGAGGTGCTGAACCTTGTCGAACGGGTGCGCGACAAGGGCCTTGGCGTCATCATGATCAGCCACAACATGGCCGATGTGCGCGCGGTGGCAGACCGGATCATCGTGCTGCGGCTGGGGTGCAACAATGGGGTCTTCACCCCCGACGCCAGCAATCAAGACCTTGTGGGCGCCATCACCGGCGCCACCGACAATGCGGTGTCGCGCCGGGCCGCCCGGATGGCGGAGGAAGCACAATGAGCGATCCCAAAAAGCCAACCCTCGACCGCGCCGACAGCCGGGTCACCCACGCCAACGCGATTGTCGGCGCGGTCAAGGCTTTCATGGATCAGGTCGAACCCGGCGACCTCGGGTCGTTGCCGGTCATCGTGGGCCTTGTCATCATCTGGACCGTTTTCACCGTCCTGAACCCGATCTTCCTGTCGCCGAACAACCTGGTGAACATGCTGTTTGACTGTTCCACCACCGGAGTGATCTCGCTTGGCATCGTCTGCGTGCTGATGCTGGGCGAGATTGACCTGAGCGTCGGCTCGATGAGCGGTGTCGGTTCCACGATCATCGGCGTCCTTTGGGTCAACGCGGGCGTGCCCTTGCCGCTGGCGATCCTTGACGCACTGATTGCAGGCGCGATCATCGGCAGCATCTATGCCACCATGCGCAACCGGCTGGGGATGCCAAGCTTTGTCTCTACCCTGTCAGGCCTGCTGGCACTGCTGGGCCTGCAACTGTACCTGCTGGGGGCAACCGGCTCGATCAACCTGCCGTACTCCTCCAACATGGTGAACTTCGGGCAACTGCTGATCATGCCTTCGGCGGTATCCTATGCGCTTTGCCTGCTGCCGGGGCTGGTGGTCGGAATGCAAACCAATGCCAAACGCCACGCCGCCAACCTGTCAGCGGGGTCCTCCACCGGGCTGGTGGTGAAGGCCGCTTTGACCACGATTGGCCTTCTGGCGGTGATCTTCTACCTGAACCTTGGCCGGGGCGTGCCTTGGATGTCTGCGCTGTTCGTGGCACTTGTTCTGATCATGAACTACGCCTTCACCCGCACGAAATGGGGCCGGTCCATGAAAGCCGTCGGCGGCAATCCGGAAGCCGCGCGGCGTGCCGGTATCAACGTGCGCGGCATCTACATCAGCGCCTTCATGCTGTGTTCCAGCTTTGCGGCTTTGGGAGGCGTTCTGTCCTCTGCCCGTCTGGCCTCAGCCAGCCAGCAGGCGGGCACCGGCGACGTCAACCTCAACACTATCGCTGCGGCGGTGATTGGTGGCACCAGCCTGTTTGGCGGGCGTGGCACGGCGTTTTCAGCCTTGCTGGGGATTATCGTGATCCAGTCCATTGCCAACGGGCTGACGTTTCTGAACCTGTCATCGTCGCTACGCTACATGATCACCGGCGGCGTCCTTGCGATTGCCGTCATCGTTGACAGTCTGGCCCGGCAAAGCCGTGTCTCGCATGGCCGCGCCTGATGCGGGCCGAAGGAGAATACCATGTCGAATGAACTGAGCGGCAAGGTTGCGGCCGTCACCGGTGCCGCTTCGGGCATCGGGCTGGAATGTGCCAGAACCTTCCTGAACGCCGGAGCGACTGTCTTTCTGATCGACCGCGCCGAAGACAAGCTTCGCGCCTTGTGTGCCGATCTTGGGCCAAAGGCCGTTCCTTTGGTGGTTGAGCTGTCAAGCCCGGCCTCGGTTGCTGCAATGATGCCCGCTATTCTGGACCATGCCGGCCAGTTGGACATCTTCCACGCCAACGCCGGTGCCTATATCGGTGGCGACGTGGTCGAGGGTGACCCGGATGTCTGGGACCGCGTCCTGAACCTGAACATCAACGCGGCGTTCCGGTCCGTCCATGCCGTGCTGCCGCATATGGTGGAACGCCAGACCGGCGACATCATCATGACAAGCTCCATTGCCGGTCTGGTGCCCGTGGTGTGGGAGCCGATCTACACCGCCTCCAAATTCGCCGTGCAGGCCTTTGTCCATACCGTGCGCCGTCAGGTTTCCAGGCACGGCATCCGGGTGGGCGCTGTTTGCCCCGGTCCGGTGGTCACCGCCTTGCTGGACGATTGGCCCAAGGCCAAGCTGGACGAGGCGCTGGCCAACGGCAGTCTGATGCAACCGGTCGAGGTCGCCGAAGCGGTGTTGTTCATGCTGTCGCGCCCGCGCAACGTGACCATCCGCGATCTGGTGATCTTGCCCAACAGTGTGGACCTGTAGATGTATCTGTTTGGCATTGACGTCGGCACCGGCAGCGCGCGCGCTGGTGTGTTTGATCTGGGCGGCCAGATGCTTGGAACGGCCAGGGCCGAGGTGACGATCTGGCGCGAGGCAGGCTCGGTCGTCGAGCAGTCCAGCGACCAGATATGGGCTGCGGTGGTCCAGGCAGTGCGGGGGGGGCTGTTGCAGCCTCTGGCATTGATGCCGGTCTGGTCTCGGGCATCGGCGTCGATGCCACCTGTTCGCTTGTGGTGCTGGGGGCGGAAGGGGTGCCTTTGCCGGTGGGCCCGTCCAATGACCCGCAGCGCAATATCATCGTCTGGATGGATCACCGCGCTGTCGGTCAGGCCAAACGGATCAACGCCACGGCGCATCCCGTGCTGGCCTATGTCGGCGGCGTGATCTCACCCGAAATGGAGACGCCCAAGCTGTTGTGGCTGTGCGAAAACAAGCCTCAGGTGTTCGACGCGGCATGGGCTTTCTTTGATCTGGCTGATTTTCTGACACGGCGGGCGACCGGGTCCATGGCGCGGTCGACCTGCACCCTGACTTGTAAATGGACCTACCTCGCCCACGAGAAACGCTGGGACGCCAGCTATTTTCAGGCGGCAGGACTTGGCGTTCTGGCCGAGGAAGGCTTTGCCCGTATCGGCACTGAGGTTGTCGCACCGGGAACACCACTTGGCCAGGGTCTGACGGCGCGTGCGGCTGCCGAGTTGGGCCTGCCTCCGGGTACGCCGGTTGCGGCAGGGCTGATAGACGCCCATGCTGGCGGATTGGGCGCCGTGGGGGCCATAGGCGCTGACGCCACCCAGAACATGGCTTACGTCTTTGGCACCTCATCCTGCACGATGACCACCACGCAAAAGCTGGTCTTCGTGCCCGGGGTCTGGGGGCCGTACTACTCGGCCATGATGCCCGACATGTGGCTGAAAGAGGGTGGGCAATCGGCGGCGGGTGCTGCCATTGACCATCTGCTGACCCTGCACCCCGCGCATGAACCGGCGGCTGCCATGGCTGCGGCTGAAGGTTTGGCGCTGCCGGTCTGGCTGGCCAACCGGGCGATGACGGCGCACCTGTCGGACGCGGTGTACCTTGCGGCGGGTGTGCATGTCGTGCCCGAATTCCCTGGCAACCGCGCGCCGTTTGCCGACCCACATGCGCGCGGTCTGATTGCGGGCATCGGCATGGGCACCGACCTTGACAGCCTGCTGGCGCTTTATATCGCCGGGCTGTGCGGGTTGGGGTACGGTCTGCGTCAAATCATTGACACCCAGGCAGCGCATGGCGCGCAGGTCCAGCGGATTGTGATCAGCTGCGGCGCCGGCAGCCACGACCTTGTGCGCCAGATCCTTGCCGACGCCGCCGGCATTACTGCCATCGCCACGCAAGCGGACGAGCCGGTTCTGCTGGGCTCCGCCATTCTTGGTGCCGTGGCAGGCGGCCATTTTGCAGATGTCCTTGCGGCCATGTCAGCCATGTCGCGGGCCTGCGGCAGCTTCAGCCTTGCCACCGGCAAAGTGCGCGCGCTTCACACTGCGGGCTTTGCAGGCTTCGAGATCTTGCATAACGCGGCCCGGGCCGTTCAGGCGGCAACCGCTGCCGTTCTGCGTGGCGCCAGTTGACCTGACAGCCAAAGGTCTTGCACAACGCCGGGGTCAGGCCGCAGAGCGCGCATGGTCGCCCCATTGATCGCGCAGGAGTCAAAGTCGAAGCCGACAGGC
Source organism: Rhodobacterales bacterium (assembly GCA_043721775.1). Classification (GTDB taxonomy): domain Bacteria; phylum Pseudomonadota; class Alphaproteobacteria; order Rhodobacterales; family Rhodobacteraceae; genus Stagnihabitans. The sequence goes on from JAYSQA010000222.1 coordinate 8,574, forward strand.
CCCTCGCAAGCGAAGCCGCACGCCGCCTTCACAGGAAACGCGATGGCGCGCACCTTTGAGGTATCCCGCGCGACATGCCACCGCCTTGCGCCACCGAGTCTTGCGCCACCGAGTCTTGCGCCACCGAGTTTCACCTTCGCCCGCGATCAGGACTTTGAAGATCAGGACTTTGGCCTGCCCAACCCTGAGCTGCTCGCCAACTCTTTGACGGATTTTCGGGTGACTTAAGCTACTGGCTGCCCCTGCTGATCGGTTTCGGTTGCGTTGAAGCAGACTGCGGCGG
>JAYSQA010000223.1:0-4427 GCA_043721775.1 Rhodobacterales bacterium
GACGAGGCCGCCGGCGCCACCCGCATCAAGCGGCTGCGCGATACCCTTGGCAACCAGTTGGTCAGCGAGCTTCTGGTGAAAACCGTGGCGCGGCGCGGCTACATGCTCGCGGTCGGCAAAGACGTGATCAAGATGGTGTAAGGAACCCGCATGACCGCCGATATGACCCCCGAACTGAGGGCCCACCATATGGGTCTGGACATCCCCGACTTCGACCGGATCGGCTATTACGGGGCGGACTATGGCACGATGAAGCCCTATCACCGGATCGGAAGCCTGTTGTTCCTGTCCGGCCATGTGGCACAGATCGGTACACAGATCACCCACAAGGGCCGTCTCGGCCAGAACCTCACGACCGAACAAGGCTATGCCGCCGCCCGCCAGACCGGCCTGAACGTGCTGGGCGGCATCAAACAGGCGGCAGGCTCTCTCGACCGGGTGAAAAGCATCGTCCGCACCCTGAATTTCGTCGTCTGCACCCCAGAGTATGAGGACGTCCACAAGGTTTCATCCGGCCAGTCCGACCTCTTTGTCGAGGTCTTTGGCCGTGACATAGGCCTTGGCGGGCGCGCCACCATTGGCGTGATGGCGCTGGCCGGCGGAGTATGCTTCGAGACCTGGGCCACGGTAGAGTTGCGGGACTAGCCAGGAACCCGATCTCGGCACCTCCGCCGCCGGGCAGGTAGTGTCCCAGTTTGAAATCTGACGATCTTGACAGGGGTATCGCCCATCGCCACGTTTTCCGATATGTTTAGCGGGAAGCATATGGGAGGTGTCATGTTCGTTGTCCGGACCATGTTCGGCGAAGAGACTATTGATCATAAGGCGTTCGCGCTCGAAGAGGATGCCAAAGCATTTTGCCGTGGCAAATGGCAACAAGCCCATGATGTTTAGTTATGGAGTGTGGCACTGTTTCTGACCTTCGGCAACAGTGGACCGCGAGAAGCCGTTGATGCCGTAAAGCGCGGCGATGTTTCTAGAGTGACACGGCTTCGGATAGTTGAGTCGTCAGACGCCTCATCGAAGCGTCTGGATATTGAATTTGAGATTTAGATGCCCAAAGGTTCAAACGGAGAGAAGCGTCCAGCTGACGCGATAGGGTTGGCCGTGATGGTCGGCAGGATCGCCACGGGCGACGCCGTTGAGTTTGGCGGTCTCGATCAGGGTGCAGGCGATGGCTGCGGATTTGCCGCCGGTTTGCGATCCGACGAAGAGGTAATTCTTGCGCCCCAAGGCGACGGAGCGCATGGCGCGTTCGGCTGTGTTGTTGTCGATCTCCAGGATGCCGTGATCGAGGTAGGGGCGCAGGCGTTCCATGCGGCTCAGGGCATAGCGGATTGCAGCAGCCAGTGGGCTTTTGCCCGATATGTCATTGAGTTGGGTGTTTAACCATGCCTCCAGACCGTCGAATGAGGGCTTGGCCTCGGCCTGCCGGATCTCGGCCCGCTTATCCGGTGGCAACCCTCGTGCCGCCTTCTCGACGGCGTAAAGTTGCGCAATCCGCCGGATGGCCTCGTCTGCGATAGCTGAGCCTTGCGCCTTGTGGACATCGACGAACTTGCGGCGGACATGGGCGAGGCAGGCGACCTCGCGTATCTCGCCTGTGCGATACAGGTCTTCGAATCCGGCATAGCCGTCGGCGTGCATCCAGCCGGTGTATTCCGACAGATGATCCTTTGGGTGCTGCCCTTTGCGGTCGGACGAGAACTGATACCAACTGGCGGGAGGGGTGGCGCTGCCCCATGGGCGTTCATCGCGACCATAGGCCCACAGCCGTGCCGTCTGGGTCTTTCCAGTGCCCGGGGCCAGCATTGCGACCGGGGTGTCATCGGCGAAGATTGTCTGGCCAGCCAGCACATGCCGCCCGATGGCGTCGGCCAGCGGCTCCAGCAGGGCGGTGGATTTGCCCACCCAGTCGGCCAGCGTCGAGCGGTCGATGTCGAGACCCTCACGATCGAAGATCTGGCTTTGCCGGTAGAGCGGCAGATGGTCGGCATACTTGTTGACCAGCACATGGGCCAGCAGCCCGGGGCCGGGACGTCCACGCTCGATCGGCCGCGACGGCAGCGGGGCCTGCGTGAAGCAATCGCAGCCGGAACAGGCCATCCGGGGCCGCACGATGCGGTTCACGATAAAGCGACCGGGGACGTATTCCAGTTCTTCGGTCACATCCTCGCCCAAGCGGCGCAGCTTGCCACCACAATGGGCGCACTCTGCACTGCCGGGGGGCAGCTCAACCTCCACACGCGGAATATGGTCCGGGATCGGCTTGCGCTTCGGTTTGTCGGCGGGTGTATCCTCCGGCAGGCGCAGCTTGGCGGTCAGAGCGGCGATGGCGATCTCGCTCATCTCCAGGGCAAGCTGCAACTGCTCGGATGTCTCGGACGACGGCCCGAACCGATGGGCGCGCTGGCCCGCCAGTTGGTGCCGCAGCTTCGTGATCAGAACCGCCTGCGACTTCACTTCAGCCAACAAAAGTGCTGTGAACGCCCGCAATTCCGCGGGGTCTTCTGGCAGCGATTTGGTGACATCCAGCATGAAGAAACTATAGCAAAACTAGCCCTTTACGGGAATCCCAAAAGAGCAAAAGCCCTCAATTTATCCCGCTGTCAAAGGCCGCCAGGTGCGCAGGGGCAACCGCCAATCAATGCCTTCCAGCAGCATCGCCAACTGCGCCGGGGTCAGCGAAATCTTGCCGTCATTGGCCGAAGGCCAGACGAACCGACCCTTCTCCAGTCGTTTGGAGAACAGACAGGCCCCTTGGCCATCCCACCAGATGATCTTGATCAGATCACCCTGCCGCCCCCGGAACACAAACATATGGCCCGTGAACGGGTTGGCTTGCATCGTCTGCTCGGCTTGGGCGGCCAACGAGGCAAAGCCCTTGCGCATGTCCGTCACCCCGGCCGCCAGCCAGACCATCGCGTTCATCGGAACCGGGATCATCCCGACAGGCCGCGGATCAGCCGGGCAAGTGCCTCGGGATCATAGGCCCCGCTGACCCGAAGCCGATGCCCACCGGCAATCTCGACCTCAAGCAGACAACCCGGCAAGGCGCTGTCGGGCAAGATAGCCCGGGCGACTTCCGAACGGGTCGGGCTCACAATCTCAACCGGCAAGAATACCGGCGCATCTGCAACGCCTTGCGCCGACCCCGGCGCATAGCGTGCGTCCCGCAACCATTTGAAAATCATATTGGCATTCAGCGCATACCGCCGCGCCACCTGCGCCACGGAAACATCCGGCGCCGTCGTCTGAAGACAGATCGACCTCTTCTCCTCGTCCGTCCAAAGCCGCTTCGTGCGCCGAACCACCCATAACCCCACAGTGTCCACTATCCAAAGCGGACACTATCCGACCCTCTCTCTCAGCGGCAGGGCAGGCAGGCCGGACGCTTACGCAGCAAGGTTGTCGGGGCGTTCAGGATGACGGGCAAGCCCGGCCTCTGGGACTCACTGCACCCCGGGCGCAGCGGAAGGCCAGCCGGGACCGAAGGTGCCACCAAGGCGGAGGAACTGATCCGGCAGCGGACAGCCGACCTGGCATCGGACTATGCCGACCCGACGCTGCGGCGGATGTATGAGCGCATCACGAAGTTTGCGTGAGACGCCGCTTCACGCTGGTCAGGACGTGTTCTGCCATCAAGCTTGGGACCGCGTTACCTAGCTGGCGCATAGATTCAGTCCAAGACCCGTGGAACACCATTTCATCTGGGAAGGTCTGCAAGCGCGCGCTCTCCCTGACGGTGAAGTAGCGCACCGACCCATCCGCCCGCCGCAGCATATTCTCGCCCCCGGGAACGCCATGCACCCCGGCCTTCAAGGTCTTGGCGGGCTCGTCTAGCGGGCTTCCGGTGTGGCCTGCATAGGTGCGCGCGCCGCCCATGAAGCGGTGGTTGTGGAACGCCCCCGCTCGCTCAGGTGCGTGTTCGGGGTCCGGCAGGTCGGAGATGGCATCGCGCACCGTCAACCAAGGCTCCTCCATCGGTGGCGCAGACAGTTTCAGCGCGCGCGTCCGACCGCTGCCACCCTCGGGCCGGTCCCTCTTGGCGACCCGGTGCAGGTCCCAGTATTCGCCGGAACGCCACTGCGACCAAAGCAGTGCGTCCTGCCCGTTGGTGGGCGACGGGAAATGCCAGTCAAAGGCGAGGTCCGACCGAAAGCCGACGATGAACACCCGCTCCCGCCTCTGCGGCACACCGTAATTGGCGGCGTTCAGGACGCGCATCACCACATTGTAGTGCAGGCCGTCATGGTTGCCGGAGGTCTCATAGTCCTCAAGCCGGGCAAGATGGTCCAGCCAAGGCTCACCTTCGCGCACCTCAACGCCCGGGTGCCGGAGTTGAAGCCGGATGTATTCAAGGTAGCTGGCGAAGGTCGCACGGGTCAGCCCCTTCACGTTCTCGAACACGAATGCCTTGGGCCGGA
>JAYSQA010000224.1:0-7315 GCA_043721775.1 Rhodobacterales bacterium
GAGGATCGCGTCAAAAACATCGCGCAGGTTGGTCGTCCGGGGCCGGCCCACAGGTCTTGGCGCGGGCAGAAATGGCGCGATCAACGCCCATTCGCATCAGCCACATCGCTTGCATACCGACCCCCGGTGCGGACATACTGAAGGCGGGTGAGTTCAGTCCAGGCCATTGTAATCTCTGTTCAGTGTTGCAACCGAACAGAATCACAATCCGCTGAATCCACTCAACTAGTTTCGGATCAGACACTCAGGGCGGCAGTCCCCAAACCCGGCACTCTCTGGACCGTTCAGGTCGGACCAAGCCAGACCCGTAACGCTTCAAGGCCCTCCGATAAAGACCCAGCCCGCTTTGGCTGACGCGGCCAAAGCGCGCCAGTTAGGGCTGCAAAGCCTCGATCCGCGCTTTATTCATGCAAAAGCCGGGCAGGCTTTCCGTCCGTACCGTCACCGCCAGAAAAGCCGTGCAGCGGTCTGATTGGTCACACCGCACGCAATCGTCCACCATCTGCGCCAATTCCGTCCGTGCGAACCAGCCTTCCGTCACCGCCTCCACCAGATTGAGGCCCAGAACCCGCGCCATACCCTGCGTCATCGTCCAGGCCTCTGGCGCCTCGATGTAACCGATCATGCCGACCTCCCTGCCGCCAAACACCATCCGCCCACCCTCGCCCAAGCCCCGCATCGCTTCCTTGATCCAAATCAAGCTGCCCAGTTGAACACCGGCGCAGGTCCGCCTATCATGGCGTCATGTTTACAATTGAACACGAATTCGACGCGACCGTGATCACTCTGATTGACGAGGGGGCCGCCGCCTTGGCCGAAGACGTGATCGTCGAGGCTTATGAGGATTGCGTTGTCCTAGAACAGCTTGACCCCGAGTCTGACACGCCTGTTCGCATCACCTTGTCGCTGCGTCAGCTCGACGACCTCGCCGCAGCCCTGAACCTGCCCGAGGGCATCTACCGTCGCAAATAACCCGCTCGGGGCCATAAAAGCCCTGTCGTGCGCGACAATCGACCAGTTCGTGGCCGCAAATGGCCTGCCTGAGGCTGCCCGCCAGTGCGGTCAACTGGTTCCCGGTCGCGTTTCAATCCGCCAACTGCCCACACCACGTCATCCCTTTGTCCGCCATTGCCCGAGACCGACCGTTCTGCCAAAGCCACGGAGCACAGAACGCCACGGTGCAGCGCCTTAATATGCGGTCGCCGCAGTCCGGCACCAAAGCCAAGGCACGTCATGCGCAGATGCACCAGCGTCTTGCCCGGCCCTGTCCGCAAAGCAGACTACCGCGCAGTCCGCAAAGCAGACCACCGGGCAACGAGTGTCCAGCAAGCGTGCGCCCGGGCCTATAATGTCCGGTCAAAGGCATGATCCGGCCCTTTCAGCCTGTCCTTCAGCAAGGCGCGCATTTCATCCAGCCCCGTAGCCTCTGCCAGCCCCGCAGCCTCTGCCAAGGCCGCGTCATGGGAATGGCGTGCGACGCCCCGCACGAAGCCCGCCACATAGTCACGCCCTGGATTACCGGCACCGGCAGGCGCCAGACCCGCATCCAGCAAGGCTGCGGCATGGGCCAGATCATCGCGCAAGGCCAGCACATCGGGCACCAAAGCAGCATCCGGGACCAAAGGCAAAGCACCGCCACGGTCCGGCAGATGCAGCAACAGCACCTGGCGCAGCGCGGCCACGCTTTCCAGCGGCTTGTCGAGGTAGCCATCCGCCCCCGCTGCCATGGCGCTGACCTGACCGCCCGCATCGCCCGACATGCCCAGCACCACCGCCTTTGGCAGCCGCGCCGCCATGTCGCGGATCAGCACCTCTCCCCTTCCATCGGGCAGGCCAAGGTCCACAATCACCACATCCGGACGATACAGCCGCAGGTGTGAAGCCGCAGCCAGCAGCGAATCGGCCCGACGCAGCCGCGCCCCCAGCCGCCGACACATCAGCCGCAGCGCATCTGAAGCGAAACGGCTGTCCTCGACCGCCAGCACCGTAACCCCCCGCAACGGCAAGTCGTTTCCCAGACCATCACCTTGCGCCGCAGGCATCGGCAATTCCAAAGTCAGGCTGTTTGGCATGGCATCCTCCCAAGGGCTTCCCGTAGACTCGCGGAATTCCTCCCCAATCAAGCACATCATCCCTAAGCGCGCGTTAATGCCGCACTTGCCCCGCCGCTTTCCGCCCGCCATAACCGCGCAAAAGCCCGGAGCCTGCCATGATCGGTCGCCTGAACCACGTAGCCATCGCTGTCCCTGACCTTGCGGCTGCGACGCGCATTTATGCGGGCACACTTGGCGCAAAGGTCGCCCTCCCGCAGGACGAACCCGCCCACGGCGTGACCGTCGTTTTCATCACCCTGCCCAACACCAAGATCGAACTTCTGCACCCTTTCGGCGAAAACTCTCCGATTGCGGGCTTTCTTGCGAAAAACCCCTCGGGCGGCATCCACCACATCTGTTATGAAGTGGATGACATCGAAGCCGCCCGCGACCACCTGCTATCCACCGGTGCCCGCGTTCTGGGCGACATCAGGATCGGCGCGCATGGCAAGCCTGTTTTGTTTCTGCACCCCAAAGACTTCACCGGTACCCTGATCGAGTTGGAACAAGCATGACTATCACCGGTGCCATCGTCTTGTTCTCGGTCACCTGGTTCATGGTGTTCCTGTGCATCCTGCCCACCCGCCAAACCAGCCAGGCCGCCGCTGGCGAGATTGTCCCCGGTTCCGCAGCCTCTGCCCCCACCGATCCGCAAATCGGCCGCAAAGCCAAGCTGACCACGTGGATCACGCTGGTCCTGTGGGCCGTCATGTGCGGCATCATCCTGTCAGGCTGGATCAGCGTTCAGGACACCGACATTTTCCACCTTCTGAAACGCCCTTGACGCGTAGCACCATGCTCAGGCACCCCTAAGCCGCTGGAACAGATGGGTAAAGGTCGCGGCCCCCAGTACCGGCACGAACAAATTGACGAACGGCAGTGAAAGGGGCGCCGCCATCAGCGTCCCGGCCAGCCAGACCTGCCCCATGTGGCGGCCCATCAAAGCCCGCGCCTGATCGCGGTCCAGATGGCGCATGGCGGCCAGCAGGAAATATTCACGCCCCAAAAGCCAGCCGTTTACCGCCCAGAACAGCACCGGTCCGAACGGCCCCAGAAGGAACGACAACCCCAGCGCCAAAAGGTTGACCACCACCATCAACGCCAGCAGGCTTGCCCCCTCCGCCAACCCTTCCCAGACGCCCAACACGCGCCCCGGCGGCCCCGGATAATGCACCACCTCCACCGCCTCGGCCACCTGCTCCAGAAACAGCGCTGAGAAGGCCGAGGCCACCGGCCCCATCAAAAACACCGACGCCGCCAGCATCAGAAGGCCAAGGCCAATCCCCGCCGCCCAGCCCAGCCCGCCAATCGGCCCGATGAACGGCAGGCTGATCTGCCCCGGCACCCACCACTCCACCACACCCAGCAAAGCCAGAAAGATCACCACCAGCAGGCCCAAAGCCAAAGCCACGCCCTGCCAGGCCACCCGCAGAAAGCGCGGGTCCGACAGCTGGCCAAGGGCCGCAAGGAAACAAGAGAATACCAGTTACGCCTCCACCCAAGTTACAACCCGCGCCAAGTCAGGCCGGGGCCGGTCCGCCGCTTCCGCACCCACCGTGCCGATATGCACGATCCCCGCCACCCGTTCCGCATCCGTGCAGCCAAACGCCTCAGCCGCCCATACGGCATCATGCGCGGGCCATCCGGTCAGCCAGCAAGCCCCCCAACCCTGCGCCTCTGCCGCATTGACCAGGTTCATGCACAGGGCATAGGCCGAGGCCCGCTGCTCCACTTCCGGCACTTTGCCCTGCTCCTTGGGCGACGACATCACCACCACCGCAAGGCCCGAGGTGTCGTAGATCGCCCGCCCCTTGCCCGCCATCTCGGCATCGCCGCCGAGGGCCACGGCTCGTACCGCAGCAAGGTCGCCCAACCGCCGCATGGCCGCACCGCGCACCACCAACAACCGCCACGGCTCCAGCTTGCCATGATCGGGCACCCGCAAGGCCGCCGACAAGATCGGCTCCAATGCAGCGCGGTCGGGCACCGGGCCACCCACCACAAAGAACTTCGCCGGATGCGAACGGCGGGTCGACAGAAAGGCGAATGCGGCAGGGTTGGCGACGGGCATTGAAATCTCCTTTGGCGTAAGGCTTCCCTTAGCCCGGGCGTGGCGTCAAGTCAGCACACCGCAAACGCCGCCGCACCGCTTTGCGCAGCCCACCTGTGCCGCTACCCTGACCCAGACCGCGAAAGACCCCGGCATGACCCTTCCCATCAAAAGCCAATGGTCCGCCCGCGCCTTGCCCGGCCCCAACTTCGCCGTGCACGTCACCCCCCCCGCGCCCGCCAGACCTCACTGACCGAAACGCCCGAGGGCACCATTCAAAGCCACCACCCCCACAGCCCCCGAGACTGGCGGCAGCGACACCTTCTTTCAGGCTCAACTGTTCAATCCGGCCGGCAAACCGCTTGGCCGGATCACAGCCATCACTCTCAGCGCGCTGGTGGATGGCCGTTTGCGGCAAACTGGCCGCATGGCAGCAACCCGGTGATCCAGACACAAACCTGAGACCCGCGCCAAGACGCCATTACAATGAACGGAAGCGAAGATGCCGATATCCCTGTCGGCACCGCATTCAACGACAGCCTTCATGGTGCCCCAGCCGGTGACAGGCAGGTCTGAGGCAACGGCGCTGATCGCCTGAAAAGGCGGGGCCGAGGCGGATAAGCTTTTCGGCGGGTCGGGGGCTGACACGCTATTCGGCGGCGATTGCGACGACAGGCCGAGGGGCAGGGCGGGCAACGACATCTTCCTGTTTGCGCCGCAGGATGGCCATGATGACATCGTCGTTTTCGTCAATGCGGAAGACCGGCTGAACCTCGGCGCATTCCATTTCGCCAATTTTGCTGCGGCCCGTCGCCATTTCGCATCCGCCGCGGGTGGCGCTGTCTTTTCCATTGGGGCCGCCACCATCAAGGTCGTCGGCCTGTCGCTTCTCCAGCTTTCGGTAGAAGAACTGACCCTGTATCCTCTTACAGCCCCGGATCAGACGCCGCCCTGACCAGCCCGGTCAAATCCGCCAACCGCTCGCGCTGCCGCCCCTCGACGTCAAAGTTGCGCGGCGCAAGCCAGGCCTTGTACGCCTCGCGCAGCGCCGGCCACTCGCCGTCGATGATGGAAAACCATGCCGTATCACGATTGCGCCCCCGGTAAACCGTCGCCTGCCGGAAGATGCCCTCATACGAAAACCCCAAGCGCTGCGCCGCGCGCCGGGACGGAATGTTCAACGCATCGCACTTCCATTCATACCGCCGATAGCCCGCCGCAAAGACCCAATCCATCATCAGATACATGGCTTCGGTCGAGGCCCGGCTTCCGGCAATCTCTGGCGACAGGTTGATATGCCCGACCTCGATCGACCCCGCTTCCGGCGTGATCCGCAGATAAGACGCCACCCCGCCACAATGCCCGGTCTTGAGGTTGCGCAGCACGTAAAACATCGGATCGACGCCACTGGCGCTTTCCTTCGCCCACCGATGATAGGCCGAGGCGGATGAGAACGGCCCATAGGGCAGATAATCCCACACCCCGTCATGCCCGACATAAGCCCGGAACAGGTCCGCCGCATGGCTGTCAGGGTCCATCAACTCCAGTTGCACATAGGCCCCGGTCAAGGTCGTGCCCACCGGCCGCACCGGAGATTTCCAGTTGGGCAGCGCAATTCCGAATGTTTTCAAAGCCATGTCACACCTCTTGCCCGCAAACCATGCCCCGCCCTGATCGCCCCATCAACCCTCAAACGAGAAGTCCGGCGGATAGGCGTGCAAGGCATCAAAATCCGCCTTGCCCAGCGCCACGCCAGCGCCCCGCAACGCCGCATAGCCCATCGTCACGTGAAAGAAGAAGTTCGGCAGCCCGTACAGATACAAAAACTGCTCGCCGCCCTGCTCCATCTCCGCAAACCCCGCCTTGTGCTTGATGCGCAGCACCTCAGCGCCCACAAACTCATCCGGCCGCATCGCCCCCAAGGTCGCCCGCACCACCGCCAGCCGAGGCGCCAGGGCCTGCGGCATATCCGGCACCTCGCGCCCCGCCAAAGGGCAGGCGATCCGCAGGGCAAGCCCCGCCGCCGTGGCAAACTGCTTGCCCGCCGGAAACGCATCCGCCACCCGCGTCTTCAGCGCTTCAGGCCCTGCCAATTCCACCATCTCCTGCACGCGGGCAAGATAATGCCGAAACACCGGCACGCTGGCGTTATACAGCGCCGGGTTCATCCCCGGCTCGCGCAGTGAAAATGGGCAGGCAGCATGATCCCTCCGACGCCGTCAGACTGACCGGCCCCCGCCCACTTGTCAAAGCTTAGTCCTTCGGCACCACCCGCAGCCGCAATTCGCGCAACTGCTCGTTCATCGGCTCGGACGGCGCCCCCATCAACAAGTCCTCCGCCCGCTGGTTCATCGGGAACATGATGACTTCGCGGATGTTCGCCTCATCCGCCAGCAGCATCACCGCGCGGTCAATCCCCATCGCACAACCCCCATGCGGAGGTGCCCCGTACTTGAACGCCTTCACCATCCCGCCAAACCGCTTGTCAACTTCACTGTTGGGATAGCCCGCCAATTCAAACGCCTTGTACATGATCTCCGGCTTGTGGTTGCGAATACCACCCGAGATCAACTCATACCCATTGCACGCCAGATCATACTGATAGGCATAGACGCTGAGAGGGTCGCCCAACAGCGCCTCCAACCCGCCCTGCGGCATCGAGAAGGGGTTGTGACTGAAATCAATCTTCCCCTCAGCCGTCTTCTCATACATCGGGAAATCGACGATCCAGGCAAAGCGGAAACTATCCTTCTCCACCAGCCCCAACTCCCGCCCGATCTCGTTCCGCGCCTTGCCCGCAAACGCCTGAAACGCCTCCGGCTTGCCCCCAAGGAAGAACGCCGCATCGCCAAGGCCCAAGCCAAGCTCTTTGCGGATAGCTTCAGTACGAGCAAATCCGATATTTTTTGAAAGTGGGCCCGCGCCAAGTATTGGATTGGTCTTGCCCGCCGTGTTCCCAGCAGTTGTCAGCTCCACACCCTGTCCTTCGCAGACAGCCCTGTACTCGGCTTTTTCGGTGTCTAACATGTCGTCAAATACAGGCAATTGATCACGCCAGAAGATATAGCCCATTCCCGGCAGGCCCTCTTTCTGGGCAAAGGCATTCATCCGGTCACAGAACTTGCGCCCCACCGGTTCGCCCTTCGGCCCTTTCGGTGCCGGAATGGCGCGA
>JAYSQA010000225.1:0-1787 GCA_043721775.1 Rhodobacterales bacterium
CCTGGGCTTGCTGCAAAGGCGTAAAATCCTAGGCAAGGCCTGCCGCATTGGCGGGTCGGCGTTCACGTTGCGGAAAGCATACACCGTCATCCTTCCGGCACTCGGGATGATGTGGTGGTCATGGCACGCGACTTTTCAGCAATCGGCACGCAGATACGGTCCAGTCTGCTATGGGTCCTGGCGCCGTCAGCGCTTGCGGTTCTGTTGGCCTATGGCTGGCAGGCTGCCCCGGAAGCGGTGGAAGCGGAACTGTTTCACCAGCAATCCGAAGCGATTGCCGACGAATTCATCCTGCAACTGGTTGACCACCTGGACCATGGGGCCGCCACTTTCAACAACGGTCAGGTCACCCCTGATGATGTCATCCGGCTGCAAGCCGTTGCTGGCACCGGCGGTATCTACCGGCTGATCTTGCGCGATGCCAAGGGCACGGCGCTTTGGTCCACCGACCCGGCCGATATCGGCAAGACCGAGACGACGTCAGATCTGGCCGCCAGCCTCAACACCGGCGAAAACGCGTTCTTCCACCTGCATCTGGCCACGGACGCCACCGGACCGGACCAGCCGCCGCTGCCGGAAATGGAGGTTTCGGCCAACTGGACGCTGGGCGACAAATGGGACGTGAACTATCAGATCCTGCCGGTTCTGGACGGGGGCGAGGCGGTCGGCACCATCGAAACCTTTACCGACGTGACCGAGTTGCACGCGGTCTGGGGTAGCACCATCCTGTGGAGCTCGGGCATTCTGGCAGCGCTGATCGGTTCCCTGGGTCTGGCGGCGCTGCTGCGCATCCGGCACGCCGGGGCCGAAACACTCGCCTCCAGCAAGGCGCATGCCAAGGCCGAAAGCGACTACCTTTCCGAACAGTTGCGCGTCGGGCGCGAAGTGCGCTTGCTGGGCGATCTGAACGAATGGCTGCAATCGTCCAAGTCGCTGGACGAGTTGTTCTACATGGTCACCCGTTTCATGTCGCACCTGCTGCCGGATGCCTCGGGCTCGATCTATGTCTATTCCAATTCGCGCGACGTGCTGGACGGGGCGTGCAGTTGGAACGGCGGCCAGCACCACCCGCATATCCACCCCGAGGATTGTTGGGGCCTGCGCCGGGGCCGGACCTACGCGTTTGAAGATGGCGAGGTGAAATTCGCCTGCGGCCATGTCCACGACGAACATCCCAAGGACTATATCTGCATCCCGTTCCTCGCCCATGGCGAGACGGTGGGCATGATGCACCTGTCCGCGCATCACGATGCCTCGGCCGAATTTCTGGCGCAGCGCAAGCTTGCGCAGATGTGCGCCGAACAGATCAGCCTCGCCATCGCCAATGTGCGCATGCGCGACGAGTTGCACTTCCAGGCGATCCGCGATCCCCTGACCGGGCTGCACAACCGCCGCCACATGATGGACACGCTGCGCCGCCGGATCGAAACGCGAAAGTCGGCGCCGTTCTCGATCGTCTCCATCGACATCGACCATTTCAAGAATTTCAACGACAACCACGGCCATGATGCCGGCGATGTCGTGCTGCGCGCGGTGGGCGAGGTGCTGAGCACCGCCTGCGACGGCAGCGAGGTCGCCTGCCGCATGGGCGGCGAGGAACTGATGCTGATGCTGCCCGACATCAACCACGCCACCGCGCTGGACCGGGCCGAGGCGGTGCGCGAGGCTGTGGCGGGTCTGACGGTGCGCTATGGCGACAAGAACTTGCCGCAGATTACCATTTCGGTCGGCGTGGCGGATTATCCCGGCCACGGCGCCTCGCCGCAGGATGTGATCCGCTCTGCCGA
>JAYSQA010000226.1:0-22496 GCA_043721775.1 Rhodobacterales bacterium
TGGCAGTCCCCCTCTCGTGATTTGCAGGCAAATCACTGCCGGGCAACGCATGAAAGGCGCGACAATGAAAACCACCATGGAGAAACTGGGCATCACCGCATCCTACAGCCGCCCGCGCGTCAGCAACGACAATCCCTTCTCAGAGGCGCTGTTCCGCACCTGCAAATACCGCTCGGACTGGCCGACCAAGGGGTTTGCCACGAAGGCCGATGCGCAGGTCTGGGTAAAATCCTTCGCCAGCTGGTATAACGGCCAGCACTTGCACAGCGCGATCCGCTTCGTCACACCAAATGCGCGCCACGATGGGCGTGACCACGCAACGCTCGCCGGCCGCGCCAATCTCTATGCAAAGGTGCGTGCGCAAAACCCGGAACGCTGGTCAGGCAAAACCCGCAACTGGCAACCCGCCGGACCCGTCTGGCTCAACCCCGAAAACGAAATCAGCGCCCCTGAAATCAGAGACGCCGCATGAAATCAGCGGACAACTCCTCTGACAAACAACGGGATACCGGCGTCAATCTGCACGGCAGCGAAAGGGTCAAGCTGCACCAACCTGCCCCCTTTGCGGATTTGCTGCCATCGGGCGTGTTCAGGCCGCGTTGATCGAATTAACGACGCATACGATGCTGAACGTAGGCCGGATACTTTGCGAAAGCCCGACTGGACCACGCGCATCGAACGATCTTTCCATTCCGGCCCGTACGTTGGTGAGGCGTTGGCTTCGTGCGGCAGGCATCGCTGCCCGGCTTGCGATGGCACTGGCCCGTCTTGCCGGTCAAAGCCGGGCTGCGGATGAAGCGATCCGTTTGATAGCCGACGATTTGCCAGAAAACGCCCGGGACGCCGAGGGGTGGCTGCCGCCGAAGATACCCAACCTCCAAGGCGCCAGTGCGGCGAAGGTAGAGACTGGCTTGAAGATCCAGCGCGGCGCCCGTACCCAAAGATTTTCCCAGTTGCAAATCCTGATCGTGCACGGATTCGAGCAATTTGGCGCCTGATGCCAACCGATGCCGGGGCAATTGACGCGGCTACGGTGCCTGAAGCCTCTGACGCCCTCGACGCGCTGGCCGATAAAAGCGCGCCAACAAAAAACTCGCCACTTGAAAACGCGCGGATGACGGACATTGCGGCGATCCTTGCCGAATTTGGCGAAAGGGTCGGGTTTGAAAGGTTTCATCGTGCCAACGCTTGCCAAGCCCGCGTCGTTTCAGAGCCTTTGCGTTGACATCAGCCAGATGGGCCTGGCCAATTTTCGGTATGATTGCCGGGGCGCTTGGCAGCTGTGTCGTCATCCTGTCCAATCCCGGATGTGTCTGTTCTGAGGGGGGGGCGGCTTGTCGGTGGGCGCACGGCGGCTTGGCCAGGCGACGGTTGCGACGGCACGTCTGGCGCTTCATATTCCCCGGGGCAAGGCAGCGAAGGTTGATGAGGGGCCGGTTTCTGCCGTGACCCTTGAAAACACTGAACCGCCTTTGCAAGCTTGCCCTGCAACCTCATGGATCGCAGGGCTTTCTTTTGGGATGGCCGTTACAGCAGCAGGTCCAGACCCGGATCAATGGCGTGAACGCCCTTCAGCAGCAACGCAACATCCGCCGCGCCATTGCCGTCAACGTCAATCTCCAACGTGCCGCCGCCGGGGTGGTCGACGAAATGCATTTCGTTGGCCGTGCTGGTAAAGACATCAGTTCCGATAAAGGTCAGGTGCAGCGCTGAAAAGTCCAGAACATCCTCACCTGAGGTGAAGTCAGTGATGACGTCGTGGCGACCCGCCCCGATGTCGGTGGTCGAGGTGAAGATGAAGGTGTCATCGCCTGCCCCGCCGGTCAGTTTGTCAGCCCCGGCGCCGCCTGTGATGTCATCATCGCCAAGGCCGCCGACCAGCACATCGCCGCCCTGACCGCCATCAAGGTCGTCGCTGCCCGCACCGCCGCGCAGAACGTCGTGGCCTGTGCCGCCGTCAAGGCTGTCATTGCCAGCGCCGCCGTCCAGCTTGTCACCGCCATCGCCACCGGACAGAGCATCATTGCCAAGGCCTCCCAGCATTGAATCCTGCCCAAGGTCACCCGTCAGAGAGTCGTCCCCGGTGCCGCCAGACACATTGTCATTGCCATCGCCGCCCGAAAGCACGTCATTCCCCGCCCCGCTGTCGAGATGGTCGTTTCCGGCATCGCCTTGCAGCGAGTCGCTGCCGACATCGCCGGTCAGGCTGTCATTGCCATCGCCGCCAACCATGCTGTCATTGCCAAGGCCACCGTCGAGGGAATCGTCGCCCGCATCGCCGCCAAGGTCATCATCGCCGTCACCGCCAGACATGTCATCATCGCCATCGCCGCCCGACACATGATCGTTGCCAGCCCCGCTGTCGACATGGTCATTGCCTGTGCCGCCATGCACGTCGTCATCGCCGTCGCCGCCGTGCAGGTGGTCGGCACCATCGCCGCCATCAAGACTGTCATTGCCCGCGCCGCCGGTCAGGCTGTCATCGCCGGCCCCGCCACCCAGATGATCATCCCCACCGCCGCCATGATGGTTTTCACCCGGCTCGGATGCCTTGAAGTCGGCGTGCAGATGGCTAAGGTCGGGGGAGTAGCCGTCAGAAAGGGGGATCAGTCCTTGGTCATCAATCAGGATATGTTTCATGGAAACCTCGGTTGCTGGTTGGTGTCTTGCGGCGGGACATCGGCCCTGCGCACGGACCAACTAACAGCTAGAAATCAAGGCTTGATTAAGACCTAAAAACAGCGGCACCACGCCGGCAGCGCCAGTCTTTAATAGACTTTTATGAACCCGCGCAGCCTTGATAGGCATTAAGGTTCTGGATCAGGTTGATCGGCGCCAGGATGCCGCCCAACAGTTGCAGGCTGGGCTGTATCCGCGCCGCAGCCGTGTTCCAGCGGCAGATCAAGACCGCGGCCAGACAGGGCTTTGCGCGCGTCAAACACAAGCAACGCGCCGGTTGTCGGAGAGTTGCTGCGCACGATGCGGATGCCGCCAATCTGGGCCACGCCGCGAACCGGTCCGCCCGCCAAAGCCAAAGCCTGCAAAATACCGGCGGCCCAGTTCATGCACTTGAAGCCGGACTGGTTGAATTCACCCAGGAAATACAACGGCGCACTTTGCGCCTCGCTCAGGTCAACGGTGACCCGGGGGGAGTGATCAGATTGATCTTGCAGACCGCTTTCAACCGGGCCTGAATATCGCGGGTGGTTCTCCCAGAGACCTTGACCAGTTCCACCATGGGCAATTGCACAAAGCCCGCAGCGTCAACCCGGGCGGTGATATCGGTCATCCCGGCGTTCCTGAAGATATTGAACGCCAGATTATCGCCCGGCCTCACCCGATAGCCCCCCGCAGGCGCATAGCCGCCCTTGCCAGGGGATTTCACGCTGGTCGCCCGGCCCCACAACGGACCAGGGTATGCGTCAAAGCCGACGGCGCGGCGTTAACAGAAATCGGCTGTCGCAGACCTTGGCGCCGGCAATATCGGGGCGGGGGGCCTTGGCTAAACATGGCAAGGGTAACCGGAAAGCGGACTGGGGCTTTGCCAAGGTTGATCTGATCTGCCTCGGCAACGCGCGTCGCTATTGCCGCGCAGATTGGGGCCTGAGATGTCGGTTGGGATCAAAGGACGCGCTTTGGCATGGGCGGTGCCGTTTCTGTTCGAGAATGGCAGCTTTGCCGCGTCCTGTCGTGCTGGCATGGGCCTTAGGGCCGGAAGAACCGGGCCGGGCGATGCTGATTACCCTGATCGTGCAAGCGGTGGCGCAGGTTCTGCTGTCAGATCTGGTGGCGGATCGGCGCTGGGTCATGCATCCTGACCCGGTCATCCTGACCCGGTCATCCTGACCCGCGCCCGCAAATTCGGCACGCCCTTTGTCGTCAACGCCTTCCTGATGTTCCTGACCTTTCACGCCGACCGTCTGATGGTGCCCGGCTGGTTTGGCTGGGCGGAGGTCGGCATCTACGGCGTGGCGTTGCAGGCTGATAATCCGGCTCCAGTGGTGAAAGCAGTGGTGCATGTGGGCACATAAGCGAAGTCTGAAACCCACAGCTTGTTTGGCCGACCTGCCTTGAACCCGCGGTTCACCTTGTCGTCTGGGCATGACCGGGACGTGCCCGTGTTCGTCGTGACAACCCTTTTGCCCCGAACCACACCCCAGATTTCCAAGGCGAGTATCTACCGCTTCACCGCGCAACATCTTCCCCCTCGCGTCGCAGGGCATGCCCGATCTTGTGCGCGCCGTCGATCTTGAGGCTGGGGGGGCATCGGACTTGGCACGGGCAGACGCCCGGTCAGGATAACGCGTGATAGTGTGCGGGTCACAGGTGACGGCGCCCTCGCGGTACTATTCGTTTGTGTCTGTTCCATAACGGGCAATTCTCAATAGGATTTACCCTCCGGCAAATCCGGACCGGTTCCGGCACCACCTTAACGCTGACCGCGCTGAATGATTACAAGATCCCCGTGCCGATTACCGGACCGAAGTGGTCTATGCCCGCTTGATCTGGCAGTTGGGCCATACTGAACGCGCCCAGTAGTCCACCCTGGCGCAGAAAAGCATGGCCAAAAGCACACTTCGGCTGGCCGCTTTTGCGCGGGCCTTGCAGCCCGTGATCATGGTGTTTGCCGCCACCGTTGCGGTTGTTCTGGTGCTTGGCGTGCGACTGCGGGGCGAATCGCCAGCGTTTCAGGAAGACCCGGTGGGCAATATCCACTGGAACGTCACCCAGCTTGAACCTGATGCTTTCCGCGTTGAATAGGAAGTAGCACTTTCGCTGAACCCTCCGGACCGGTCCCTGACCGAATTGCACAAGCGGTTTGATCTGCTTTACAGCCGCGCGCTGTCGGCCATCAAAAGTCGGCCAACAAGGGCAAGATGTTCGATCAGCTTGGGCTGTGGGCATCGTTCTGGTGGCCTTGATCCTGATGGACGGGTTTGTGCTGTGGCTGAACCGTCTGGCTGAACGCCGGACGGATGAGACGGTCTGGCTGCCGTCACGATGCTTCGGCGGTTGAACAGACCAAGACCAACTTCATGACCGTGATGAGCCATGAAATGCGGACCCCGCGCAAAGGGGCAATGACGGCTTTGGAAATCGCCACAGGCATGGCAGTTGCGGAAAAGCAGAAGCGTTTTCTTAACCTTGCGCAATCCTTGGCCCGTTAACTTCTGCGCCATGTGGCTGCGGAAACCGGCACGACCCTGACGCTGAGCGATCTGTCTGACCTGCCAAAATTGCACGGTGACGCATTCTGCATCGGGCAGGGCACCGGTCTTGGCCTTGCCATCGCGCCCGGGTTGGCGCGGGCGATGGGTGGCGAAGTTGGTGTGGAAAGCGAACTGGGCGAGGGCACTTGGTTCCGGCTGCGCCTGCCGCTTGAAATCGCGGCGCGTCAAGGCGTCAAGGCCGCTGACACCGGCAACCAAGCCGATCAGAAAAGCGATCTTGACGTGCAGGTCGTGGAAGACAACGCCACGAACCGCATTGTACTTCAGGAAATGCTGTTGCAGCATGGCCACCGTGTCTTGATGGCCGAAGATGGTGGCATAGGGATGGAAATGGCGCGGTCCCATCCATTCGATGTGATTTTGATGGAGGGGTCAGTTGACGGCCGGTCCGATCATCGCCGTGACCGCACATTCGCTGGCCGCCGTGCTGATGGCCGTCCGCCACGAAGGCGCCGGAGCCTTTGCCATGGTCGGCACCGCCGCGCTGCACAGGCACTTTGCTGAAACTGAAAATCTGTGTCGTGCAGGCGATGTACTTGCAGCGGCGGCGCTGGTCACAGAAAACACCGCCCCTCTCTGGGCCGATGCCGAAACCGTGCTGAAAGGTTTTGCCGCCAAGGCGGCGAAACACCCTGCCAGATACCCCTTACGAAACAGCGCAGAAGGCATCGCGCAGGGCAGAAACGATCTTCGCAATCTCTGGTCGCGCAATGGAATACAGCACGCTTTTGCCGCGACGTTCGGTTCTGACCAGACCTTCGGCCCGAAGGCGCATCAACTGCTGCGACACGGCTGGTTGCGAGGCCCCCGTGACCGCGATCAATTCGCCGACGCTGCGCTCTCCGTCGATCAGATAGCACAGAATCTCAAGCCGGCCCTCGTGCCCAAGAACCTTCAGGAAGGCAACGGCACGCGGCAAGGCCTCGTCCTGTCCGTTGGTAGCAAAACTGCTGGGCACAGGCGACGTCATGGCAAAATATTCCATTCAGGGATGCCTGCAAGATAGGCTGATATTCTGAAATGTAAATATGATTGCCGTCAAGCCAGCCGCATCGGGCCTTCCGGCACCGGCATGCCACCGGCAACCGCGCCCCAGACCGACTGATCGAAGTTTACGATAGCGCCTGTCATCAAACCCGCATCGGCGGACACCAGAAAGTTCACCGCGCGTGCCGCCTCTTCCGGATCAACCAGCCGACCGAACGGCAGCTTGCCACCGACTTTGGCCTCCCACTCCGGATCGCCGGTCTGGGCCACCTGAATCTCGTGCTCATGGTCCGACGACATCCAGCCGACGTTCAACTGGTTGACCCTGATCCGGTTGCCCATGACCGAAAAGGCAGTGTTGGCGGTCAAAGTGGTCAGCGCCCCCTTTGAGGCGCAATAGGCATTGATGAACGGCTGACCCGACAGGGCGGAAATAGAGCCGATGTTGCAGATGGCGCCCTGCGTCCCCTCACGGATCATCAGCTTGATGGCTTCCTGCATCAGGAAATACGGGCCGCGCACATTGGTGTTGAATATCCGGTCAAACAACTCGGGCGAGGTGTCAAGGATGGTGCCGCGGTCGGTGGACGCCCCGGCATTCACCAGCACATCGACACGGCCAAACATCCGGTCGGTTTCCGATATGGCGTGGCGGCAATCATCCACGCTGGCAAAGTTGGCCCGGATGAAGCGGGCCTGAACGCCAAAGTCTGCGGTCAGGGCCTTTGCAACGGCCTCTCCGCGGCGCAAGTTGCGCCCGGTCACCACAACGCCCGCGGCCCCGGCAGCCGCCAAACGCCGCGCAATCGCCATACCCAGCCCCTGCGTTGCGCCAGTGATCACACAGACCTTGCCATCCATCCGGTTCATTTCGCACAACCCCATTTTCGCATGGTCGGACCCTAGCCTAACCTGCTGCCTTAGGCCAGCCAGACAAACAAGATGACGATTAACCCTCGTTTTGCGGGCAGGACGGCTTGACAGAAAGACCACTTCGCCTGTTCCCAATACGGCACAAAACAAGAGGCACCCATGACCAAACCAAAACTTCGCATCGGCCTGATTGGCACCGGCTTCATGGGCAAGGCGCATGCCTTCGGCTTTGCCAGCGCGCCGCGGGTGTTCGACCTGCCCTTTGATCTGGCGCTGGTCACGGTGGCTGATGTGGCCGAGGAAAGTGCGGCCCGCGCCGCCCGGGCCTTTGGGTTTGCGGGCCATACGACCAACTGGCGCGACATCATCGCGGATGCTTCCATCGACATCGTGTCGATCACCGCGCCAAATGCCCTGCACAAGATCATGTCGCTTGAGGCGATTGCGGCGGGCAAGCATGTTTATTGCGAAAAGCCGCTGGCCCCCCTGGCCGCTGATGCGCTGGAAATGGCGTTGGCGGCAGAGGCTGCCGTGGTGAAAACCCAAGTCGGCTTCAACTATCTGTGCAACCCGATGTTCAGTCTGGCGCGTGAGATGATCGCCGCAGGCGAGCTGGGCGAAATTCGTGGTTATCGTGGCATTCATGCCGAGGATTACATGGTTGACGCAGACGACCGCTATACCTTCCGCCATGATCCGGCTGGGGGTGGCGCGCTGGCCGACATCGGCTCGCATGCCCTGGCGACGGCAGAGTTTCTGGTCGGCCCGATCACCCGCGTCATGGGCGATTGTGTCACCATGATCGCGGAACGTCCCGATGGCAAAGGCGGTCGCAAAGCGGTTGCGGTTGACGATCTGGGCCGCGCCTTTCTGCGGTTTGAAAATGGCGCGTCGGGATCAATCGAGGGCAACTGGATTTCCACGGGTCGCAAGATGCAGCATGATTTTGAAGTTTACGGGTCCAAAGGTGCCTTGGCCTTCAGTCAGGAACACTTCAATGAACTGCACTATTTCTCGACCGCAGATGCCAAAGGCCGCCAGGGTTTCCGCCGGATCGAGGCCAGCCCCGACCATGCGCCCTACGGCCTGTTCTGCGTCGCCGCTGGCCACCAGATTGGCTTCAACGACCTGAAGGCGATTGAGGTTGCAGGCTATATCAGCGCCATCGCAGGCGCGCCGGAACCCTTCAACTTCCGTAAGGGTCTGCGCATTCAGGTGCTTGTGGAAAGCATTCAACGCTCGTCGACCGAAGGTCGCTGGCTGGATATCTAAACGCTGCTCTCCCGGATCAGCAGGTCAGGGAGGATTTCGATCAGGGCGGGCGTCGTCTGGCGCCCGTCCAGCACATCAAGGATCAGCGCTGCCGTCCGGGCCCCGATCTGACGCGGGAAAGGATTGATGGTCGAAAGCGCCGGAACAGAGACGCTTCCGATCTCATAATCCCCAAAGCCTGCAAGGCTGATCCGCCCCGGCACGGCCACACCGCGCCGCTGGCACTCGGTCAGGGCCCCGAATGCCGACAGGTCCGAGACACAAATCACCGCCTCGGTATCCGGCAGTGTTGCCAGCAACCGCGCCATCGCATCCGCCCCATCGCGCATCGAAATCGGCGGAGGCCCAGCTGCGATCAGACGATCTGCTGCCAGCCCATGCGCCTGCATGGCAGCAATGAAGCCCAACCGGCGATCTGCCCCGCGCGTGTCCTGGCCCACATCGCCGCCCAGAAACGCGATCCGTGTCAGGCCCTTTGCCACGAAGTGATCCACCATCCCCCGCACCGCCGCCGCATTGGAAAAGCCCACCACATGGCCAATCGGCACCACTGGCAAGTCCCACGTCTCCACCACCGGCACGCCCGCAGCAGCCAGCAGCCGACGGCATCGGTCACTATGCTTGCCTCCGGTGATCACAATCGCCTCGGGCTTGCGGCGCAGGAACTGTTCCACCAAGCGCTCTTCCTCGGCCAAGTCGTAGTCGGTAGAGCCCAGCAAAATCTGCAACCCGCGTGATTTCAGCCCATCCGCCAACCCCCGCACCGTATCCGCAAAGTTGGCGTTGTTGATCGAAGGCACCGTTACCGCCACAAAGTCGCTTTTCTGTGACCGCAGATTGGAAGCGGTGCTGTCAAAGACATAGCCCAACTCTTCCGCCACCGCCAAAATCGCCTCTCGCCTGGCCGCACTGACCGAGGCATCTCGCTTGAATGCCCGGCTGACGGTCATCGGCGAGACCCCGGCAACCCGCGCCACATCAGCCATGGTCGGAGGTTTTCGGGCTGTCACAGAGCCACTTTCTGCACAATTTCATCGACGATCTGATCCAGCGACTGGTCAATCGAAACCGCAATCGCCTCTTCTGCGCCCGGAGGCTCCAAAGCCGCGAACTGGCTGTCCAGCAGCGTTAGCGGCATGTAGTGGCCGGTCCGCTTTGCCATGCGCGAAGCAATCAAATCGCGCCTGCCGACCAGATGCACAAAGGTCACCACTCCGGCAGCCTTGATCCGGTCACGGTAAATCCGTTTCAGGGCCGAACATCCTACGATGATCGGTGCTTCATCGGCCAGAACCTGCGCCACCCGGTCCAGCCAGGGCCAGCGGTCCGCATCGGTCAACGGCACGCCGGCCCGCATCCTGTCCACATTCTCAGCCGGGTGCAGGTCATCGCCATCGAGGTAAGGAATGCCCAACCGTGCCGACAGACCCTCGCCAACCGAGGATTTCCCGCAGCCCGACACCCCCATGATGACCATCCGCAAGCTCATAGCGAGGCCGTTATCCCGCCATCGACATACAGAATATGCCCGTTGACAAACGACGCCGCATCGGACGACAGAAAGATCGCCGCCCCCACCAACTCCTCGACATTGCCCCACCGCCCGGCCGGCGTCCGCTTCTCCAACCAGTCTGAAAATGTTGGGTCCGCGACCAGTGCCGCGTTCAACGGCGTGTCAAAGTAGCCCGGAGCTATGGCATTGCAGTTCAACCCATACTTCGCCCAGTCCGTCGCCATCCCCTTGGTCAGGTTCCCCACCGCCCCCTTGGTCGCCGTATAGGGCGCAATCGAGGGCCGCGCCAAAGCCGTCTGAACCGAGGCGATGTTGATGATCTTGCCCCGCTTGCGCCTGATCATATGCCGTGCGACGGCTTGGCCAACATGGAAGACGCTGGCGATATTGGTCTGCAAAAGACGCTCAAACGCCTCAGCCGGAAAATCCTCCAGCGGAGACCGGTGCTGCATTCCTGCATTGTTGATCAGGATGTCGATCGGCCCAACCCCGGCTTCAAACCCATCGACCGCCGCCCGCACCTCGTCATGTTTGGTCGCATCAAACGCCAGCACGCCGGCCCCAGAAATTTGCACCGCAGCCTCGGCCAGTTTGCCCCTGTCGCGCCCGTTCAGCACAACCTCTGCCCCCGCGGCAGCCAACCCCTTGGCCAGCGCAAATCCGATGCCCTGAGAGGAACCCGTGACCAAAGCCCGCCTTCCGGTCAGGTCGAACAGCTTGATGCTCATTGCTTCCTCCTATTGGCTCTCGACAGCCCGTGCTTTCTTGGTTTATGTTATCGATAACAACGCCTGTCAAGCGGCCTGACCGAGGGAACAGAATGACAAAACCGCATGTGCTGCAACTGAGCGCCTACCCCGAGTGGGATCAGACGCCGCTCGACGCGGCATTCACAATGCACGCTTACTACAGCGCACCCGACAAGTCAGCGTTTTTGGCCGCCGTGGGCTCTGATATCCGGGCGATTGCGACCAATGGCGGGGTTGGCGCTTCGGAGCAGATCATCGCCGCCTGTCCTAAGTTGGAACTTATCTCAATCTACGGCGTCGGTTATGATGCGGTGGATCTTGCCGCCTGCAAGGCCCGTGGTATTCGCATCACCAACACGCCTGACGTGCTGACGGACGATTGCGCTGATCTGGCGGTTGGCATGGTTATCGCACTCGCCCGTGGCATCGTAAAGGCTGAGGCCCATGCCCGCGCCGACTGGAAGAAATCCAGCTTCCCCCTGCAACGCCGCGTGACGGGCATGAAGGCCGGGATCCTCGGTTTGGGCCGGATTGGTGTCGAAGTTGGCAAACGGCTAGAGGGGTTTGGCATGGACATTGCCTATTGCGCCCGCAGCCCGAAAGCCGTGCCCTATATCTACATCGCTGATCCCGTTGCGCTGGCCGCCCGGTCTGACGTTCTGATCGTGACAGCCCTCGCCAATGCGGAAACCCGCCATATCGTGAACGCTGACGTTCTGGCCGCCCTTGGCCCTGATGGCCTGCTGGTCAACATCTCCCGTGCGTCCAACATTGACGAAACGGCACTGCTGAAAGCTTTGGAAGCTGGCGAACTGGCAGGTGCCGCGCTGGACGTCTTTGAAGGTGAACCCAACCTGAACCCCCGTTTCCTGTCGCTGCCCAACGTCCTTTTGCAACCCCACCACGCCTCTGGCACGGTAGAGACGCGCAAGGCCATGGGTCAGTTGATGCGGGACAACCTGACAGCCCATTTCGCAGGCCAACCCCTGCCAAGCCCGGTGAACTGACATGAAAAGCATCGTCATCCACGCCGCCCACGACCTTCGGATTGAAGATTACGCGCCCGAAACCCCCGGCCCCGGCCAACTTGGCCTGCGCCTGGCCACCGGCGGCGTCTGCGGCTCTGACCTGCACTATTACAACCACGGCGGCTTCGGCACGGTGCGCCTGAAAGAGCCGATGATCCTTGGCCATGAGGTGTCGGCCTATGTCGATGCCATTGGCCCCGGCGTTACCGGCTTCGTGCCCGGCCAACTGGTCGCCGTCTCGCCCAGCCGCCCCTGCGGCGCCTGTCGCTACTGTCTTGAGGGTCTGCCAAATCAGTGTCTGAACATGCGGTTTTATGGCTCGGCCATGCCCTTCCCGCATATTCAGGGCGCTTTCCGCGAATACCTTGTGGCCGATGCCAGCCAATGTGTCGACGCCACCGGCCTTTCGGCAGGTGAGGCCGCGATGGGCGAACCTCTCGCCGTCACGCTGCACGCCACCACCCGCGCCGGCGGGATGCTGGGCAAGCGCGTGCTCGTCACCGGCTGCGGCCCGATCGGCGTCCTGTCCATCCTGTCCGCCCGCCGCGCCGGAGCTGCCGAGATCGTGGCCGTCGACCTGTCAGACTTCACCCTGTCACTGGCTGGCCAAGTCGGCGCCGACCGCGTGATCAACACCGCCAAACATCCCGACGCTTTGGCCCAATACAGTCCCGACAAAGGCTATTTCGACGTCCTTTACGAATGCTCCGGCGCCGCCCCCGCCCTAGCCGTCGGCATCGCCGCCCTGCGCCCACGCGGCTTGATCCTGCAACTGGGCCTTGGTGGTGACATGAATGTGCCAGTCCAGGCCATTACCGCCAAGGAACTGGACCTGCGCGGTTCTTTCCGCTTCCACCCGGAATTCGCGGTCGGCGTAAAGCTGATGCAACAGGGCCTGATCGACGTCAAACCCCTGATCACCCACTCCATCCCGCTTGTGCAAGCCGAAGACGCCTTCAAACTCGCCTCAGACCGCAGCCAGGCCATGAAGGCGCAAATCATCTTCTCCTGATTTCATCCAGGTCCAAATACCCCACAGGGGGGGGCCGGGGGATGTGAAATCCCCCGGCGCCGGGGCAAGCCGCTAGCCGGTCTCACCGGGAACCAGCCGTGTTGCAATGACCGTCACGTCTTGCACATGCTCACCCTTCAGCCGTGCCACCAAAGCCTCTGCCGCCTGCTTGCCAATCATGGTCGTCGGCACCACCGTCGTCGTCAGGCGTCTCGGCAGGACCGAGGCTGCCTCCATCCCGCCCCAACCGGCAATTCCCAAATCCTCCGGCACCCGGATGCTGCGGCTTTGGCAATAGGCCAGCCCACCAATTGCCATCTCGTCATTGTGGAAATAGACCACATCAAGATCTGGTCGGCGGGCCAGCAGCGTTTCCAACCCGTAATAGCCCACATAGAACCCCGGGCTGTCCAGCAACACCTCGCGGTCCACCAAGGGATACCCTGCCCGCGCCAACGCTGCGGAAAACCCCTCCATCCGTGCCTGCCCCATCACATCTGCGCGCGAGGATGCGCCGACAAAACCGGCTCTGCGACGGCCTTTTCGCACCAGAAACTGGCCAATCTCCACCCCGCACTCATAGTGCGAAAAGCCCACCGACATGTCGATTGGGCTGGTGGTCAGGTCCCAAATTTCCACCACTGGCATGCCCGCATTCTGCAACAGTTCCACGGCCCCCGGTGTGTGGCTGCGGCCTGACAGGATCACGCCAGCCGGTCGCCAGGACACCACCTGCCGCAGCCAGGCTTCTTCCTCATCCGGCTGGTGGTTGTTGCATCCTATCATCACCTGATAGCCCAGCCGCGTCAGCGCCCGGTCCACCCCATCCAGCACATGCCCAAACAGGCCCGAGGTCAGGCGCGGCACGCAGATCCCCACCAAAGTGCTCGCCTGAACCGAGTTGAACGCCGCCGCCAGCCGGTTGGGCACATATCCCATCCGCTCCGCCGCCGCGATCACCCTGTCACGCGTCTCGCCGGAAAAGCCTTGCCCGCCACGCAGCACGCGGCTGACAGTCATCTTCGACACGCCGGTCAACTTGGCGATATCCTCCAGATTGGCCTTGCCCTTGCGTTCCATGATGCCCTCCTGCTGCGGAGTTGTTATCGATAACTATTTTGCTTGACAACCCGGTCTGTTCGGGGCCGCCTTGGCTACGTTACCGGTAAACTGCACCAAAAGCAGCCGGAAATCGTTTCCTGGGGAGGAGGCCTGACCATGCAACCGTCCGCTGACGGCCTGTTCTTCGACCGCGTGGTGAAAAGCTTCGGCGGCACGCAGGCGCTGAAAGGCGCCTCGCTGAAAGTTGCCCGGGGCGAGATTGTGGCCCTGCTGGGCGCACCCACCGCCAGCCTGCCTGCGGATGACGTGGGGCGACTGTTTTCGGCTTTAAGACCGCTGAAATCGCGTGGCGTCGGGATGATTTATGTCAGCCACCGTCTGGATGAGATTTTCCGCGTTGCCGACCGCGTCGCCGTTCTGCGCGATGGCCAGATGGTGGGCATGCGGCCCATCGAATACACCACGCCGGAAGAACTCGTCAGCCTGATTGTTGGTCGCAAGGCACGTGAAATCAACCGCCCGCCCGTGCAAGACGGTCCGGCCATCCTGCGCGTGCAAAGCCTTGCCACGCCTCATGTTGGCCCGGTCACTTTGCCATAATGCGCGGCGAACTTCTTGGGCTGGCGGGTTTGCGCGGGGCCGGGCATGAGGGTATTGGCCGCGCACTGTTCGGCGTTATCCCTCATGCGGGCAAAGTCACGCTGAACGGCCAAGTGCCCGATCTGACCAACGCGCAATCCGCCATGCGGTCGGGCATCGGCTTGGTCGCCAGGGACCGCGTGGGGGAAAGCGTTGCCCCCGGTCTGACGATCCGCGAGAACGCGTTCATCAACCCCGCCGCTGCCGGTCGCAAACTGCTGTCCTTCCTGCCTGCCAAGCGCGAGGACCAGATGGCCCACGCTATCGGCAAACGCGTCGGCCTGTCGCCCAACGACCCGAACTTGACGATTGAGGCCCTGTCTGGCGGCAATCAGCAAAAGGTCGTCGTGGGTCGCTGGCTGGATACCGGACGCCGCCTGCTGATCACCGAAGACCCGACGGCTGGCGCCGATGTGGGGGCCAAGGCCGAGATTTACCACCTGCTGTATCAGGCCCTCGCCTCGGGCATGGGGGTGCTGGTCGTCTCCACCGACTTTGAAGAAATCGCCGCCATCTGTCACCGCGCCATCGTCTTTTCCCGTGGTTTGCCTGTGGCGGAACTGACTGGCGTTGAACTTTCCACCGAATCCCTGATCCAGGCCGCTTCGGCCGGTGAGGCTGCCTGAGGTTACCATGCCCGGAATTGAATCCCACGCCGTAGAACCCACCAAGGACGAGCTTCGCGGCCTAAGCGCCACAGCAAAGGTCATCCGCCTTGCGCCAACTTACGGCCTTGTCATCCTGATGTTTGGCCTCTTGATTCTGTTTTCAGTACTGCTGCCCGACACCTTCCCCACGATGCTGAACCTGCGCGCCATCCTGTCCGACAAGGCAATCATCGCCATGCTGTCTTTGGCGGCCATGGTGCCGATGGTGGCCGGGCGCATCGACCTGACGGTGGGCTACGGGATTGTTCTGTGGCACATCCTCGCCATCAGTTTGCAGACGATGTTCGGCATACCGTGGCCGGTTGTGGTGCTGATCGTGCTGGCGTTGGGGGTCATCACCGGTATTCTGAACGGCATTCTGGTCGAGGTGGCGCGGATTGACAGCTTCATCGCCACGCTTGGCACAGGGACAATCCTGTACGCCTTGGCCCTGTGGCATACTGGCGGGCGGCAGATGGTCGGGCAGTTGCCGGAGGGGTTCTACAAGCTGTCGGGCACCTTCATCTTTGGCCTGCCGAACACAGCTTATTATGTGGTGGTCATCACCTTCGCGCTGTGGGTCATCCTGGAATATACGCCCATCGGCCGTTATCTTTACGCCATCGGCGCGAACCAGCGGGCGGCGGAACTGAACGGCATCCCAACCCGCAAGTTCGTCATCGGGGCTTTCATCACATCAGGCACGCTGACCGCCCTCGCGGGGGTCTTGCTGGCGTCAAAGCTGCGGATCGGCCAAGCCTCTGTCGGGTTGGAGTTCCTGCTGCCGGCGCTGGTCGGGGCCTTCCTTGGGTCCACCACCATCAAACCGGGCAGGGTCAACGTCTGGGGCACGATCGTTGGCGTGATGATCCTCGCCATCGGGATTTCAGGCATTCAACAATTCGGTGGCAGTTTCTGGGTCGAGCCCATGTTCAACGGCTCGACCTTGCTGATCGCCATCGGCATCGTCGGCTACGCGCAACGCAAGAAAGGCGCGAAGTCTAAGTAATCAGCATCATTGGGAGAATACCATGGTGAACAGAAGAACCTTCACCGTCTCGCTTCTGGCACTTGTCGCCGCAGTGCCGGCATTTGCCGACGCGATCAGCGACGCCAAGGCCTATGTGGCGAAATACGGCACCAAAGTCACCACCTGGGACGGCCCTACGGATGGCCCCAAGGCGGCTGAGGCCAAGAAGATTGTCGTTCTGGCGGGCGACATGAAGAACGGCGGCATCCTTGGCGTGGTGAATGGCATCACCGAGGCTGCGGCGAAGATCGGCTGGACGGTCACCACCTTGGACGGTGCTGGTTCGGTGCAAAGCCGCGCCGCCATCTTCGGCCAGGCTTTGGCGCTGAAGGCTGACGGCATCGTCATCACCGGCTTTGACGCCGTGGAACAGCAGGCAGCACTGGATGAGGCCAAAGCCGCCAAGATTCCGCTGGTGTCGTGGCGCGCTGGCCCGGTCATCGGCCCGGATGAGAAAAGCGGCGTCTTCGCCAACGTCTCGACCGACCCGATGGAGGTTTCCGCCGCCGCTGCCAAATGGGCTTTCGTTGATGCGGCTGGCAAACCCGGCGTGGTGATCTTCTCCGACAGCACCTATGCCATCGCCAGCGCCAAAGCTGACAAGATCAAGGCGACGATCGAGGAACTGGGCGGCACGGTGCTGGAATCTGTCGATACGCCCATCGCCGACACCTCAAACCGGATGGGGCCGCTGACGACGTCACTGCTGCAAAAGTATGGCGACAAGTGGACCCATGCTTTGGCCATCAACGACATTTACTTTGACTTCATGGGCCCGGCTTTGGCCGCTGCCGGTATCGCTGGTGACGGCGCTCCGAAGGCTGTTGCTGCGGGCGACGGTTCGGAAAGCGCCTATCAGCGCATCCGTTCGGGTCAGTATCAGGCTGTGACGGTGGCCGAGCCTTTGAACCTGCAAGGCTGGCAGCTGATTGACGAGCTGAACCGGGCGCTGAATGGCGCTGCTTGGTCTGGCTACACCTCTCCGCTGCATGTCGTCACCAAAGACAACGTCGCGTTTGACGGCGGCGACAAGAACAGCTTTGATCCCGGCAACGGCTACCGCGACGCCTATGCCAAGATCTGGGGCAAGGTGTAAGCTTCTCGCCACATTATGGCCGGGGCAGGCAATTGCCCCGGCCTTTTCATACCTCGACACCGGCAGAACGCCGCCGCATGATCGCCCCGCAATCAGGGGGTCAACGATGCGGAACGGCGGGCAAATTCTGGTGGAAAGTCTGGTGGCTTTGGGGGCAACAAAGGCCTTCGGCGTGCCGGGCGAAAGTTACCTCGCCGTGCTTGACGCCATGCATGACACCATGGGCCGCTTTGACTATATCCTGTGCCGGAATGAGGGCGGTGCCGGCTTCATGGCCGCAGCCTACGGCAAGCTGACCGGCACTCCCGGCATCTGCATGGTCACCCGTGGTCCCGGCGCGTCAAACGCCATGATCGGCGTGCATACAGCGATGCAGGATTCGACTCCGATGCTGCTGTTTGTCGGCCAGATTGCCCGCGCCGACCGGGAACGCGAAAGCTTCCAAGAGGTCGATTGCCGCGCCGTCTTCGGCTCTGTCACGAAATACGTGGTCGAGATCACTGACACCTCCCGCATCCCCGAACATGTCGCCCGCGCCTGGAAAACCGCCATCTCGGGCCGCCCCGGTCCGGTGGTGATTTCCTTGCCCGAGGATATGCTGGCGGACCTGTCTGACGTCTCCCCCTTGACTGCGCCGCTGCCTGCCGTTGCAGCCGCCGCCCCCGATGTCGATGCCTTGGCCGAGGCGCTGACGCTGCTGTCCAACGCCCAACGCCCGCTGATCCTGACCGGCGGTACGGGCTGGACCGCTGCGGGCAAGACGGCGTTGCAAAGTTTTGCAGAAGCCTCCGATATCCCCGTCCTGACCGCCTTCCGCTGTCAGGATGCCATCGACAACCACTCGGCGGTTTTCGCGGGTGAGGCGGGTGTGGGCATGTGGCCCCATGTGGCAGACCTGATCAAGACCGCCGATGTGATCCTTGCCGTGAACCTGCGGATGGATGAGATGACGACGGGGGCCTATACCCTGCTGTCGGTTCCCTTGCCCGCGCAGACGCTGATCCACGTTCACCCATCAACCGAAGAGCTGGGCAAGATCTACATTGCCGCCCTGCCGATCCAAGCCAGCCCCAACGCCTTTTCCGCCTGTCTGGAGCCTGTTTCTGGTCCTTGGGCTGAATGGCGCGCCAAAGCGCGGGCGGGGTATGAACGCGCCTTCGTGGCCCCGGCCCAACCCTCGCCGGTCGATATGGCGGCTGTCATGGCATGGCTGGACCAGAACCTGCCCGAGGACGTGATCCTGACCAACGGTGCCGGAAACTTCGCCGCTTGGCCCAGCCGCCACCTGCACTACGGCCCCAAGATGCGGCTTCTGGCGCCGCAATCGGGGGCCATGGGGTACGGCGTGCCTGCCGCCATCGCCGCCAAGATTGCCGCCCCGGACCGGATGGCTTTGTGCTTTGCGGGGGATGGGGATTTCCAGATGAACTGTCAGGAACTTGCCACCGCCATGCAACACGGGGCGGCCCCAATCATCCTGATCCTCGACAATGGCATTTACGGCACGATCCGCGCCCATCAGGAACGCCAGTTTCCCGCCCGCGTCTTCGGCACCACCATGATCAACCCCGACTTCGCCGCCGTGGCCAGCGCTTACGGCTTCCATGCCGAACGGGTCGAGACGACTGCGGATTTCATCCCGGCCTTCCAACGTGCCATGGCCACTGCCAGTGCCGGAATTGGGGCCGTTCTGAACCTTGCCATCGCCGCCGAGGCCATCGCCCCACGCCAACGCATCAGCACCCTTCGCGCCGCTTCGCTTGCGGCCAAGGGGTGAGACATCGCGACGCTTGAAGTATGCGGGGCCGGGACCTAAATCTGCCGCAGGATCCAAGCCATGCACACATCCCGCACCCTGTCCCGACGCCATTTCCTTGTGGCAGGTGCTGCGATGGTGGCCATGCCCCGCATGTCCTTTGCCCAAAGCGCCCCGCTGGCCCTGACGACCACCCGGCGCAGTCTTGCTATTGATGGCAAGGCGACCAGCGTTTACGGTCTTGTGAACGGCAACGGCAACGGCAACGGCGGCAATGGCTTGATCCTTGACCCCGGCCAGCGCTTTGCGGTGAACCTGAACAACGCGCTGGATGAGGAAACTCTGATCCACTGGCACGGCCAGATCCCGCCCAACGCGCAGGACGGTGTGCCGGGAATGCCAGCACCCCTGCTGAAACCCCGCGAGTCCCGAGGTTATGACTTTGCCGCCAAGCCCGGCACCCACTGGATGCGCGCATGTGCCGTTGCAGGAACCGAACCTTCTGGCAGCACCGTTGGTGGTGCGGACGGATGCCGACCTGAAAGCCGACCGGCAAGAGGTTGTGCTGCTGCTGCACGACTTTTCGTTCAAGTCGCCGCAAGAGGTGATGGCGGAAATCACCGGTGGGGCGGTAATGGATTGCATGTCTGGCATGGACATGTCGAAGACCGGCGACATGAAGGGCGTGGATATGTCAGGAATGGCGATGCCAGGCATGATGGACCTGAACGACTTCAACTTCGACGCTATCTGGCCACCGACCGCACACTGTCTGACCCCGAGGTAGAGGCGGTGGCAGCGGGCGGTCATATTCGCTTGGGCACCATCAATGGGTCTGCCGCGACGGTGTTCTGGATTGATACTGCGGTCGAGGATGCCCGCCTGATCGTCGTCGATGGCCATGATATCGAACCGCTCAAGGGTAGCCGGTTCGGATTGGCCATGGGGCAACGGCTGGATATTGAACTGGATTTGCCCAGCCCCTGCGCGTTTCCGATCCTCGCCCTGTGCAAGGGTGCGCACCGGCCTGATCCTTGCCACGCCCGGCGCTGCCGCGCCCAAGCGGGCTTCGGACAGCACAGACGCCGCTTTGGCTTTTGACCCGGACATGTCGCAGGAAACCTTACTGCGCGGCCCATCCGCTGACCGTGGTGAACAACGGCCGGTCCGAAGTGCTGATGCTGGCAGGGGCCGTGCAGACCTACGTCTGGACAATCAACGGCGCAACTTGGGCCAACCACATCCCCATCATCGCCAAAAGCGGAGACCGGCTGGAGATTGTCATTCACAATATGTCCATGATGGGCCACCCGATGCCCCTGCACGGCCACTCGTTCCAGTTGGTCGATACTGGCGCAGGCCGCTTCCCGGGTCCTTGCGCGATACGGTGTTCGTGCTGCCGATGGCCAAAGTGACGGTTGCGCTGGATGCCGAAGCGGCTGGGGCATGGATGCTGCACTGCCACCACATGCCCCGCCTCGCCTCTGGCATGATGACCGAAGTCATCGTCAGCCAAGCAGGCGTTTGCGGGAAAGCAGCCCTAAGGCAAGGCGGTGCATCCGAGGAATTTGCCCGGCAAGGTGCACTGAAGAAACAGCTACCCAGATGAAAGGGGTTGCTGATCCCCGGACCGCCTTCAAGGTCAATGGCCCCGCTCGCCGATCTGGCGCGGATCGGGGCTGCCCATGATCCGCAGCACCGCCACATTTCGTACCGCAGCGTCAGAACCGTATGTCTGCGGCCAGAACACAGGCCCCCTCCAAGGTTGCACGTCGCACCCAAAGGCAGGGGATACGCTTAGATCTTCGGCTGAAGGGGGCGAAGAAATCCGATGCTGCCCAATCGCGCAGCGGCACCGTTTCGGCATCCGGGCCTTGCATCCAATTGGCCGCGTCCAAAGGATCACCGAGGCCAGTATAGGCCGCAGTTGCAGGCCAAGGATAAACCGGCCGCGTCATGTTGGGCAAAGTTGCCACGCCAAGGTTTTTGGAGGGCATCATGCCGCCCTTGTCCTGTACCCCATCTGGCTGGCCAAAGGTCGAGACTGTGGCCGTGCTGGCGGTCATGGTCGCATCGGGTGCAGTGCCGGTTTCAACCCAAGCCATCATCGGCGTCAGCAGGTCAAGTTCTGACAGGCCCTGACCACCGCCGCAGTGGCCCATGCCGGGTACAAGGTAAAGGCGTTCAAAGCCCTGAACCGTCGCGGCCCCCCGGCGTGGCAATCATCGCCTTGTGCAGGGCCAGCGTGTTGGCCGGGGCGAGATGCGGGTCGGCCAACCCATGCCACAGGATCAGCTTGCCGCCCGATATCTGGAAAGCCGACAGGTCAGGGCTGGTTGCATCCATCGCCGGATGCCGCGCCCGCAGCGCATTCAGCGTGGCGATGGAAAACTCCAGATCGGCCAGTGTCATCTGCGGGCAGGCCCGGTCGAAGGCCAGGTATTTCAGCACCGGATCGGCGACCATCGCGCTGAAGGGGGCCTGATCGGCGGTATCCGGCACAAAGACGCCCTGCCAGTTCAGCTCTGATCCCGGCCGTTCCTGCCCCGGCGTCAGCGCCACGCCGGACGGATCGCGGGGGCCGTCATAGATCTTGTGCACCACGGCAACTTCGGCCGCCGCAAGGCAGGTGGCGTCATCCTTGCCATCAGCGCACGCCATGTCGGCCGGATCAAACGTGCACAGGGCAGGTTGCGAGACCAGGCCATCGGCCAGCCCGTCCTGCGCATCGCAGGCAGTCAGAACCGCCGCATGCAGCGCCGGCAGTTTGGTTGACAGCAGGATAGACTTGCCCGCCGCATCCATGTTCGACCGGGCCAGCCAGCCGTGGTGCAGTGTATGTTGCACCTGAAACCGCATCGCGGATGCCCCGGCGATGATGCCGCTGAAATCGGCAGGATAGCGCAACGCCTCCGTCACCGCCTGGCGGCCACCATCGGAACAGCCATTGAAATAGCTGTACGCCGAGGGCCTGCCCCTAAAAGGTCTGGATCAGCGTCTTGGCCGTCAATGCGGTCAGGTGCCGGGCACGGTGCGTGAAATCGGCGCGCTGCTGGTCATTCAGCCCCAACTCGCCGCCCTGACCAGGGTGGCCCATATCGGTGGAAGCCATCACGAACCCGCCATCGTTCAGCGATTGCCACCCACTGGAGGCGCCGGACCGCAGAGTGACATCGCCACACAAGCCGCCACAGCCAACTTGCGGGTAACGCTGGGTCCAGGCCGCTTTCGGCAGCAGCACCTGAAAGGTAATCTGTGGCGCCAAAGTGCCGGTGACCGCGCAGACGGCGATGCCGTCACTGGTGGTCTCTTCGGCCTATCTCACGGCGCTGTCTGGCCCGCCAACCGCCGTCAGATCAGCCTCTGCCAGATCGGCGCAGGCGGTGACGGGCGCCTTGGGCGCAAGATCGGCGGTCCCGGAATGGGCTGCCAGCGGCAGGCATGGCATCAGGGCCAGCGTTGCGGCACGCATGACGGCGAGGCCCAGTCCTTTGATCAGCATGACGTTCTCCCGTTCAGATGTATTTCAGACCCTTCGCGGCAAGCCCCGGGCGCATGTTATGGATATTCAGCCTCAACTCCGCTGTCGCAAGCCTTTTGC
>JAYSQA010000227.1:0-13036 GCA_043721775.1 Rhodobacterales bacterium
AAACCCTCAAATGGCTCGACTGGTATAACAACCCCTCGCAGGTTCACTCGAACCTGTGGCGTTCACCTGCTCGACCTCCCCGGCCCCATCGGATACATCGGATACACCCCGCCCGCACAAGCAGAGGAGGCGTGTCTCATGCAAACCTGAACTCAATCGATATGGTCGCCTGGTCGTTGAACAAATCACCCTCCGGT
The DNA here is from genome assembly GCA_043721775.1 of Rhodobacterales bacterium. Lineage (GTDB taxonomy): Bacteria > Pseudomonadota > Alphaproteobacteria > Rhodobacterales > Rhodobacteraceae > Stagnihabitans. The sequence goes on from JAYSQA010000227.1 coordinate 198, forward strand.
AAAGCCGGTGCGGTTTAGCGCGTTCCATGGCGCGGTCCAGTGCCTTGGGTCCATCGGGCGGGTTGGGATGTTCGCCTCGGCTCTCGGTGGCGACCTCGATGATCCGATCCTCGGACAGCCCGAGGTTATCGGTCCAACGGCGAACGTGGAGCAGCGCAGGCCAGCCTTGCCACCAGGCGGGGAGGGTGGCGTTGGCAGCGAAGCCCAGCGCAGTCAGCAACTCCGCGAAGAACCGATCAAAATCGGAATCGCGCGCTTGCGCGTCCTCCTCTTCCTTTACAGGTTTACTTAGGGGTTCTCTTACAAGGTTAATCTCCGGATTTCGGACACGGCTTTCGGCATTTTCCGGACACGGCTCGGGGCAAAATCCGGACACGGCTTTCTGCGGATTCCCGTGTCCAGTTTCCGGACACGGCGCGGCAGGATTGTCGGTGCCAGAGGTGGAATCGTCATCGCCGGAACCGAGCAAGCTTCCATGTCCGGATTCCGGACATGGCTCGGGATCATGTGGTGCGCTCGCACCCTCGAACCCCAAGATGTAGCGGGTCGGCATCTGGCGTTTGGTGACGGGATCGACGCGCGGGACACGACGCAGAAGGCGTGCTGCCTCCAAGCGGTCAAGGTGGTCGTTCAGTGTTGACCGGCTGATCTCGCAATCCTCAGCCAGCCGGGCTTGAGAGGGGAAGCAACCGAAGTCGGGGTTGAACCGGTCGCAAAGATGCCAGAGCACGATCTTCGTCGTCGGCTTCAGCCCGCGCTGCTCGATGGCCCAGAGGGTGGCGTCGTGGCTCATGGTACCGCTCTCCGTGCTGGTCGGACCCGGCTGGTGAAACCATGATCGGCCAATGCGCCCAGCGCGTCATCGAGGCTGCGGACCAGCGCCCAGCCGAAGCCCTGCGCCAGAACGGCATCGCGGAACGCCTCCTGATCCGGGCGCAGGCGGCCCTTGGGTGCCTTCAGTTCCAGAAACAGGACGCGCCCATCGCAGATCACCATCAGATCGGCAAAACCGGCATGCACGCCCATGCCGACGAGGATCGCCTGCCGCTTTGCGCCGCGGGGACCGGGTTCCGTTACCTCGTTGGCGCAATGGTGGATGATGGCGGTGCGGGGCAGGGCGACGCGCAGCGCCTGGACGGCAGCGCGCTGCAGATCGGCCTCGGGGGTGTGGCGGCGGGTCATCGTGCCAACCCTTCGGTCTGATCCCGGCGCTGTGCTTGGCGGACCGGTTGCCGTGCATCGACCACGAGAAGCAAGACGCGGGCGTCCTTGCGTTCGGCGGCAGTGACGCCGTGGGCGACGAGGACATTGCAGGCCAGCCGGATCAGGTGGTCGCTGTGGCGGGCGACATCGGCGATGACGGCACGGGCCTCGGCAACACGGTCGGCTGGCCAGTCGGAACTGCGGGGTTGCAGATGCATCACCGGCGACCTCCGGCACGACGACGGCGCGGGGCGGCCTGTTCCAGCTCCTCCAGCCATTCCTCGACGGCAGCGCGACGGTAGTAGACTTTGCGCCCGGCACGGACGCAGGCAGGGCCGCTGCGCTGGGTTTCCCAACGGCGCAGCGTATCGACCGAAAGGCCGAGTTGCAGCGCGAGATCAAGACGACTGATCCAGCCGATCAACAGCGTGCGGGGTTTGTCCTTCGGGTCTGGCATCGATCCGAGATGCGGCATGGGGGTCTCCCTGTTCTGGCCCCGCAACGGGTGGTGTCGGGGGGCGGTTGGAGAGACCAGTGAGCGCAGAGCCCGAGGGGTGGCGGCGAGGCGGAGACTGGCGGAAAGGATTGCACCTTTGTGCCACCCCTTGTTTCATTGGGTTTAGGGATGCTGGCAGGGGAAAGCGGCGCAGGGCGGCCCATGTCGGCGAGGGGGCGAAACAGACGCCAAGGCTGCGAACACCTGCGAACAGGCGGAACGCAGGCATTTGCCCGCATTGGCATGCAAAGAGGGGGTGGCACCGTGCAGGGCACCCCTGCCACCCATTGAAATCATTGAAGATTAGGAATTCTGATGCGGCTTTTGGCGGTGAGTCGCCGCGTCATGGCCTCGATTTGGGTCAAAATGGGCATGCCACGGGCAGCAGCCTTCCCTGCCTTGCGACCGCCCGGCGGCAAATTCTCAACAAAACAAGGGGTGGCACAATTGTGGCGACCTTTCCGCCACCCTGCGCCTTCCCGCCACCCGAGCCGCCATGCTTGCCTTGATAGTGCGGCGGAACCACGCCTCATGTCGGATGCAACCAGGACAGGACACATGCCAGAACGCACCAAGCTGACCGAAAAAGTCCTCCGCGAGGCGGTGCCGATCGTCGGGCGTGATTACCAGATATTCGACACCGAGGTGCGCGGGTTTGCTGCCTGCATCTACCGCGGCGGTGGGCGAGCCTTCACCATCGACTATCGCCATGCCGGGCGGCAGCGCCGGATGACCTTCGGGCGCTGGCCGGAATGGTCGGTGTCGGCAGCACGTGAGCGGGCCAAGGAAATCCGCCGCGACATCGACGCCGGGGCTGATCCACTGGCCCAGCGCGGGGCATTACGCGAAGCACCGCGGGTGGACGATCTGATCGAACGCTACTGCGCCCAGCATCTGCCAAAACTGGCCGAACGCAACGCGTCCGATCAGAAGTCCGCGCTGGCCAAGATGGCGGCCCCGGTCTGGGGCCGGAAACTGGTGACGGAAATCACCGCGACCGACGTCGACAAGCTGCTGAACAAGGTGGCCGAGGGGCGGGCCCGGCCGCACAAGGAAAAGCCCAACAACCGGGCCAAGAAACTGCAGCCCGCAAAACCCACCCCGGTGCGCGCCAACCGGATCGGGGAGGTGCTGCGCAAGATGTTCACGCTCGCCGTCGAGTGGGGCTGGTGCGAGGACAACCCCGCCCAGCGCTTCCATCGCCGGATCGAAACCGCGCGAGAGCGGTTCCTGTCAAAGGAAGAAATCACCAGCCTCGGCGCTGCACTGGATGCCGCCACCGACAGCCGCGCCGCCGACATCATCCGCATGTGCATGCTGACCGGCGCCCGTCTGGGCGAGGTGCGGCAGGCGCGGTTCGAACAGTTCAACCTTGAACACCTGAGCTGGTCAAAGCCACCGGCGATGACCAAACAGCGCCGGGTGCACCGTGTGCCGATCTCGGATGAAACCGCCACCATCGTGCGCCAGCGCCAGCTATCGGTGCCACGCGGCACGCCGTGGCTGTTCCCAAGTGACACGCCGGGCCAGCCGGTACAGGAGGTTCGGCGGTTCTGGGCACAGATCCAGAAGCAGTGCGGGCTGCAGGAGGTCCACATCCACGACCTGCGTCACACTTTTGCATCCTTGCTGGTCAGCGGCGGTGCATCGCTGGAAATGATCGGCAAACTGCTGGGCCACAGCCAGATGCAGACCACCCTGCGCTATGCCCACCTGATGGACTCGCCCCTGCGCGCCGGGGTCGATGCCGTGGCCAGCGCCTTCCGGCCAAAGCCCCGGCTGGTGCATGATGCTGATGATCAGGGCGGACGAAAGACCGCGTGATCTGGGCCAGCGCGGACCCTGATCATTACGCTTCCTCCTGTCGCAATGCCCTCCAGATCGGCGTGATCCGCCGCCGGATGCTGCGGCTGTCGGGCATCTTCTTGCCGTCGGACTGGTTCGCGAACCAGTCCTGCATCTCGGCCACCAATTCGGCTTGGGTTGTCGGCAGGCCGTGTTCGACAATGCGGACAACAAGCGCAACCATCATCCCGTCCCAGTCATAAGGTGACGTCGCACCGGGCCCAGCCGGCACGCGGCGGACGATGCCGTACTCTTCCTCAAAGGCGTGAAAGTCCTCTGCCAGGATCAGCATGTCGGCCACCGCGACCGGAATGCCCGCTGCGGGATCCGTGATGATCTGCCATTCCGTGCTGCCGTAGGCCATGATGCGACGTATCATGCCAACGGCCGGGCCGGTTCCACAGCGGCGAAACAGCGGCAAGACCTCCATCGGTGAAATTGTGACCTGCCCGGCGACGACCGTGTCGCCACAGCGAACGAGGCCGATGCCGGTCGTGATCCGCAGCTTGCCTGCGGCCGCCCAACCGGCCACATCGGCCAAGGCGCAGTTCCAATGCGCGGCGGCATCAGACAGGGTGTAGAAGACGCGTGGTGGCAAGTTCATGGATAACCCTTTCCTGAAAAATGGAGAGGGGAGACGCCGTATACCGTCTGCCACGCGCGGAAAGGACCGCGCGTCATACCTGTCAAAAAGACACCATCGGTTGGGCGCTGTCGCGCCGTAGGGTCTATTGGTGCGGTTTTATTGGACCTGTTTTTGCTTTTGGTTGAGGGCTGCTCACCTCATGCGTGCATCGTGCAATGGGCATCGATTCGGAGCAAGAGGGAGAGAGCAACAGCCCTGTGGATAAGCCGGATTTTCGCCAGACGACCGGACGCGGCACAGTGAGGCATTGGTCCGTGTTGCAGCGACCCGTGCTGCCGAAGCAGCGTCCGCCCCGTCACTGGCCGAGGCCATGGCCCCCTTTGATTGTGTTCCGCAGCTCTGGCCTTGGACGGGTTATCAAGGCTAGATGAACAGGCAGCAGGATCTGGGAGGCGCAATGAGCGAACGGAATGACATATCGGGCTTGTTGGGCTTCATCGGCAGGGAAACCGTCTGGCGCGACCGGCTTCAGGACGTGGTCGCCGAGCACCTGATGCCTGCATTCGAGGAATTCGAGATCGACCAGGATGGCCTTGGCGATCTGCTGGGCGAGCAGTGGGCGGGCGTGCTGTGGGGCTGCGGGTTTGAGGATTTCCTCGGCCAGCGCTTTGAGGACGGCAATATCGTCGACCTGTACCTGAAGCGGCGCGGCTGGAAAGAGACGGTGATGAACCGGGCGTATTTCGCGGCGCTTCGGGATGCGCCGGTCAGCCTCTATGAGGTCACCGATGTTCAGCCCGGCCTATCGATGGTTCTGCGCGACCTGCTGTCGGATATCGCCCCCGTCACCGTTCGCGAAAAATCCGCGACCCGCACGCTGAAGCAATGGGACCGGATCGCCGTGCGGGTGGTGCCCGAGCGCGATCATAATGTCATCTCCGGCGCATTGCTTCCGTTCTCGTCGGACGCCGCCGATTTTCTGTTCGCCGGATTGTGCGACGCGCTGAAGCTGAAGAAGCGCGATGCCCTGCGCCTCACCCGGGAGCAACTGCAAGGCTGCGCACCGATCTTCACCGCCGCCTGGTTGTTCACTGAGATTGCCCGGGCGCTGAGCCCGGCGCAGCCGCAGTTCACTAACTCGGATGGCGACGATGTGGTGTTCCACGACCTGCGATTTCCATTTGCCAGCGGTGTGACACAGAGCGCGATTGCGGAGCGGCTGGACCGAGTGAAGGGCTTCTTTCCCGAGGGGCCGGAGTTCTGGAACTGGCTGGCGGCGCGGAAGGGGCGCAGTGGCAAGGCGGCTGGTGGCACTATGCTGGAGACGCAAATGGACGGCGCCACGGTGCTGGGCTCGCTGGAACTCAAGGGCAAGACCCTGCTGGCGACTGTGAATTCTGCGGAGCGCGCAACGAAGATCGAGGCGCTGATCACAGATGCGGTCGGGGATCTGCTGAAGCGTCCATTGACCACAATCCGGACGCTTGAACAGACGGCGGCCGAGAAACGCCGCGATGGTCCGCGCGATGTTGCCGACGACATTCCACCTGAAATCGCGCAACAGATCGGTCGCGACTTCATGGACCAGCACTATCGCGAAACACTGGATGCGCCGATCCCGGTTTTGGGAGGCAAGTCCCCGCGTCAGGCGGTGCGGAATGCGCTTGGGCGCCAAAAGGTGATCGAGTGGTTCAAGCTGCTGGAAAACCGGAATGCAGGGCAGCAGAATGTCGCCCTTGCCGAATATGATTTCGGCTGGATGTGGGCTGAACTTGGGCTCCTGGAACACCGAAAATGACCGAGGCGCGCGGTGTTTTGATTATGATCTGACGAACCGGGGAAATTGCTACATCAACGCCACATCAACCTGCGAATGCGCGTTTCAAGCCGACTTTGCGGGCGGATGCATGTGAATACTGGTGGTTGCGGAGTCGATAAGTTCGCGAAATCAGGGGCTTATCGCGTAAGTGACTGTTATTGCTAAGCTATTGGAATCGCTGGGATTTTAGCTCATAACCTGAAGGTCACAGGTTCAAATCCTGCGCCCGCAACCATAATATCTAAATAAATTAAATGCTTAAATGTTGACGGTTTCGCTTGTGTATAGAGAGGCGCGTTTTACATCAACACCGCACCAAAAAAACGACATTCGACGGCATTCGCCAACATTCAGCGACAGTCGCCTGCTTACATCAGACGTCGAGGGCCAACGGCTCTCGCTTCTAAGAGCCTCACGGCTGACGGCGCGCCGGGATTGGAGGCTGCGCTGGTGGCGCTGTGGCTGCGCATTCCACGGAAGAAGGGCACCTATTCCACGCGATCGCGGGCACTCATTCCACAGCATCGCGGGCAGCCATTCCACCCGAAGGTGGGCAGCTGGTTTGACCGACGGTTTCATGGAGTCAGGCTTGTGCTGACAGGTCAAGGGTTGAGTTGCGGGCGGCGGCTTTTCGCATGCTTTCTCCGGTAAGCTTGAGCCGGTGAGCGTTGTGGACGAGGCGATCGAGAATGGCATCGGCCAGGGTCGGGTCGCCGATGGCTTCGTGCCAGTGCTCGACGGGCAGTTGGCTGGTGACGATGGTGGAGGCGCGACCGTGGCGGTTTTTGAGGATTTCCAGCAGGTCGCGGCGCTCTGGGGCGGTCAGGACGGCAAGGCCCTAATCATCGATGATCAGCACCTCCATGCGGGCGATGGTTTTGAGGGTGCGCTCAAAGCGGCCCCAATTTCGAAGTCGGGCGCCGCGGGCCAGAGCGAGGGATTCGAACATGCCTGGAGCGCGCTGATAGAGGACAGGCCTCCCATCCCGGCATGCCTTGTGACTCAAGGGGTGCCAAGCGATCCAGCTTTTGCCGAAGACCAGTCGGTCCGGTCCTTCTCGGCGATGCAAGCATCGCCTGTCAGGCAATGGATCAGCAGGTTCTCATGGCGGGCGATCCAACCGCTATCTGCAAGACGGGCCATGACACTGCGGTCAAGGCCACGGGGGGTGCGCAGGTCCAGATCCCAAAGACTTGGGTGCCCTTCCCTAGCCCCAGCGACAGGGCAATGGCCCGTTTACCAAGCCCCTGGGCATGTCTCAATCGCAATAAGTCCCGTATTCGGCGCATCGACAATCTCTCGGTTGGCATGGTGGCTCCTGGCTGTTCATCAGCCGAAGCCTATGCCGTTTGATTGCCGGTCAAACCTGCCCGCGATGCCGTGGAATGAGTGCCCGCGATCGCGTGGAATCCGTGCCCGTCATCGCGTGGAATCGATGCCCGCCATCACGTGGAACACGCACTGTGGGGCCAGGACTTGCCGATCCAGCGCTGCACCGTTCACAAGCATCGCAACCTGCTGGCCCATGCCCCCAAACATATGCACGAGCAGTTGGGCGAGGATTATCGTGTCATGATCCATGCCGACACGGCCGATGAGGTCGAGAAGCAGCGCAAATCCTTTCTACGCAAATGGCGGCTCAAGTGAAGTGCGGTCGCTGACAGCCTTGCAGAGGCTGGAGACCGGCTGTTCACCTTCACCCGCCTCGATCCGTCGCAGTGGAAGTCAGTCCGCACAACCAACGCCATTGAGCGTCTGAACGAGGAATTCCGCCGCCGGATCAAAACACAGACTGTGCTGCCCTGCGCCCAAACTGTGCCAATGCTGCTATGGGCGCTCCTCGCCTCCGGCCAGATCCAGATGCGTAAGGTCGACGGCTGGGAAACGCGCGCGCAGCCAATCAAACCGAAGACACTTGACCTCGTCGCCTGATCAGGCGCAAATCAACCCGCTCGGAGAACGGTGCCAGAGAATTTCCACCACTTTCGAGACACAACCTGCGTGTTCCACGTGATGGCGGGCATCGACCGTCACGCGCGGATTGGCCAGAAAGCGCGAAAATCCGACAATCCCACTGCGCCGGCCACCTGCCAGTCGCCGCAGGCAGGTGCTCGTGCCCGCCACCATTCCGGCGAGCAGCAGACCCCCCTTTTTGCCAGGCTTTCGTCGCCGAAATCGCCCAGCCCCCAGCTTTCCGAAGTCATCACCCGCCGCCATCCATTCAAGGTAGGGCAACCGAATCATGCAACACAAAACCCGTCAAGCGCACCGGGAAAACCAGACCTGAAGATGTGTGCATCCCCTAGCTGTAAAGCGGGGGCTTTTTGCGTTTTGGGGCCGCGAAATCTCTGTGCCCGTATTCTTGGCAGGCAACTCTTAGTTGCGCGCGAGTCCCGAACCCACCATCATCAAGCCTTGGATATCTAGACGGTGATTGACGATCAAGGATTTTGCCCCCGGCTTCCTGACCTCGGAACAGCACCTCTCAGGAAAATGAACGGGCATGACGATGAAGCAGGACGAGTTCCGGAAATGGTTGGTGGGGCAAGGACAAACGGATGCAACGGCTTCCTCTCGGGTGAGCAGCGCCAAGCGTGTTGAGCAGTACTTGGGCGATCTGGACGAGTTGTTCGCGCAGGAGGATCGGGACAGTATCCTGAACCGATTTGCCTACACGGCCGAGGATGAACGCGCAGAACGCCCCAACCCCTCACCGGTGCCCATCGACGGTGTTTTGCGCACAGGTCTTGCCAGCCTCCAGCAGGCGCTGAAGCTGTACCATTCATTCCTGACCGAACAGACCAATGTGCCCGACAAGGCAGAACACCGGGCCTTGGTCGACCGCCTCACCCGCAAAGAGGTCGATGCGGCGATGCAGGATTGCGATCAGTTGGGCCTGAAGGCGTTCCTTGCCCGCGGTGGCTTTGCCAGCCCTCAGGTCTGGGTCAGCGATGAAGGCAAGGAGCAGTCCTATCCGGCGAAGGCTACCGTCGCAGCAGCCGTGGGGCATCTTCCTGAAGGTCGGGCCCTCGTGGCAAAGGAATTCTTCAACGGCTTCGGCGAGGCGCAGTCCTTCGCAAGGCTGGAAGCTCTGGGGTATCGGATCCTTCGTAAGGGCTCCAACGGCGGGGAAGACGCCTTTTCTCGCGACCGGATCGAAGGCGCGATGGATGCCTATGAGGCGTTTCGCGCCACTGGCGACCATGCGGATGCCTTCTCAAGCTTTGGTGCACCTTCCGAATTCTGGGTGCGGTCGACCCGCCCGCGGCAAGACAAGCGGTTTCCGACGAAACCGATTGTCGGGTACCAGCTGGGCAAAGCGGCAAGCACATTCAATGGCGGATGGAGCCAACCAAAGGATGCCGCCGCAAGACTGCATGCGGCGGGTTACATCATCGTCGATCAAAACGACGTGCCGCTGCCACTGCCAGAGCAATACGCCCACCTGATGCGCGGTGCAGACCGTGTTCGTCTCGTCGCCCTCAACTACTACATTGCCTCTGCCCGCGATGCTGACCTCGGATCAGTGGCAATCCGCGCCTCAGAGGTGGCTCGGGATATTTCCGAACAGAATGCCTTCCCGACGATTTGCAGCGCTTTGGGTGGTAAGAAATTCAAGGATATGGCCGGTTTCTCGGCGGTTCAGTCGACCACACCCAACCCGTCCAGCACGACGACATTCACATTCACCCTCGATACAGGGGACAAGGAGGGTAACTGGATGGAACACTCGGACTCAATATCGAAAAACCTGCCCAAGCGGGTGCCGGTCGAGACGACGAACCTGATCCTCCACGGCCCCCCCGGCACCGGTAAGACCTATCAGTCGGCGTGGGAGGCGGTTCGCCTTTGTCTGGGTGATGATGTTGCCGTTGGCCTCACCGGCGAGAAGAACCGTGATCGGCTGATGGCGGAATATCGGCGCTTGATGACAGAGGGTCGAATTGAATTCGTGACCTTCCACCAGTCAATGTCATACGAGGAATTTGTCGAGGGGCTGAGGCCGAGTATCGACGCCGATGCGCCTTCGGAAAACGGTGCAGGCTTTCGTCTCGAACCCGTCGCTGGGATATTCCAGCGAGTTGCGCGGCGTGCAGAGACGAGCACCATTCCCTCCGCCGCGCCGCAGGCAACGATGAAGGCGGGTCTGAAGCCGATTTCGCTGGATGGGCGCAATGTGTTTCAGATGTCGCTTGGAAGCATGAGCGACAAATCCGGTGAGCAGGTGTTCGAGGAAAGCCTGGAGGCGGGGATCGCCTTGTTTGGCTTCAATTCCGTGGATTGGACGGACCCAAAGTTCGACAACCTTGAGGAGATCGAACGCCGCCTTGAAGTCGAACCCGGCTCTCAAGCCAAAGAGCCTCGGATGACCAACATGTTCCGCAATGTCGTTCGAGAAGGTGACGTTTTCATTGTCTCAAAGGGCAAGTCGCGGTTCCGGGCTATAGGGATTGTCCTGGGGGAGTATGCCTTTCAGCAACGATCTACCGGCTACAACCATCGCCGGGCAGTGGACTGGATTTGGTCGGACCCCGAGGGCAGGCCTTGGCAGGAAATTCATGACTCGGAATTCGCCCGCGATACGATCTATCCGCTCAGCAAAGCCCGGCTTGATATCGCCGCCATCGAGCACCTGTTGAAAGCGGGAATTCCAGCCGTTGCAACAGAACGAAGCGAGGGCACCCCCTTTGTCCTGATCATCGACGAAATCAACCGCGCCAACATCTCGAAGGTATTCGGCGAACTGATCACGCTGCTGGAACCTGACAAGCGCCTCGGGCGTCGCGACGAAATCCAGCTGACCTTGCCCTACTCGAAGAAGCGCTTCGGGGTGCCGCCAAATCTGCACATCATCGGCACCATGAACACAGCCGACCGCTCGATTGCGCTTCTGGATACCGCCCTGCGCCGCCGCTTCACCTTCAAGGAACTGATGCCGAACCCGGCCGTCCTTTCCCCGAATGTCGGCGGGATCAACCTGCAGAAGCTGCTGACTACGATCAACGACCGCATCGAATACCTCTTCGACCGCGAACATCAGATCGGGCACGCCTATTTCACCGGCTGCACATCGCTCGACGCCGTCGAGGACGTCATGCGGCATAAGGTTATTCCGCTTCTGTCCGAGTATTTCTACGAGGACTGGTCGAAGGTGGCCGCCGTTCTGGGCGATGGCCCGCAGGGCCCGTCCCGGTTTCTGGAAGCGCGTCGACTTGCTGCCCCGCCTGGCATTGCCGCCGATGATTTCGCCGGTGAGCGGCTGCGCTGGCGCGTGAAGGACCAGTTCGACTTCTCTGAGTTTGCTGCCTGATGCCCGCCTACTCCGTCCGCGAATGGGAGGCTCTGCCCCATGGCGATGGGGAAGGATGCATTCCGCAGCACTTGGCCCAGCGCCTTGTGGCACTGGCCAAGACATCGCCTTTCGCCGGGCGCGGCGGCGGTGGCGTGCTGGAGGATCGTCGCCATGACCTTAGGGCGCGGGGCGTTGTCGGTGTGTTGGCGGTGCCCGGCTGCACGCTGGAAATCCTGCCGAAAATCGACGTCGGCGAAAAGGAAGGCTCGGCGCAAGAGACGCGAGAAATCCGCAAGCGCCTCGTCCACATGCTCGCAGTGGCGCTTGACCTGAAGATCGAGACCGGGCGCATAACCGACCTCGACTGGCAGCGCGAAACGCTACTGGAAATCCTGATCCGGATATTCTGCGACAAGCTGACCGAGGCAGTTCGGCGGGGCATGCCGCGTCGCTACACCCATCATGAGGGCGACCTGCCGACCTTGCGCGGATCGCTGGATATCCCGCGCCAGTTCACCCGTCACTTCGCAAATCCCGGTCGCCTTGCGTGCCGATATGACGAGTTGTCCGAGGATATCGCCCTCAACCGCATCATGAAAGCGACCATCGGGCATCTGGCCCGGATGTCGCGCAACGCGGCGAATGTTCAGCGACTGCGGGAACTGGCCTTCATCTATGCCGATGTCGCAGAGGTGCAGATCCCCTCCCTGCGTTGGGTAGATGTGGTCATCGACCGCACCAACCGCGCGTGGCAGGAACTGTTCGGAATGGCCCAGCTGTTCCTGCGCAACCGATACCAGACGACCAGTGCTGGATCGGGGCAGGGATCGGCGTTGCTGTTCGAGATGAATGCACTGTTCGAGGAATACATCGGCCGGTTGGTCTCAAGGGCGCTGGCGGGTTCCGAATTCCGCGTAACGCTGCAGGGCGGCCGACTGTTCTGCCTGACCTCGCTTGATGACGAACGGGCGGTGTTCCAGACCAAGCCCGACATCCTGATCTGGCGCGCCGGTCAAGTTGTCCATGTGATCGACACCAAGTGGAAGCGCATTTCCGCCCGGATCGACGATCCGAAGCAGGGTGTGTCGCAGGCGGACGTCTACCAGATGATGGCCTACGCCCACCTCTACAAGGCACCGCGATTGACGCTGCTCTATCCTCACCATGCTGGACTTGGCGATGAGGAAGGAATCCGCGCGCGTTTCCGGGTGGCGGGTCAGGAAACGGTGTTGGAAGCTGCGAGCTTCGACATTTCCAACGGAAAGGACTTGCTCAACCGGATAGGGAACCGGATCCTTGCCGCCACCAGGGAAGAGTTTTCGCTATCAGAATGACTGAGAGCGACGGCCCGTTCGCGTACTCGGGCCGCAACCCAGAGCGGTACCGATAGGTCACCGGCCCCGTTTGTCGGCTACCGACCAGACCGCCGACCCGATGGTCAGTAACGCGCCAATCACCGGTTCGACATCGGAGCCTGGGTAATCCCCCCATTCTTAAGCTAGGGGATTCACAGATTTCTGAGTCTCCATCCGTGGGCGAGGGATTTGAAGTATTGGAGACCGTGGCGGAAGGTGATCGGGCCTGAGCGGTTTGGATT
>JAYSQA010000228.1:0-2306 GCA_043721775.1 Rhodobacterales bacterium
CCCGCCCCAAGCCCTTCGGTGACCTTCAGACCCATCTGGATCTTGTTGCCTGCGCGGCTTTGCTGAAGCGCTTGCGCATCAGTATTGGCCACGACAAACTCGACCCCCTCAAGGTTCTTGTCGATCATGTTGTTGACCGCATTGCCCCCGGCACCACCGACGCCGAAGACCGTGATGCGCGGCTTCAATTCTTCGCGCTCCGCATTGACTGTCAGGTTCAAAGCCATTTTACGTCCCGCCGTTTCTTGTTGTGAAGCAGCGGCCCCGCGCTGCCTTTGATCGTTATGTCCCACACCCGGCCCCTGCCCTTTTGCCCCAAGCACTGCGGCAGAACCCGACTTATCCACGATTCTACGCACAGTGTGCCTCAAGGTCACGAAAAATCATTACACTACCCACAAAATATGGGGAATTGTGCTTGTTTGGCCCCGTCATATCGGCAAAACCGCAGGATGTTGCGGATTACCAGTTGTCCTTGAACCATTTGAGGGCTCTTTTCAGCGACCGCGCCGGATAACGCTCGGACGGAATGTCGAAATCCCACCACTCGTCTTGCGGGTGCGCGGCAAAAAGGCACAGACCCACTGTTGAAGCAAAGGTCGGCCCGGTGGCCGCTTGTGGCAGGCCCTGCACCCTTAGCGGACGCCCCATGCGAACCCGCTGGCCAAGGATGCGGCTGGCCAACCCGTCAAGGCCGGGGATCTGGCTGGCGCCACCGGTCAGCACGATCTGCTGGCTGGGCAGGCTTTCAAAGCCCGCCGCTATCAGGCGTTCGGCCACCTGCTCCAGTATCTCCTCGACCCGGGGCCTGATGATGCCGATCAGTTCGGTGCGTGATACCTGACGACGGTCCTTGTCCCAATCGCCGCTGTCGCCGCCAATCTCGATCATCTCGCGGTCATCCATGCCCGTCGCATGAACGCCGCCGTGCTTGGTCTTGATGCGTTCGGCCACCGCAGTCGGCACGTGCAGGCACTGGGCAATGTCGGATGTGACATGATCGCCGCCCAACCGCACCGCATCGGAAAAGATCATGTGCTTTTTCATGAAGATCGAAATGCCGGTGGACCCGCCCCCCATGTCGATGCAGGCCGCCCCCAGTTCCCGTTCATCTTCCACCAGCGAGGCGATGCCCGAAGCATAGGCGCTGGAGGCAATGCCCGCCAGTTCCAGATCACAGCGCTTGATGCAATAAAGCAGGTTCTGAACGACCGCCGCATCCACCGTCAGAAGGTGCATGTCGCAGGCCAGACGGTTGCCGATCTGTTCACGCGGGTCGCCAAGGCCGGTGCGATGGTCCAAAGCGAAGTTGACGGGCTGGGCGTGGATCACCTCGCGGCCCTCGCCAATGTCGGGCACATCGCAGGCGGCCAGAACGCGCGCCACGTCGTTTTCCTTGACCACCGTGTCATAAAGCTCAATTTCGCCCGCCAGCCCGTAACTGCGCGGTTCGCCACCCGAAAAGCAGGCGATGACATGGTCAACCCGCACATTGGCCATCTTCTGCGCCGCCTGCACGGCCGTGCGGATGGCCCGTTCGGTTTCGTTCATCGCCGAAATCTCGCCAAAGCGGACCCCGCGCGATTTTGTGGTGGCAGCACCGATCACCCGGAAGTTCGACTGCCCGGCCATCGAACCGACACCGTCCGGTTCTGCCCCCTCCTCCAGCCCGTCAAAGCGCAGGATAAGGCAGGCGATCTTGGAGGTGCCCACATCCAGAATGGCAATGACACCCCGCTGCAGGGCTGCTTTGCGCATGTTTCGCATGGCACGCTGAGACTGATAAAGGTCGGTCATGTCTTGGACTCCGTGGAAACGATAAGGCCTTGGGACTGGCGCAAGGCGTCAAGCGCGGCAGGGGCAAGGCGAAGGACAGGGCGCTGCGGGTTGCGCAGATCAACAGAAACAAGGTTACGAACAAGAATTTTGTCAGCTTTATCAAGGGCAATCAGCCCTTCAACGGCCGCAACAGGGCCGGTGGCGGGCAAAAGTATGCTTTGGTCACGGTCCAGCATCAGGGTCCAGCGGCGGTCACTGATCCGCACCAGTCCGCGCACACGCGACGCCAGCGGGCTTGCGGCTTGCAAGATGGCGGTCGCCTCGGCCACGGCGGTATCCGCACCCTGACCCGCAAGAAGGGGCAGGTCGGCACGGTCCGCCCGGGTGGCAAGGCCCGCAATCCGGTGACCTGACGCATCCAGCAGCATCAGGCCCTGCCCGGTGCGCCAGACCCAAGCCGGTTGACGTTCGGTGATGGTGACCTTCAGGACATTGCCGGCCCCCAGCCAGACCACGGCGCTTTCCAC
>JAYSQA010000229.1:0-11337 GCA_043721775.1 Rhodobacterales bacterium
GACCGATGGCCGCTCACAGACCCGGAAAAAGTCCATCGCGGGCTTCGAAACCGACCGGAGCCCCTCTCGGAGAGGGATTCGATGAATATCCCGGGTTGAGGGGCTGGTGAATGCGCCACGCGATCCGTCTGTGCCTGCCCGCAAGGTGTTGCAGACGCCAGCCGCAGGCAGCTTGAACAGGCGGCTGATCGGCTCGTTGTCGCCCTCGGACGTCTCGCCGAACCGGCGGCGGGAAATGTCGGTGTGGTCGGTGCGCGCACTGGACGTCAAGATGCTCGGCGTCCAGATCCTCGGGTGGCCGAAGTGCCAGGCGTCGTTGGTGGTGCAGCGCAGTTCGGCCGCATAGCGGGATGGTTTTCGGAAGGCTTTGGTTTCGACCCAATCGCTTGCCCACAGGCGATCAAAGCTTTCGGCGTCGGGCAAATCGTCCAAGGCGTCGGCGCAGGTCGGCCCAATTGGCAAATCGCCGATCTTTGCCTTCCGGCCCGCAATCTGTGTCAACGGCTTGGGATAGCTGGGTAGGGTATGCCCGCGCCGTGCACCGAACAAGATCAGGCGCTCGCGTGATTGAGGAGTGCCGTATTCTGCCGCGTTGAGCACGCGCCAGGGCAGCTGCACGTCATGGCCATTGGCATCGAAGGCGGTGGCCAGTGCGTGCAGGAAGGCCTTGTGCGGGCCTAATGTGAGGCCTTTGACGTTCTCGAATACAAAGGTCCGCGCCTCAAGTTCGGCCACGATCCGCACGAATTCCAAGACCAGTCTGTTGCGGGGATCGTCCAAGACGCGGTGGCCGATCAGGGAAAAGCCTTGGCATGGCGCGCCACCGAACACGCAGTCCACGGGGCGATTCCCGATGCCCGCAGCCAAGCGGATTTCGCCGCCGGACAACCGTTCGACCGAGCGAGCGATCACGGCGGTATTTGGGAAGTTGAATTTATGGACGGCGCAATGCACCGGGTCGATTTCGACAGCCGCCGCGACGTCGAACCCGGCTTGTTCAAAGCCGAGGCTCATTCCACCCGCGCCCGAAAAGAGATCGATGGCAATCGGTCGCATAAAGATTCTGTCCCCTCCGGTCAGATTTTCGGCCACCTTATAGGAAGGGATTCCGCTTGTCGATCGAAAATATGGGGTGGCGCGGCGATGGGGGAACGGAACAGGACCGGAACGGGAAAGGTGAAAACCAAAGTGAAAACCCTCCAAAGCAAGGGCGTCCAATATCGGCTAACCTATTGATTTAAATGGTGCCCAGAGCCGGAATCGAACCAGCGACACGCGGATTTTCAATCCGCTGCTCTACCGACTGAGCTATCTGGGCCCGGTACCAAGGGGCCGGTTGGCATCCCTGCGGGTGGCGGTCTGATACGTCAGGCTTGCGGGGCTGTCCAGAGGGGTTGGCAAGAATAATCAGCGCAAGCGGTCAATTGCGGTCTCGGTCTGGCGGGCGGGGAGCGTACTCCGCCTCGCTGGACAGATCGTCCTCTCCTTCGGGGCTGGGGATCACGTAAGCGCCGGTCAGCCAGCGGGCCAGGTCGGCGTCCGAACAGCGGCGCGAGCAGAACGGGCGGTATTTCTCGGTGGGCTCTTTGCCGCAGATCGGGCAGGACATCTTACGCTCCGGCAAGGGGCAGCAGGCCTGCCAAAGGCAGGCGGTCGCGCTTGCGGGTCAGTTCGTACAGGCCAAGCGTGGTCCAGCCAGCCAGATTGGCCTCGCCGCCTTCGGCGCGGAAGGCGGCCTTGATGACCTGGTCCAGAATCGCACGGTCCTTCTTGGCCATCGGCGCGAAATCCACCACCACCTGACCGCCAAGGCCGCGCAGGCGCAGTTGGCGGGGCAGGTCGCGGGCGGCGGCGATGTTCACCTTCAAGCTGGCGGCGGGCGAGGTATCGGAGCCGGTGTTCACATCCACCGCCACGAGGGCGTGCGTCGGTTCCACCATCATATGCCCGACGCCCAGATCAACCCGGGGGCCGCGCAGCGCGTCGATCATCTCCAGCACGCCAAGATCGGCAAAGCCGCCCTCGACGACCTGATCCGGGGCAGGGTCGCTCCAGTCGCGCCAAGCGGTGTCTTGCGCGCTGGCACCCTCCAGCAACAGTTCCGGCCCGCCGTCAAGGTCGGCCAGCATGGTGGCGCAAACCTCGCGCAGGCCGGCGATTTCATCGGCCAGGTCTTCCGGCTCGGCAGCCTCTGCCGCAGACCGCACTATCAGGCCAAGCTGACCATCCGCCCCAACCATCGCCGTATCAGCCACGGCTTGCAGATCATCCCGCACAGCCTCGTCCTTGATCCGGCGAGAGATGTTGATGCCCGGCGCACCCGGCGTCACAATCGCAAGCTTCCCCTTGAACAACAGCCGAGACGTCACCGGCAGGGCCTTGCCCGGCTCGGCAGGCCCGGTCACCTGCACCAGCAGGCGCTGACCGGGTGCAAGGCCATCGGTCTGGCGCAAGAACCCTGATGAGCCGCCCGGCAGCTTGACGAACATGCCGCCAAGGCCCTTCATCGGCCTGTCGGCCACGGCGCGGTAGATCGCCCCTGTCAGTGGCGTATCATCCGCAGGGTCGATCAGCAGTTCAGACAGCTCGCCATCGACAACCAAGGCGGCAGCCTTGCGTCCTTCGATCTCGTCCAGAACAATCACGCGACCAATCATATTTGTCTCCACATCGGATAGCCCGCCGCCGCAAGAAGCGCTGCGGTCTCGGCCAAGGGCAGCCCGACGATGCCGGTGAAGCTGCCTGAAATCCACGGGATGAAGGCGCCCGCCGCCCCTTGGATGCCGTAACCCCCGGCCTTGCCCTGCCACTCGCCCGACGCGAGGTAGGCATTCAGCTCGTCATCCGACAGCCGCTTCATCTTTACGGCACTGACGCAATCGCGCGACCACACCCTGTCGCCCAACCGCACCGCGACCGAGGTAATCACCTGATGCCGCCGCCCGCCCAAAGCCGTCAGGAACTCCGCCGCCTCACCGGCATCGGCAGGCTTGCCGAGGATGCGGCGGCCTAGGGCCACGGTGGTATCTGCGCACAGCACGATATCGCCCGCCTCTGCCGGAACCGCCATGACCTTTTCGCGCGCCAGCCTTGCGCAATAGGGCAGGGGCAGTTCGCGGGGCTTGGGGTCCTCAACGATGTCAGGGGGGATCACCGCGTCGGGCACGATGCCAAGCTGCGCCAGAAGGTCCTTCCGGCGCGGGCTTGCGGATCCGAGGATAAGTCTCAAGATGATATTCCGTGCCCAAGGGTTCGCAAGACCGTGCCCCGCATCGGGAACCCGCTCACTTGAACCGGTAGTTGATACGGCCTTTCGACAGGTCGTAGGGGGTCATTTCGACCTGCACCTTGTCGCCCGCCAGAACGCGGATGCGGTTTTTGCGCATCTTGCCTGCCATCACCGCAATCAATTCATGGCCATTGTCGAGTTCAACCTTGAATGTCGCGTTAGGCAAGAGTTCTTTCACGACACCGGGGAATTCGAGAAGTTCTTCCTTGGCCATGGTCTCTCCAAATAGGGTTTGGCCCGCGTCCATGGGGGTCGCAGGCGTGGCGGTGCTATGCGCCTGTTTTTGGCGCGCTTCAAGCGGAAAGTGCCAGGGGATGCGGCGGGCAGGGGCCAGCCGGGCGCAAGCCTTTGTCAAAGGACTTGAACCGCAGGGCTTGCTTTGCTAGGCCACCGGTCTTTGCCCGGCGCCACATCAGGCAGAGCAGAACTTTCCACCTCGCCCAAGGGGCCGATCATGTCCAAAGTCGTCAAACTCGGGATCGGCAGCATCGTTCTGGGGCTGGTGGTGCTTGGCCTCAAGCTGGTGGCCTGGGCTATGACCGGGTCGGTGGCGCTGTTGTCGGATGCGCTGGAAAGCACGGTCAACGTGGTGACGGCGATTGCGGCCCTGCTGGCGATCCGCGTGGCGGCGCTGCCTGCCGATGCCAACCACCCCTACGGCCACCACAAGGCGGAACTCTTCTCGGCCATTCTCGAAGGCGTGATGATCATCGTGGCGTCGCTGGTCATCCTGAAACAGGCGTGGGAGGGGATACAGGCGCCCCAGATGCTCGATGCCCCCCTGCGCGGCCTTCTGGTCAATGGGGCTGCCTCGGTGATCAACGCGGTCTGGGCCTGGGTGCTGATCCACCACGGCCGCCGCGCCCGCTCTCCGGCGCTGATGGCCGATGGCAAGCACCTGTTCCTTGACGTCGTCTCCTCGGTCGCCGTCGTTTTGGGTGTCCTTCTGGCCATAAAAACCGGCTGGTCCTGGCTTGACCCCGCCCTTGCAGGCCTCGTCGCCCTCAACATCCTGTATTCCGGCTGGCGCGTGATGCAGGAAAGCCTGTCCGGCCTCCTCGACGAATCCCTCTCGGACGCCGTTCTGACCGAGGTGCGCCGCGTCATCGCGACCGAGGCCATCGGCGCGGTCGAGGCCCATGACCTGCGCACCCGCACCGCTGGCGCCGCCACCTTCATCGAGTTCCACCTCGTCGTCCCCGGTGCCATCACCGTCGCCGCCGCACACGAAATGTGCGACCGCGTCGAGGCCGGCCTGAAAGCCCTCGTCGAAGGCTGCGTCGTGACCATCCATGTCGAGCCGGAATTCAAGGCCAAACACAGCGGCATTGTCGTGCTTTAACCGGAAAACCGCGCGCGGCCCCGCCGTTGATCCAAAAGAGCGCGTTCCGCGCATTCCTTTTATCTCGCCTCTGGCGTGCCGCCAACCGGCTCGGATCACCGGCCCGCAGGGAGTATTAGAGCAAAGAGCAATAGCACCAGCGCTCGGCCGTCTGCTCCTTTCATTCTTGCAGAAATATCCCACTGGGAGCGCGAGGGGTGTGAAACCCCTCGCTCCGTCAGTTCAACCGGCGCGTCGCCTCAAATCCGGAACAAAGGCTGCAACAACCTTGGTATCAAAGCAGTGAACCGCAGCGGCGCGTCGGTAGCGGCAAGGCAGATGCAATCCTCGCCCGCTTCCGCCACCGGCCTATGCTCCAGATACTCGCCTGCAATTTCCAGATCTCCGGGGCCAAAGCGGTCAGTCGCATCGCGAAAGGCACCACGCAGCACCAAAGTCAGTTCCGTGCCCCGGTGCCCGTGATCGGGCACGGCGTGGCCCGCCGGAATGTACAACAACCGCGCTGTCGCGGATTTAGAGGTTGGCAGGATCGCCTGCCGTAAGCCCGCGCCCAGCGTCTTCCATTTCACCCGTTCCAGATCGCCGCCCACATAGGCCGCCACCGGCGCAGGCAGCACTGCCCTCTGACGCCTGCCCAAGGGTCCGACCACCGGCGGCACCACAACCGGCACATCCAGTCGGGCCATCACGCGGGCCAAAGCCTCATCGCCGATGTCTTCGCCCTCATCCGCCTCGATCACTGCCCCGCCCAAAGCCTCGAACGCTTCCAGCCGCGCCCGGCAGTCGTCGCACAAACTGACATGGCTGGCCGCCACCAGCCCAAAGGCTTCCGGCAGGTTGCCTGCGGCATAGGTCATCAACAATGCATCGTTCAGGTGGTGCCTGATGGTCGTCGTGCTGGTCATCTTCATTGGCTTTCACTCATGCGGGCGCGCAGGCGGTCCAACGCCAAGCGTATCCGCGACTTGATGGTTCCCAGCGGCAATCCGGTTTCGGCTGCAATTTCCGAATGCGACAGGTCGCCGTAAAACGCGCGCTGGATCAGGCTACGCTGCTTTTCCGGCAGGTCGGCAAGTGCGGCGGTCAGGCTGCGGCTTTCCTCGGTCGCGGCATAAACCTCGGCCTGATCCGGCTCGGCGTCGCGGTCCCAGGGGGCCGCTTCCGGTTCTGGCCTGCGATCCCGGCGGATCATGTCAATCATCCGGTTCCGCGCGATGGTAAAGATCCAGGTCGAGACAGAGGCCCGTTCGGCATCGAACATCCTGGCCTTCTGCCACAGCGTCGACATCACATCCTGCGCGCATTCCTCGGCCTGCGCCGGGCTGGCACCTGACTTCATCAGATAAGACTTCACCCGGGGCGCGTAATGCCGGAACAACTGTGCAAAAGCCGCCCGGTCCCCGGCATCGCGCACCGCGATCATTACTGCCGACCAGTCGGTCTCGCCGTCCTTCACGCCAGAAATCCCCCATCCATGCCCGTTCGCTTGCGCAACATAGGCTGTCGCAGGTTGCCGTCCATCGGCAAATGCAAAGGTGTGGGGCTTCAGCAACATGCAGCTTCTACGCCGTTGCGTCGTGGCTGGATCACTTGGCCTGATAGCTCTTTTCAATGATCCAATCGTCGTTGCCTCACGTAACTCTTTCAACCCCGCCGCAGGAGCCCCCATGCCGTTTGAGACCTCGTCCGCCCCCGCCCGCCGCATCGCCGTCATCGGTGGGGGAATTTCTGGCATGGCCGCAGCCCACCTTCTGGCCGCCGACAACGCGGTGGTGCTGTTCGAGGCGGGAAAGCGGCTTGGCGGTCACGCCCGTACGGTTGTAGCGGGCAAGCGCGGCGATCAGCCGGTTGACATGGGTTTCATCGTCTTCAACCGCGTCAACTATCCGCTGCTGTCCGCGCTGTTCGACAAGCTTGACGTGCCGGTGGTGGAAAGCGACATGAGCTTTGCCTGCTCGATCCAGGGAGGCCGCGTCGAATACGGTTTGCGAAACTTGTCAGCCCTGTTCGCACAGCGCAAGAATGTGCTCAGCCCGACCTATCTGCGGATGCTGGCCGATATAATGCGCTTTCACGCCAAGGCCGCCAAGGTTCTGCAACCCGGCATGTCGCTGGGCGATCTTCTGACCATGATGAAGATGTCAGATGCCTTCCGCGACCACTACGTCATCCCCTTCACCGGCGCGATCTGGTCCACTCCCTCCTCAGGCATCCTGAACTTCCCCGCCGCTGCTCTGATCACCTTCTTCAAGAACCACGGCCTGATGGGCGTGTTCAAACATCATCAGTGGTACACCGTGAAGGGCGGCTCCATCGAATACGTCCGCCGGCTAGAGGCTGACCTGATCCGCCACGCCGTCGACATCCGCACAGGCACCCCCATTGCCGCCGTTCGGCGCGTGCCGCAAGGTGCCATGGTCCGCGCGGTCGGTGGCGAGTGGGAATTGTTTGACGAGGTCATCTTCGCCACGCATTCCGACGACACGCTGCGCCTCATGTCCGACGCCACCCCATCGGAACACACAGCCCTCGCCGCCATCCGCTATCAGCCGAACGAGGCGATCCTGCACGCCGATGCCAGCCAGATGCCCAACTCGCGCCGCACCTGGGCCTCGTGGAATTATTGTGAACCCTCAGGTCCAAGGCCAGACCGCATTGACCTGACCTACTGGATGAATTCCCTTCAACCGATCCCCAAGGATGACCCCCTGTTCGTCACTCTCAACCCCAACCGCGCCATCCGGCAGGACTTGATCCACGCCACCGAAACCTTCCGCCACCCGGTCTTCGATCAGACTGCGCTGAATGCCCAAGCCCAACTGGCGGCCATGAACGGCCAATCCTTCACCTGGTTCTGCGGCGCCTGGATGAAGAACGGCTTTCACGAAGACGGTTTCGCCTCCGCTGCCGAGGTGGCGCTTGCCCTCCGCACCCGCCAAGCTCTCCGCGAGGCCGCATGACGCCCCCCCGCACCCCAACTCCCCTATTTCATTTGTTCATAAATATCCCCGGAGGGTCTGGGGGGCAGGCGGCCCCCCAGCGCCAGCCAAGCAACCCATGGTGCGCCGCATGACCGCGCTTCACCTCGCCGGGCAAACCTACCACGGCCGCAAAGGCCGCGTCGCCAATGCCTTCCGCTACGGCGTCGACTTCGTGCTGCTGGATGCCGAACATGACACCGGCCCGACGCTGTTCTCCCGCAACCGCGCCAACCTTGCCTCTCTGCACGACCTTGACCACGGCGGCGCACCCAAGCAGGGCAGGGGCCCCGCATGGGTGCGCGAGGTCCTATCTCAGCACAACCTGCCGCAGCCCACCCGCATCCGCCTTCTCGCCCAACCCCGCCTTCTGGGCCATGTCTTCAATCCGGTTGCCTTCTGGCTCTGTGAAGACACTTCAGGCCTGCGCGCCTTCATAGCCGAGGTTTCCAACACCTACGGCGATCGCCACTCCTATTTGTGTCATCGTGCCGACCTTGCCCCCATCACCGCCGAAGACCGCCTGACGGCGCAGAAAATCTTCCATGTCTCGCCCTTCCAGACCATCTCGGGCGGCTACACCTTCCGCATTGACCTCCGCCCAGACCGCCTCAACATCGTCATCGACTTCACGACAGGGGACGAGGGCCTGATCGCCACCCTCACTGGTCGGCTCCAACCTCTGACCAACGCCTGCATAATCAAAGCCCTGATCCGCCGCCCCTTCGGCTCGCGTCGCGTCTTGGCCCTGATCCACTGGCAGGCCCTGAAACTCTGGTTCAAAGGCGCGCCCTTCCGGTCCCGCCCGCCCCCCCCCACCTCCGAGGTCTCCTGATGCTTCTGACCCTTGGCACAGTTCTGGCAGCCCTCGCCGCCGCCGCCCTGATCCTGTCCCGGGTCACTGGCTTTCGCACCCAAACCCTCGCCGACTTCGCCGCAAAAGGCCCGCAATTCGCCCCCCGCACCCACCTGAACGGCCCGACCCTGTGCGAGGGCGTGCTTTACGGCCCCTTCGGCCGCGTATCCTCGCGCTTTGTAGCAACGATGCACGGCACCTGGGACGGCAACCGCGCCACCCTGACCGAGGCCTTTACCTACGATATCGGCAAGACCCAAAACCGCGAATGGCACTTGGCGCTGTCCAACGACGGCACCATAAGGGCTGAGGCCGATGACCTTGACGGCCCAGCGTTCGGCCGCGCGAAAGGCCTCGCCTGCCAGATGCACTACCGCATCCGCCTGCCCAAGGCAGATGGCGGCCATGTCCTTGATGTCACAGACTGGATGTACCTGATGCCCAACGGCACCATCATGAACCGCAGCCAGTTCCGCAAATTCGGCATCAAGGTCGCCGAATTGATCGCCACCATGCGCCCGATCCCAGAGGCTGTCCTCACATGACTGATACCCGGATGCCCCTTACCGGCAAACGCTACTGGCTGGTCGGCGCGTCCGAGGGCCTGGGCCTCGCCCTCGCCCGCCAGATGCACGCCCAAGGCGCGCTTTTGATCCTGTCTGCCCGCAGCGCCGCCAAACTGGATCAGGTCTGCGCCACCCTCCCCGGCAGCCTCGCCGCCCCGCTTGATGTCAGCGACACCGCCGCCGTCGCCCGCGTGGCCGAGGCGATCGGCCCGATTGACGGCATGATCTGGCTCGCCGGTGTGTACTGGCCGATGCCAGCCCAAAGCCTGAACGCTGACCAGTTCGTGCAGATGTGCGACATCAACTTCACCGGCTGCGCCCGCGTCCTTGGTGCGATCCTGCCCGGCATGGTCGCCAAAGGCGCGGGCCACATCGTCTTGACAGGCTCGCTCAGCGGTTTCCGGGGCCTGCCCGGCGCCATGGGCTACCAGTCCAGCAAAGCCGGAGTCATGGCCCTTGCGGAAAGCCTTTACGCCGACCTGCGCGGGACCGGCATCCGCGTGCAACTGGCCAACCCCGGATTCATCAAAACCCGCCTGACCGCGCTGAACACCTTCCCGATGCCCTTCCTGATGGAACCCGAGGCCGCCGCAGCCGAGATGATGACCCTGATGGCCAGCCGCCATTTCAAGCGCAGCTTCCCCATGGTCTTCTCCTGGGTCTTCCGCCTGTCGCAATTGCTGCCCGACTGGGCCTATTACCACCTTTTCGCGCCGAAGTAAGCGCGAAGCAACTCAGCCCGGAACCTGCAAACTCGCCATATAAAACCCGTCCATCCCGCCGCGCTCCGCCCAATAATCCGGCCGCAGGCGCAACCCCCGCTCGCCCATCCACGCCGGTTCAATTCCGGCAATCTCAGGCCGCAGCATCACAACGCCTTGATGCCGCGTCAAAGCGGAAGCCACCTGCGCCTCGCCCTCATCCTGCAACAGCGAACAGGTGCAATAGACCAAACGCCCCCCCGGCTTCAAAAACCCCAATGCCCGGTCGAGTAACCTTGCCTGCAACTCTACCAACCCCGGAATATCACTCACCTGCCGCAGAAACGGTAAGTCAGGATGCCGGCGAATGGTTCCGGTCGCGGAACACGGCGCATCCAGCAACACCGCATCAAACAGCGCTTCCGGCTGCCACTGCAACGCATCCGCCGTCACAATCTTGGCCCGCAACCCTGTCCGCGCCAAATTCTCCCGCAACCTCCCCAGCCGGGGCCCCGAGATATCAACCGCCACAACCTCCGCCCCGCCATCCGCCAGTTGCAAGGTCTTGCCCCCCGGCGCCGCACACAGATCCAGCACCGTCAGCCCCGACACATCCCCCAACAGCTTCACCGCCAGCGCGGCGGCGGCATCCTGCACCCAGAACGCGCCCTCAGCAAACCCCGGCAAAGCCGAAACCTGCCCGCCCGCCGCCAGCCGCAAACTGCCGGTAGGCAAGACCTCTGCCCCCGGAATGCTGTCCGCCGCAACCCCAGCCCGCAATGTCAAATCCACCGGAGGCACCAAAGCCTGCACCTCCTCCATACGTCCAACAGCTACCTTGCCAAACCGCGCCACCACCGCAGCCCTTAACCACCCCGGCATCCGCTGCACCGGCCCTGCAATCACCACCGGCGGCACAAACTTGCGCAGCACCGCGTTGATCATCCCCGCCAGCCCCTGCGTCTCCCGATCCCGCCGCGCCAGTTCCACGGCCGAATTCACCACGCCATGCGCAGCCCCACCCTCCGCCAGTTCCGTCACCGCGAGCCGCAAGATATTCAGCGCGGCAAGCGGAGGCTCCTTGTGCAGATGCGCCCCCAGCATCCGGTCAATCGGCTCTGCCTGCCGCAGCACCGCCGAAGCCAACCGCTGCGCCCGCGCGCGATCCCCCGGCGACAGCCCCGCCAAAGGCGCATCGCCCTGCTCTGCCAGCGACAGCCCCTTCTCCAGCACCCCGCCCAACAAAACCAAAACCGCCCGCCGCGCCGTCAAACCTTCAGCCATCGCTCGCCCTTGTCCTGAGTCCCTTGCGCCTTATACAATAGGCCATGCCTTGCCAAGGAGCGGCCCATGTCAGACGCGATGCCCGAGACCCCGCCCAAAGACCTGCCGCCCGCCGCGCTCCGCGCCCTCGCCGAAGCTGAGGCCCGCCGCGCTGCCGACACCCCCCCCCCTCTCCCCCCCGAACTCGGCGGCCCAAAAGGCCTCGAGCCCGTCCGCTACGGCGACTGGGAACGCAAAGGCCTCGCCATCGACTTCTGACCGCAAGCCCCCCGGCCCCCCCTTCATTTGTTCATAAATATCCCACGGGGGTGCAGGGGGTGT
>JAYSQA010000230.1:0-5959 GCA_043721775.1 Rhodobacterales bacterium
GGCAGCGCGGATCGCGCGGCTGTATTACGGCGCAGCAGATCCGAAATCCGGTGGGGTGGCACAAGGCGCGCGGGTGTTTTCACATGCCCAATGCCATCATGTGCCGGAAGTCTATGATGGCATCGCGGCGGCGGAATCCGAGGCGCTGCTGAAAGCGTTCTTCACCGACCGGCGCTGATTTTTGGCGCGATCTGTGGTCCCGATCTGTGGCGGGCCGCTCACCGGACTTTGCGGCGGAATGTCGCGGCACTCAAACAAGGGGTGTAACGCCAAAACTGCGTCGCCCGCCGGATCTGGTGGCGGCAATGCACGAGGCCGCGCATCTGCGCCGCGATACCGGTCTGCCGCCCCAGCCTGCGGGCCGCAAGGACTGGCAGCTTTATCGCTGACCGATGATCGGCGGCGGGGCGACCTGCTGCCGGTCAAATGATGGCCCGTCAGATCACGATCGCCACCAGCACCTCGGGCTCAATCACCGCCACCCCGGGCAGGCCATCGCGCAGCTTTTGCGCCGATTGTTCCAGCAGCGGAAAGGTCCGGTAATGGCAGGGGATCACGGTCTTGAAATTGAAATAACGCCTGGCCGCATAGGCGGCGCGCGCCATGCCCATGGTGAAATGGCCGCCTGCCGACAGGATGCCGATGTCGGGCTTGTGGTAATCGCCCATCCAATCCATGTCGGCCATGATGTCAGTATCACCCGACAGGTAAATCGTGTGCCCCTCGCCCGCGATCATGAAGCCACCCTCTGACCCCACCGCCACCGACCCATTCGGACCGGACGCCGAGGACGAGTGGCAGGCATTCACCAGCGTGACCTTGGCCCCATTGCAATCAATCGTGCCGCCCTTGTTGAAACCATTGATCTGAACGCCCTCTGTGGCGGCGAGATAGCCCATCAGATCATAGATGCCCGCAATCGTCAGACCCTTGTCCTTGGCAATGCTGCAAGCGTCGCCGATGTGGTCGCCGTGGCCGTGCGTCAGCAGGATATGAGTGACGCCGTCGACAGCCTCGGCCCGGCGGTCGGCCGGAAACATCGGGTTGCCAGTCAGCCACGGGTCGATCAGCAGAACAGCACCTTCAATCTCGATACGGAAGCCGGAATGGCCAAGCCAGATGATCTTCATGGATGTCTCCTTCTTTGGTCCGCTACATAAAGCGGACCCTGCGGTGGGAAAGGGTCTATGGGGCAGGCGGCGGGCCCCGGCAACAAGGTTTCAGACAGCATCGTGACTTTGACACGGGCGATCTTTGCCACCGCAAGCGCTGTCTTCACTGCCAGATGGAACAATGACACCGGGCCTGCAAAAGCGGAAGGGCCTGCAAAAGCGGAAGGGCCTGCGAAGGCGGGCGGGCTGGCGAAGGCGGGCGGGCTGGCGATGCCTGCGGTTCGTCAGCCTTCGCCATGCCGCCCTCGTTCTTTTCCCCAAGGCAGGCGTGGTGCTGATTGGCGCGCAAGGGGCTTTGGTCTGTTGACCGTCTTGCGGGTTCATCGTCACGCGGCTAAAGGAATGGCCGGACTCTGCAAGACATCCTGTCCCTGACCCTTCAAGGAACCGCCCCATGTCGATTGACATCGCGACTGCGCGCAAGGTGGCCAAACTCGCCCGGATCCGGGTTGAGGAGGCCGATCTGCCCAAGCTGGCTGACCAGCTGTCCGGCATTCTGGGGTTTATGGAGCAGCTGGGCGAGGTCAATGTCGATGGGATCGAGCCGATGGTTTCGGTCACGCCAATGCGGCTGGCGCGGCGAATTGATGTGGTGACGGATGGCAACATTCAGGCGCAGGTGCTGAAGAACGCGCCGGATGCGCGGGAAGGCTTCTTTGCTGTGCCGAAGGTGGTGGAATAAATGTCCAATGCAAATGAACTGACCATCGCCGCCGCCCGCGACGCCCTGCGCAGTGGCGCGCTTTCCGCCGTTGATCTGACCATGGCCTGCCTGACGGCGATTGACGCCAGCGACCAGCTGAACGCTTTTGTCCACAAGACCCCGGATATCGCACTGGATCAGGCGCGGGCGGCCGATGTGCGGCTGAAATCGGGCTATGCGCCGGATCTGTGCGGCATTCCCCTGGGCATCAAGGACCTGTTCTGCACCAGGGGCGTGCCAAGTCAGGCGGCCTCCAACATCCTGAAAGGCTTCAAGCCGGAATACGAATCCACCGTCACCACCAAGCTTTTTGCTGCCGGTGCCGTGATGCTGGGCAAGCTGAACATGGACGAATTCGCCATGGGCTCGTCGAACGAGACCTCGGCTTACGGCAATGTCATCAGCCCGTGGCGGCGCGACAATGACACGACGGCGCTGACGCCGGGCGGTTCTTCGGGCGGGTCTGCCGCTGCTGTGGCCGCAGACCTGTGCCTTGGGGCGACGGGCACCGACACCGGCGGCTCGATCCGCCAGCCTGCGGCGTTCACTGGCATCACCGGCATCAAGCCCACTTATGGCCGGGTGTCGCGCTGGGGCATCGTGGCCTTCGCCTCGTCCTTGGACCAAGCCGGGCCGATGACCAAATCGGTCCGCGATGCAGCGATCTTCCTTGCGGCGATGTGCGGGCATGACGCGAAGGATTCCACCTCATCCAGCCTTGCCGTGCCGGATTTTGAGGCTGCCTTGACCGGTGACATTCGTGGCAAAAAGGTCGGCATCCCGAAGGAGTACCGCATGGACGGTATGCCTGCGGAAATCGAGGCGCTGTGGCAGACCGGCATCGCCATGATGAAGGACGCCGGGGCCGAGATTGTCGACATCAGTTTGCCCCATACCAAATACGCGCTGCCCGCTTACTATGTCATCGCCCCGGCTGAAGCCTCGTCCAACCTCGCCCGCTATGATGGTGTGCGTTATGGCCACCGCGCCAAGCTGGCGGCGGGCGATGGCATCACCGAAATGTATGAAAAAACCCGGGCCGAGGGTTTCGGGCCGGAAGTGCAGCGCCGCATCCTGGTGGGCACCTATGTGCTGTCAGCGGGCTTTTATGACGCCTATTACAACCGCGCCCGCAAGGTTCGCGCCCTGATCAAGCGCGACTTTGAATTTGTGTTCGAGGCGGGAATTGATGCGATCCTGACGCCCGCCACGCCCTCGTCGGCATTTGGCTTGGGTGAGATGGCAAGTGCGGATCCGGTTGAGATGTACCTCAACGACGTCTTCACCGTGACCGTCAACCTTGCTGGTCTGCCCGGCATATCGGTTCCGGTGGGCCTGGATGCCAAGGGCCTGCCCCTGGGCCTGCAACTGATCGGGCGGCCATGGGATGAGGCGGGCCTTCTCAATCACGCTTATGTTCTGGAGCGGGCGGCGGGCTTTGTGGCCAAGCCTGCGAAATGGTGGTAGAGGCGCTGAAAAGCAGTCTTGTTGAGGCGAAAATGATGCGTACACCCATGGTGGTGATGATGCTGGCACTGGGTTTGGCGGGCTGTGGCACTCAGGTGCCAGAGTCAAATCCAACCGGTGCCGGGTTTCAGGATTACAATTCCTACATCCGCGGCGCGGGGTCGCGACCGGCTGGCCAGATCGCTGACACGATGACGCCGACGACAATGACTCCGGTGACGGCCCCCACTCCGGGTTTTTCCACCGATGCGGCGGCGGCGGCGATTGCGGCGGCCGATGGCGGCAGCACTGCGCAAACTACGGCCCAGACCATGGCCCCGAATACCGGAACCAATGGCATGGCACCGCTGGACCCGACCGGCCAGATCGCGGCAAGCGGGGCGCAAGGGGTGGCCACCTCGCCCTCGGGCCTGCCTCCGATCACCTCCAACGGGTGCGCCGGGCGCGGCAATGCCTTTGCGGGCATTCAGGAAACCACCTCGGAAATGAATTACGTGCAAGGTGGCGTGTCGGACGAGCAGGATTTCAACGCTGTAAAGGGGCGCGAAACCATCGCCTCGGACAAGCAGCGCATCGAATGCAACCGCGAGCAATATGTCGTGGTGCAGCCCGGTGCGCTGCCGGTGCGTGGTGCCAATGACGGCCCGAACATCGCGGCCTTCGCGCTCGCCACCACAAACCCGCCGGGCATGAAGATGTACAACCGCCCGCCGTTCTATTTCACCAGCCCCGAGAAAGCCTGCGCCAAGTTTGATTCGCCCGATCTGGCTCAGCAAGCCTTCCTCGCCGCCGGCGGGCCGCAGCGGGACCGCAAGGCGCTGGACCCGGATGGCGACGGTTTCGCCTGTTCCTGGGACCCGCGCCCGTTCCGCAACGCCAAGCAGTGACCTCGCCCAACCATGGGGAACGCCGGGGCGGGGTGCCTCCGCACCTTATCGTGCTGCACTACACCGGCATGGCCAGCTTTGCCGCGGCGCAGGCGCGCCTGTCTGACCCCGTGCATGAGGTGTCGGCCCATTGGCTGCTGGATACCGATGGCCGCGCCGTGTGCCTGGTGGACGAGGCTCGCCGCGCCTGGCATGCCGGGGCGGGGGCTTGGGGTGAGGTGACGGATGTAAACTCTGCCTCCGTCGGAATCGAGTTGCAGAACCCCGGCCATATGCCCTTTCCCGAACCGCAGATGGCTGCGCTGGAGGGTTTGTTGACCGCGATCATGGCGCGCTGGCACATCAAGCCAGCCGGAGTGATTGCCCACTCTGACATGGCCCCCACCCGCAAAGCCGACCCCGGCCCGCATTTTGACTGGCGGCGGCTGGCTTTGTCGGGGCTGTCGGTCTGGCCCGAAGCAGTGCGGCCCGAAGCGGTTCGGCCCGGTGCAGTGCGGGTGGCCGCGTCGGAATTCGCACGTCATGCCCGGCGTTTCGGCTATCCCGAAGCGGACGAGGCCACGCTGCTGCACGCCTTCCGCTTGCGCTTTCGCCCGTGGGCCAAAGGGTCCGTCGATGAGGTTGATGCCGGTCTTGCGGCAAACCTTGCGACCCGCTTCGCGCCCGGCAGCTGGTGACGCCAAAATTTTTCGCCGAAAAATTTTGGCTGCCCCGGTCGGAGGTCTAAAGTCCTTGAGTGGCCAAGGCTGACAGATAAAGTCCAAGGCCAAAGACCGCATGGGCCGCAAGCCCAAGGGTCCGCGCCTTCAGCGGATTTTCGGCCCGGCTGGCGGCAAGGCCGCCGCCCATGCCCGGGCTCATCAGGAACCAACCCGCGCTGATGGTGACGATCCCGACGATCAACGCCGGGGCCAGCGTTGGGGAATAGGCCCAGCCCAGCCCCCAGATGGCCAGCAAGGCGCCTGCATAGAAGACGCCCACCACATAATGCCCGACCCAACCAATCGCCGCCTCTGCCGCCACCGCAGGGCTTTCGGCGATGTCGTCATGCCAGACCTGCCCCCGCGCCACATGCGCAAACCAGCGCCCACCCATGCCCCAGGCCGGGGCAGGCAGGCCAAAGGCCAGATGCAACGCCAGACCCCACAGGTCGAACACGACTGTGGCGCCGATGCCGATGATCAGACTGCGTATGATGAACTCCACCGGATTCTCCCTATCTGTCGCGGGGGCAGAATGGAGGGGCGCTGCACCAAAGGCAACGGGGGCATGGGCAGATTGCCCATCCTACCTTATCCCGTAGGATGGGCAATCTGCCCATGTTGCCTGCGAAAGTTTCGACCGGGGGGAGATGACTGGGCAAAGCCGGGCTGCAAACGGGCGTCGCGGCCACGTCTTTTCCGTATTCCCACCCCTATTGACGCTGCTCTCACTTGCGCCTATGCCCTTTTTCGCGCGGATGGCTGGATGATCGCGGGGTTTCTTGTAATGGGGGCTTCGAGGAAAGTCCGGACTCCATGAAGTAAGGGTGCCGGGTAACGCCCGGCGAGGGTAACCTCAGGGAAAGCGCCACAGAGAAGAGTCTGCCTTGGTGTCGGGCCCCATCCTGCAAAGGAACGGCCCGGCGTTGCCCAAGGTGATGGTGAAACGGTGGGGTAAGAGCCCACCACGGACCGGGCAACCGGGACGGTATGGCAAGCCCCACCCGGAGCAATGCCGAATAGGGGCCT
>JAYSQA010000231.1:0-1752 GCA_043721775.1 Rhodobacterales bacterium
ACCCTGATCGGTCTGCCGCCAGCCTTCGGCCTTGACCCGGCCCAGCACGAGGGCACACGCTTTGTCGGCCCCTTCACCGCAATCTGGTATGCCATTTTCATCCTGCCCTTCTTCCTGTGGTCACGCGAGCCGAAGGCCGAAAGTCGCACTTCGATCGCCAAAGCGCTGTCACAGGCCTGGCCAGAACTGCGGGCGACCCTAAGCGCCTTGCCGCGCCAACCGGCGCTGTCGCGCTATCTGCTGTCCTCGATGATTTACCGCGATGCGTTGAACGGCATGTTCATCTTCGGCGGCATCTACGCCACCGGCGCCTTGCGGCTTTCCACAGTGGATATCGGCATTTTTGGCATCGTCGCGGCCGTCTCAGGCGCAATTTTCGCCTGGATCGGCGGCAAGGCCGACAGTGCTTTTGGCCCGAAACCGGTGATCATTGCCTGCCTTCTGGCGTTGATTGCGGCCGGTCTGGCGTTGCTGTCGGTCAGTGCCACGCGTGTCTTGGGCATGGACCTTGGCCCCTCCGGCCCAAAGCTGGCCTTCATCGCCATCGGGGCGGTCATCGGGGCCGGGGCCGGCAGCGTGCAGGCGGCCAGCCGGACTTTGATGGTCCACCTTTCGGACCCCGCCAAACTGACCGAAAGTTTCGGCCTTTACCAACTCGCCGGGCAGGCCACCACTTTCATCGCGCCCTTCCTCGTCGCCCTTGCCACGCAGATCAGCGGCAGCCAGCAGGTTGGCATCTCTCCCATCATCGCGTTGTTGTTGCTTGGACTCTTCCTGTTCCTTAAGGTTCCGAACGTCCGCTCTTATCGAGGTCTCCCATGATCCGCCACGCTCTTGCGCTTCTCCTCCTCCTCGCGGCACCCGTCCGGGCCGAACAGTTGGCTGCCAAACTGTTTTCGGCCAAGGATCAGCCGACCTCTGGCGCCGCACAACCCATCGGCACCTATGCGCGCGGCTGTGCGGCGGGCAATGTCGAACTGCCCGAATCCGGGCCGACATGGCAAGCCATGCGCCTGTCGCGTGACCGCAACTGGGGCAATCCGGTGCTGGTGTCTTATCTGGAAGACCTTAGCCAAGCCGTCACCGCCTTCGGTTGGCGGGGGCTTTACATCGGTGATATGGGCAATCCGAGGGGCGGGCCGATGAACTCTGGCCACGCCAGCCATCAGATGGGGCTGGACGCCGACATCTGGTTTCTGCCGCCAAGCCGGCTGGATCTGACGGTCAAGCAACGCGAGAAGATCTCCTCGATCTCGATCCGCACCGACAATCAGCTTTCGGTGAACGAAAACTGGAACGACAGCTACCGCGCGTTTCTGAAAGCCGCCGCCTCTGACCCGCGCGTTGACCGCATCTTCGTTGCAGCCGCCATCAAACTGGAACTGTGCAAGACCGCCACCGCCGCCGATGCCAAATGGCTGCAGCACATCCGGCCAGAGGCGAACCACCAGGACCATCTGCACGTCCGTCTGAAATGCCCGCCCGGCTCGCCCCTGTGCTTGACGCAAAAGCCCTCGGTTTCCGAACTGTCCAAAGGCGGCAGCGGCTGTGACGAGACTTTGGCCTGGTGGGTGTCAGACGCCTATCTGCACCCCAAACCCGTCAAGAACCCAGGACCAAAGCCGCCACGCAAGAAGGGCCCGAAAGAGTTCACAATGGCTGACCTGCCTGCACAATGTTCCGCCGTTCTCTCCGCGGACTGATCCTTCTGCTGGTGATGGCCGGGTTCCGGGGCAGCGCGGGGCCGCTGCC